>NZ_FNZO01000003.1:332171-640368 GCF_900109305.1 Paenibacillus sp. cl141a
TCAACTTCAAAGCATGTTCTTCCTGATATCGCAAGAAAAACTTCCTCTAAATGCGGTCTGTCATCTGTGAATGTACGTCGATCAACGTTTTTGTTATAATCCGAGTAAGCTTATTGTCTTTGTGAGTCATATGGTTTAACGCAGAATGACTTCACATATATAAAAGGAGAAGATCAACATCATGGAGATCTATAATAGTGTAGTTGATATGATCGGTCAGACGCCAATGGTGAAACTACGGCGGCTAGTGCCGGAAGGATCAGCCGACGTCTATGTAAAGCTTGAGAGATTCAATCCTTCCGGCAGCGTGAAGGACCGTGCGGCCTACAATCTGATTCATACCGCGGAGGAGCAGGGCCTGCTCCAACCGGGAGGCACCATTATCGAGCCGACGAGCGGGAATACCGGCATCGGCCTGGCGATGATTGCAGCCGCCAAGGGTTATCGGGCCATCTTGATTATGCCGGACAACATGTCCAAGGAACGAATTAATATCCTGAAGGCCTACGGTGCGGAGGTCGTGCTGACACCGAGCAGCGAACGCATGCCGGGCTCGATTGCCAAGGCGCTCGAGCTTAGGGAGCAGATTCCGGGCAGCTTCATTCCGCAGCAGTTCGAGAATGCGGCCAACCCGGACATTCACAGGGTGACGACAGCACCGGAAATAATGGAACAGATGGAAGGGCGGCTGGACGCCTTCGTGGCGACGGCGGGAACGGGAGGCACCGTAACCGGAACCGGGGAAGAGCTGAGGAAGTCTTTGCCGAACCTGCATATCGCGGTGGTCGAGCCGCAGGGCTCGCCCGTGCTCTCCGGCGGACAGCCGGGACCGCACAAGCTCGTGGGCACAAGCCCGGGCTTCGTACCAAAGATCCTGAATACAAGCGTATATGACGAGATTATCCAGATCGCCGACGAGGATGCATTGCAGACCGCTCGGAATTTGGCCCGCAAGGAAGGAATACTGGTAGGCCCATCCTCCGGCGCATCGGTATTCGCGGCCCTTCGCGTAGCGAAGCGGCTGGGGGAAGGGAAGCGGGTTGTCTGCATTGCCCCGGATACGGGAGAACGGTATCTCAGCATGGATATTTTCTAAGTGGGAAGGACCTCCGGTTAACCGGAGGTCCTTCCTTGGTGTTCTATGGAGGGCATCCGCTGCTTAAGCTCCTGCATGAGTTGTTCATGGCTCTTCACGACGACCACTTTGCCGGGATAATCCGCAAGCGTGTCCCGAATCTGATATCTGCCCTCCCGCTGATAGGAGGCGCTCCAATCGAACATTTTTTTGAGCATGTCCCAAGTAGGGGTATAGTGCGCTTGTTCAAGTCGCAGTCGTTGCTTGATGAACCTTGTGATGATCCGGTAGGTTATTGTAGAGTAAGACGGGTTCAGGAAAACGATAAGATCCGCATGGCGGAAGCTGGGGCTGACCCATTTCAGATGAGCGCCCTCGATGATCCAGCCATTCGTGTTCACGATGCTTAGCAATAGCGCGTCCCGATCCGCCTCACACCTCCTGATATCGTCCGGCTCGGCCCGCTCCCATACGACATTGTCGAGCTCATAATAAGGGAGATTAAACTGGGCGGACAGCTTCCGGGCAAGCGTTGTCTTGCCGCTGCCGACGGAGCCGATAATATGGATCCGGTTCGGGATCTTAGTGTTCATAAGAGGTCACCGCATTCATGAGAAATGGTAGTTAATCATTTCGGTACCGGAGCGGGGATGTCCTTGTTTCGTTAGTCGTAAAATTATAGTGCCTCCTGCGGCGTATCGCAAAGCTGCTTGAAGAATGCCGTGATTTGCTCGGCAATCCAGGAGGGTTGTTCCGCGGCAATGAAATGCCCGCCAGCATTCAGATCCTTCCAGTGGATCACATTCGGAAATATCCGCTCCACGAATGTCCGGGGCGGACGCTCGTTCCGCTGAGCGGTTAAGGTGACTCCGTGCGGTACAGGCGAAAACTCTTCGGGCCCCGGCCACCTCGTATGCTTGCCTTCATAATAATAACGGTTCGAGGCATTGATGCTCTGGGTCAGCCAGTAAATGGAGACGTTGGCCATGAGCTGCTCCTTGCTGAAATGCTGCAAGACGTTATCATCCTCGGGAGAGGTCCAGTAGTGCCATTTTTCCAGAATGAACGCGGCCAGCGCTACGGGCGAATCATGCAAACCATAGGCCGCGGTCTGTGGGCGTGTGCCCAGGATATGGGCGTAAGCGCCCTCCTCGCGTCCCCATTGCTTCTGATATTCGAGGAATGCAGTCTCCTCATCGGACAGCGAGGAAGACGAATCCACATAGGGACTTGGGTTCCCAGGCGAGGTGGTATGGTAGCCGATGAACCGGTCGGGATGGTCAAGACACATAAGTCCGAGGATGCTGGCACCGATATCGTAGCCATGCGCGCCGAATCGTTCATAACCAAGCCCTGTCATTAATTTCATGAGCAGTTCCCCGGCCTGACGGTCCTCAAAGCCCGGACGCAGAGGAATGCCGGAGAACCCATGGCCCGGGATAGACGGTATGACAACGTCAAAGGAAATTTCCGCACGCCCGCCGAATTGCCCAGGATTCATAAGATATGGGATAAGTTCCAGCATTTCATAGAAGGAGCTCGGCCAACCATGAGCAATAAGGAGCGGGACGGAGTGTTCTCCGCTGCCTTTGATATGTATAAAGTGAATATCGATTCCATCGATTTGGGCGATATAATTCGGATAAGCCTGAATGGAGCGCCGGAAGGCTCCCCAATCGAATTCATGCCTCCAGTAGGCGACCATGTCCTTCATGAAATCAAGGGGGATGCCATAATTCCAATTTCCGCCGGGGATTTCGTCAGGCCACCGGGTCATGTCCAGGCGCCGATATAAATCGTCGATGGCAGCGGACTCGATTTGAAAAGAAAACGGTTGGATATTCATTCGCTTCACCTCTTAGGAAGAATGGGAGTCTGGTATACTGATACCAGCAGACTTGCAGCAGAATAGATAAAAATGGAGCAGGGGTGCTTTCTTTTAATGTGATGACCATTAAAATATTATAAACGGTTAGCTAACCGATAAATACACTTTACTGGTTTGTTGTAGGGAAATCAATAGGAGGTTTGTTTGTTGTGGGAAATGAATTTGAGCAGCTCGAAATCATCGCCGATTTTATCAACACCCATGATAAACGGATGCGGTATGAGGGGGATCCGGGTTTGGAGCTGCTTTCTACCGCGGACGATCTGCGTACATGGCTGTTAAAAAACGGCTTTATTCTGAAACAGGACGCCGTATCCGAAGAGGATCTGGCTTTGGCCCGCGATCTGCGGGGCGGCTTAAGGGCAGCCATTCCGAATAATATACATGACCACAAGGAAGCCGGCTTCCAAGCGTTAAACCGTGCAGCCGGCCGATTCCGGTTCGCCTATTGCTTCAGTGAAGCCTCTGACGCCATTGAGCCAGTGGATGCACAAGGAAGAGGGGGCTTGGCCCGACTGCTGATTCTGGTATTCCGGCTTCGTGAGAACAACGTGTGGAACAGATTGAGAGTGTGCACAGCCGCGGATTGCCAGTGGATATTTGTTGACCGCTCCAGGCCGGGAACGGGCAAGTGGTGCTCAATGAAGGCCTGCGGCAATCGGGCAAAAAATAAGACGTATCGGGAGCGGGCTAAGTCCATGGGATGAACTGCCTGCCATAGGAACGGGCTTGGATAAGGATAATCGCCCCTCCATCGACCAATCAAGCGTTCGTCTTGATTGGTCTTTTTTTCGTGGAGCCGAATGTTTTTCAACAGGAATACACGGTCCAATAACGAAATGGTTGTTACTTATTATTTTTTTATTGAAAAAAGTGAAGCGTTTGTCGATTAGGGGAAACTCTATTCGTTGGTTAAGCATAGGACGAAAAATTTAAGCGAAAGCAACGATAACCAGGAGGGGAAGAAACATGAGATTTATGATGATCGTGAAAGCAACTGAGGATTCCGAGGCAGGCGTGCTGCCAAGCGCAGAGCAATTGGATGCCATGATGAGGTACAACATGGAGCTGGCCAGGGCGGGCGTGCTGCTTGCTGCGGATGGGCTTCACCCAAGCTCGGGCGCCATCCGGATTTCTTATCCGGAGCCGGGAGGCAAGCCGAAAATCACCGATGGTCCCTTTACGGAAGCGAAGGAGCTGATCGCGGGGTATACCTTGATCGAAGTGAAAACGAGGGAAGAGGCGATCGAGTGGGCCAAACGCATGCCTGATCCGCACGGCTTCGGCGCGGGGCAGATCGAGCTCCGTCAGGTATTCGAACCGACAGAGCTGTCGCAGGACCCGGAAGCGCAGGCCAAGCAATATGAAATGCGCGAACACATCCAAAGGCAGAATCCATAATGTCGGCGGCTGATACCCATCGTACGATCGAGGCCATCTGGAGAATCGAATCTTCCAAAATCATTGCCTACCTGACCCGGATGGTCCGTGACATCGGCCTCGCCGAGGATCTGGCTCAGGATGCGCTCATTACAGCGCTGGAACGGTGGCCGAATGACGGAATACCGGATAACCCCGGCGGATGGCTTATGACCGCGGCAAAGCGCAAAGCGCTGGACTTGCTGCGCCGGAATAAGGTGCGCGATCGGAAGTATGAGCTGTTGGGACGCGAAATGGATGCCCGAATGGATTCGGAAATGGAGGTGCCGGAGACGGGAGAAGTGAACGACGATCTTCTGCGGCTGATCTTTATGACCTGCCACCCGGTTCTGTCCCCCGAGGCGCGCGTAGCCCTGACGCTGCGTCTGCTCGGCGGGTTGACGACAGCGGAGATCGCCCGCGCTTATCTTGTGCCGGAACCGACGATCGCGCAGCGAATCGTTCGTGCCAAACGGACGCTGTCCGCGACCCGGGTTGCATTCGAGATTCCCCAGGGAACCGAACTGAAGCCGCGATTAGCATCAGTCCTCGAGGTGATCTACCTTATGTTTAATGAGGGATACGCCGCTTCATCGGGCAGCCAGTGGATTCGCCCGCTGCTGTGCCAGGAAGCGCTTCGGATCGGACGGGTGGTTGCGGAGATCGCGCCGACGGAGGCCGAGGTGCACGGATTGGTCGCGTTGATGGAATTTCAGTCCTCCCGGTTCAAGTCACGGGTCAATGCGCAGGGCGAGCCTGTACTGCTCATGGATCAGAATCGGGCATTATGGGATTATTTATTGATCCGGCGGGGGTTTGCCGCTCTGGAGCGAATCGAGCAGTTGGGCGGAATGACTGGGCCTTACGCTATTCAGGCAGCCATCTCCGCATGCCATGCCGGAGCGCCCAGTGCCGCAGAGACCGACTGGATTCGGATCTCCGCGCTGTATGAGGCATTGGCGCAGGTGTCTCCCTCGCCGATCGTGGAATTGAACCGGGCCGTGGCCCTTTCCATGGCTTTCGGCCCGGAGATCGGCCTTGAGATCGTGGACATTTTGCGAAGCGAGCCTGCCTTGAAGGGGTATCATCTTCTCCCTAGCGTGAGGGGTGACATGCTCTTTAAGCTGGGTCGCCTGGACGAAGCCTGCGCGGAGTTCAAGCTGGCCGCATCGCTGACGGATAATCAGAGGGAGCGGGCACTGCTCCTTGACCGCGCGGCAGAATGCCTGCGAGCGGCCCCTTGAGATACGCTTTGCAGGATTTTTTTAAAAAATCCGAAAAAATATGAAAGTCGTGTCGATTACGTCAAATCTCGTTCGTCATTTAGATATAAAACAAAAAATCGAACCGAGAGGAAGATGAACATGCAAGCACGAATGGTACCTTTTATTATTTCCGAGGATGCAAGAGGCCAGGCCGAATTCTACATGCAGGCGATTGGCGGAGAGATCGGTGTATTGACTACATTCAAAGACATGCCGGGAATACCGGAAGCCCATCAGGATAAAGTCATGCATATGTCGTTGACGCTGGCCGGCGGCAATCAGCTGATCCTCACCGACGCTTTTCAAGAAACCGGCAAGAGCACGAGCATGGGGCTGGCCATCACGTTCGATCACGAGGAAGAGGCCCGCGCTGCTTATCGCCATCTTAGCGATGGGGGGACCGAGAAGTATCCTTTTGCCCTGCAGCCTTGGGGAGCCTATTACGGCGAAGTGGTAGACCGGTACGGCATGACTTGGCAGATGGTTCATCAGGCCTGAGCCTAGAGCTGCCGGAAGCAGCAATCCGGAATTGAAATCCATTTACATTTGAAAAATACCATACTACGATACAGAAGGAGCCAATAAGATGAATCAAGAGGTAACGGATTACATGGCAGCCATCAGCGATACCTGGAAGGTCGAAGTCAGCGAGCGGCTTCGGGAGCTCGTGCACAATACGATCCCGGACGTCGAGGAACGGCTTCAATATAAAAAACCGCATTTTCTGAAAAACGGAAAATACGCGGCGGTAATCAGCGTCGCGAAGAGCGCCGTGAGTTTTACGATTTTCAATGCGGAAGGGCTGGAATGGCCCGATACGCTGTTCGAGGGGCCGCCTGAGCGAAAGACCATCAAAATATCGGCCGGGCAGCAGGTCGACTACGCAGCGCTGGCTTCTTTGCTGAAGCAGGCATCCGAAGGCCTGTAATCCATATGTAGTAGGGATTGCGACACGGGTAACAGTACCATGGGAGCTCCCCGGCATCTATAGCCGCGATCCTAGGAGGATCGCGGTAAACGTCATTCTATTTCTTGGTGCCGTGCTGTTTGGTTGGCAGCTTGTCGCTTGGCGTTCCTTTGCCGTGATTCTCTTTGTTGCGACGGGCTTTCTCCGCGTTCTCGTTCATTTTTTCCACGAAATCATGCGTGCTTTCCATAGGATATAGACTCCTTTCGTTTAGAATGTGGCTTGCCTGATCGTGCTTAATATAACCATTTCGTTGTGATCCTATTTGAAGATTTTGAAGACTTGGAACGGGCAGGGGTTGTGAGATTTTCGTATTGGGGGGATGAGGGATGTCCAGTAAACTCGTGTTGATCATGGTGGGAATGCTCGTTGTTTTGGGTATCGCCGGCTGCAGCGGAATTAACGAGGATAGCGGATCTGCGGACCAACGATTGTATTCGGTTAAGAAACTGATGAAGCTGGACGCAGCGAAGGTAAAAGCCATTCAAGTCGTGTATGGGGATGGCACGCGGATGGTGCTCGACCAGGAACAGGACATTGAGCCGATCATGAAACGGGTGGATACCCTTCAAGCCAAACGGATGGCGGGTAACGAGGAATCGGGGTTTCTGTTCTTTATGGATGTCGTGCAGGGCGAGCAGCAGATTCGCGTGGCGAGCGAGTTTCAGGTGGATGGGGAGTCGTATATATTGACAGGCCCGGAGCTGCCCGAACTGAACGCGTACATGGTGGAGCTGGGACGCTCCCATAACCCCGAATTGCTGCCGGGATTAACGTTTAACGAATAACTTCCCCGTGGGGAGCTTTGCAGCGAATCCGTCAGCATGCAAAAATGGTTGCCACACGGTCAATTATACGCAAAAAAGATCCAGCCGGGCCAATACCCGGGCTGCATCTTGTTCGCAGGAGTCTAAAGACAGCCTGAATCCGGTTGCCGGATTCAATGTCTCGCTTACTTCTTATGACTGATCAGCAGCTCGTATTTGTTCAAGGATGCACCCAAAATATTCTCGTTGCGGCCCTGACCGTGGGATTGCCGGAACGATTCGCTGGAAGTCCAGCGCTTGAACGCCTCCTCGTCTTCCCATACCGTAGAGACCTTCAGCTCCTCGGCCTCTGCGCCTTCCTTGGCTTCATGCCATACTTCCATCCGCACGAATCCTTCAATCTCCTGAACGCCCTTCGCTTCAGCGAACCGCTGCGCGATTTCTTGTCCGAAGCCCGGCTTGACCTTGATCGAGTTTGTAACAACCAGCATATACGTAATCCTCCTTCGGTTTATGAGCGGAATAATTCCCGAAATGTCTTGCTCGTTCTTGTACGTCCATTATACATGAACGAAAGAACCGATTTCATCTAAGGGGACCGGGATAACCCTGGTTTCATGCCCGAGAGAAGGAAAACTCAGGTCGCGGGGGGACCTTCAGCCGGGAGCTCTGCCGCAGGTACGGCGGAAGCCGGGGCTGCCGCTTTAGGTTTTGCCCTTCCGCTCCACGACCAGTAGGTGCCTATACGGAGCAGCCGTTCAACCGGTCCGCTGCGGAACCGTTTCAACCAGAGCAGGCTGGCCGTTGCCAGCACGGCATAGATGAGGATCGCCAGCAGCGCTCCCTGCAGCACGCCGAGTTTGCCGAACATGCCGAATCCGAAGCCGTAAAATATTAATACGCACACCACGCTTTGCGTCAGATAGTTCGTTAACGACATTCGCCCCACCGCTTCAAACGCCCGGATCACCACCGATTGTTTGGACGAGAAGGCGTATAAGGATGCGAACAGGTGGAGATACCCCAGTGCGAGCAGGGGGCCGCCGAGCATCATCAGGACGCCGCTCCAGTTGTTCGTGGATTCTAGCATAACGCCTGCGGTTTTCAGCCCAAGCCCGACCGGAATGAGCAGCGACCATCTTAAATACAGCTTGATCTCCATGGACGGATGGAGGAAGCGCCCGCGTTTCGCGGCGACCATGCCGAACAGGAACATCGGCGCGCTCATCAGCGGGGCAATCAGGATCACCAGCAGCATCAGCCAGTCCGGGAGGTCGATGGGCATTTCCTCGGTTGATCGGAAGTTTAGGATCTCGCCATACGTGCCGCTCCCGTAGACTTCGATGGACTGCTTCACATAGTTCTCCATGCGCTCCGCTCCGCCTGCCGCAGGCTCCATGGAGCCGTACCCGAAGACGGCCATCAGCGCGAGCAAGAGAATGCCCCAGATCAAAATCGTTTTGGCCTTCCGTTTCACAAACAGCACCAGGAAGAGGCCGATCCCCCCATAGAACAGCAGAATATCGCCTTCCCAGACGAATATGGAATGCAGCAGGCCGAGTACGATCAGAAGAACCGACCTGCGGAAGAAGCTACGTCCGTATTTAAGCCCCTTGCCGATCAGGCTTTCCCGCATCTTGATCATGCTGTAGCCGAACAGGAACGTAAAGATAGGCATGAAGCTGCCCTCTACGAACACCTTGAGCATGTCGTGGCTGATCAGGTCCAGCGTGGAAGGCTGGAAGAAATGCAGCTCGTCTTTGCCGAACATGCCGTACTGGAAAATAAGCATATTGGCCATCAGGATGCCGAGCAAGCTCAAGCCGCGAATCGCATCCACGGCGGTCGAACGTTTATTTGAATTCATGTCAATCACCTCTGACACCAAGTATAAAGCTCCAAACGAAATAACTCGGAAACGGCATCCTAACTTTTTCTTAACACTTCCAGCATTTGTTTAACTCCTGTTAAGGTTGCTGTGCTAGCATAAATGTCGGGTGAGGATAAAATGGATCAAACGCGAATTTTAATCGTAGACGACGAACCTTCCATTGTGAAAATGCTGCAGATGGTGCTGCGCAAGGAAGGCTTTAACCGAATATACACGGCTTCCAGCTGCAAGGAAGCGCTCAGCGAAATCGCAACGCACGGAGCGGATATCGTGCTGCTGGATGTCATGCTGCCGGACGGCACGGGATTTGATCTCTGTCCGCAGATCCGTTCCTATGGCAGCCCGCACATCCTGTTCCTGACGGCTAAGGCGTCGGATCTGGATGTGCTGACCGGCTTTGCGATGGGCGGTGACGATTATGTCACCAAGCCCTTTAATCCGCTGGAGATCGCTGCAAGGATCAAGGCGCGTCTGCGCCGGGGCGGCTTTGGGCCGGCCGCCGCGGCAGAACAGCCGGCGATTCAGCGCGCATGGGATTTCGGCCGGTTCAAGGTCGACGAATCCGCAGGCGAGCTGACGGTGCTGGGAGAGCCCGTGCCTTGTCCGGCGCAGGTCTTTCAGCTGCTGCTGTATTTTTGCAAGCATCCCGGGGTCGTATTCTCCAAGTCGCAGCTGTACGAAGCGGTGTGGGGCATCGACGGCATGGGCGAGGACAACACCGTCATGGTGCATATCCGCCGCATCCGCGAGCGCATCGAGGAGGACCCGAGCAACCCGCAGTATCTGCTGACGGTCCGGGGGCTTGGGTACAAGCTGGTCAAGGAGAAAGCGCGATGAGGCTGCGCAGAAGGCTCGCCTTCCATTTTACATACCAATTAATTGCTTTCTCGGCGTTTATGTTTTGCTTTCTGATTGTGCTCTTATTCTTCTTGATCAAACATGTCAGCGACGATGAGATCAAGCGCAACTTTCCGACAGGCGTCTTGAACAGCATCGTGACGGAGACGGTAACGGAGAATGGCGAGGTGCAGCTGGAGGAATATTGGAAGCTTCTGCTTCAGGAGAAGGATATGTGGCTTCAAGTGGTGGATATGGAGGGAAACGTGATTCACTCCACGAACACGGCTTCGGATGTTCCGTCAACGTACTCGGTAAGCACCTTGCTTGAGATCAAGGAGAAACGCCGCCTCGGCGAGTATACGATGGATTGGCAGATGGATCTGACCTATGAGGAGCCGCTATTGTTTCTGATCGGACGCATCGATGAGAGCTCGGATCATCTTCGGGAATGGGTTGCCCGTTATCAGGACGGCGGCAGGGTGAGGCCGGAGGATGAGGCTCCGCTTCGCCGCGATTTAGCCGGTCTGGGTGGATATTTGCATGTCATTGACCGGGAGGGCCGCGTTGTCCAAGCGATTGGGGCGGGTTCCGACAACAAGGTAAGCTACCATCCGCTGGAGATCATCACCATGCAGGAGCAGCCGGGCACGTATTCCACGCATATCGCGGTCTACCGCGATGCGGCCAGCGGCAACACCTGGGTGTATCATACGCCGCAGGATGGGGTGCTGGAGAAGCGGCCGATGATGAACGAGCTGATTCGCGTGGCGTTGTGGACGATGATCTGCGTGCTTGTGCTGTCGCTTGGAGTGGCGATATGGCATGGATACCGGTACAGCCGTCCGCTGCTGCTGTTTACCGGATGGTTCGAGCGGATGGGCAGCGGAGCTTATGAGGAAGTGCTGACGCCGAAGGACCGGAAGCGGGTCTTCCGCAAGAGCGGAAAGCTTCGCATGCGCTACAAGCTGTACAAAGAAGTCATCCATTCCTTTTATAAAATGGCGGAGCAGCTGGCCGAAACCGAACGGGAACGGGAGCGGCTCGACCGGAATCGGGAAGAATGGATGTCCGGGATATCGCATGACCTGCGCACGCCGTTATCCTCCATTCAGGGCTACGGTTATATGCTGGAGAGCGCGCCGCAGGATTGGAGCCAGGAAGAATTGCGTGAGATGGGAACCGTGATCCGGGAGAAAGGCGCCTACATGCTGGAGCTGATCAATGACTTCTCGCTCGTCTTCCGTCTGAGAAGCGAAATCCGTCCGCAAGAGCTGATTCGGCTTGACCTGAACGAGCTGGTGCGCCGCTGCGTGCTGAAATACGTCAACGATGCCACGCTGGATGCCAATTTCAACTATATCGGCGGTGAAGAGGAGCTGCTCATCGACGGCAATGCCAAGTGGCTGCAGCGGTTAATGGATAACCTGATCACGAATGCCGTGAAGCATAATCCGGATGGGGTAAACGTTGAGGTCCGGGTAGAGAGGCGTCCCCGCGGCGCGGCGATCGTGGTTGCGGATCAAGGCGTGGGAATGGACGAGGAAACCCGCTGCAACCTGTTCGAGCGTTACTACCGGGGAACGAATACCGAAGAGAGCATGGACGGCTCGGGTCTCGGGATGAGCATTGCGAAAGCGATTGTCGAGGCGCATCGGGGCCGGGTAAGCGTATGGTCGGAAGTGGGCAGGGGAACCACCATTACCGTTCTTTTGCCTGAGGCTGCGGCGCAAGAAGATGAGGGGCCGAATTCGCGCGGGAAGGTGTAGCCCTGGGCTTGGATCGACATATTCCGAATCGCTTCAAAAATCCTGCAACTTTCCTATCCTGCTTCTGCCCCGGGTGCGCTATAATGACTAGGCAACGAATTATACTTCATGTCCGGAGGATATTATGGGTTCAACTTCGTTTCGGCAATTGACCGGCAATGCGCGGGGCTGTCTCGTCTACGAGCCGCTGTTTCTAATCCCTTACAGCATGTTCACGACGTACACCTCCATCTACATGTACCAACTGGGGGTAACCGAGACGGGGATCGGCTGGATTACCTCGATCGGTCTGCTTGTGCAGGTGCTGTCCTCGTTTCTCAGCGGGTATTTAACGGACCGTTTGGGCCGAAAAAAAGCGCTCCTTTACTTCGATGTGCTGAGCTGGAGCGTGGCCACGCTGCTCTGGGCGGTCTCCCAGAACTTCTGGTTTTTTGTGATCGCCGCCGTCATCAACGGCTTTCAGAAGGTGCCGCATACCGCCTTTTACTGTTTGCTGGTGGAGGATACGGCGCCGAAGGAGCGTACCTATGTCTTTACGCTACTGCAGCTGATTAGCGTCGTCGGCGGATTGTTTGCACCGCTCGGCGGGCTGCTGGTGTATCATTTCTCGCTGGTGCCCGGAGTGCGCATCATGTTCGTCCTTGCCTGTATCCTGATGACGATCCAGTTCATTGGGCGCCATTATGCGACAAGGGAGACGGAGATCGGGTACCGCAAAATGAAGGAAACGAAGGCGATGGGCCTGCGGGAAGGGATGTCCGACTATGTCCAGGTGATGAAGAGCATGCTGGGCAATCCGCTGCTGATGATGATCTTCGGCGTTTATATCCTGTTTAATTTTCAGATGACGGTGAAGACAACCTACGTCTCCATCTTCATGGTGGAATATTTGCATTTGGGCAGCGGCCTGATCTCCGTTTTTCCAGCCTTCTCCTCCGTCATTATGCTGATTTTCATGCGGTGGATCATGCCCCGGATCGGGGAGCGGCACGTGCACCGGACGATGGTATGGGGCTTTGTCATCTCGGTATTGTCCAATGTCATGCTGGTGTTTGCACCGCAAGGAGATCTGCTGGTACTGAGCCTGAGCACCGTCATTGCCGCATTCGGCACGATGATGACGTATCCGTATCTGGAGACGGCGGTGGCCAATGCCATCGACGACGAGAACCGCGCCAAAATATTCGCGCTGCTCCAGGTGCTCATCCTCATCGTCATTTCGCCTTCCGGCATCATTGGCGGCTGGGCGTACGGCATCGATCCGAGAATTCCGTTCCTGCTTGTGGCCGGCGCATTTGTCATCAGCATTCCGCTCATGCTGCTGTACAGCAACAAGATAAAGGCCGCTCCCATCGAAGCGGGGATTTAGCTTGGACAGGAGGGCCGAGCCCAAGACTGGCATGCGATTTTAGCGATATATACGAAACGTAAAGAGTACGTACGAAGAGAGGCACCCTAAGTTTTGGGTGCCTTTTTTTGCCTCTTATTGGACGCCAACCCCTTGATGCTTTGGAGGATCTGCTCGAGCAAGCGGTGCTGCAGCGGGATATTCCGCTGCAGAAGACGCGGTTAACCGCCGTGCTGATCATCGGTGCATTCAGTCAGCTTGCGATATCCACGATGCAGGGGAGCTGGAAGAACCGCTGTCGCCGCTGGCACCTGAAGTGACGGGCATTTATTAAGTGTTTTTGTATCCGAATTGGTGGGGCGGCATGCCGGCACTGCTCAAAGGGTTCATCGATAGGGTTTTTCTGCCGGGATTCGCCTTTAAGTACCGCCGGAACTCGCCTTTGCCGGAGCAGCTGCTCAAAGGGAAGACGGCTCGTCTGATCGTCACGATGGATTCGCCGTACGTCTACTACCGGTTCTATCTCGGACAGCCGGGACATCAGATGATGAAGCATTCCATTCTGAAGTTCTGCGGCGTGGGCACCGTCCGTGCCACGAACATTACCCAGCTTCGCAAAATGCCCGATACCGCAAGAAACCAATGGCTCGAGCGTGTGCGGAGAATGGGACGGAAATTGGCGTGATCGGGTAATAGGGGCGATGTGCAGTTCCTTCCAATGGCTTGACTTCTCGGGCAGGAGGATTATAATTCTTACAACAAATGAAACGACCAAAGAATTGAATGGGTCATGTGTTCAAAATCAAATCTTGATGTATATGCCGGGGAATAGGGCCCAGGCGTTTCTACCAGGTTACCGTAAATGACTTGACTACATGAAGGTTGAGAATCCGCTCCCCAAGTCCGGCTTCGCTTAAACATCGAAGCCGGGCTGCAAGATCGCCTGAAATGGGATCTAAGCACGTTTTAACGGATGGGGTGATGTGCAGACTATTAGCAATGCATGGCTGCCGTGCGTGACTTCTCTTCCTCAATGGATATAGTTGCAGGCAACCCGGGCAGATACGCTGTCCGGGTTGTTTGGCGTGTTACGCAAGATCGATTTTGTGCTTTTACCGGTTCATTATAAGAAAAACGTCTATCGACGACCGAAGTAAGAAGAAGTTTTTATTGCGATATCAGGAAGTCGCAAGCTTCAAAGTAGATACTTTCTGATATCTAAAAAAAGGGGAGCGTGCAATCATCATGAGTTCAATCCAGAGACAGAAACGATACGAGGTCAGCCAGCAGCTGGGGAAGGTTGCCATGGGACAAGAGCCAGCGGATCTGGTCATCAAAAACGGCACGCTGGTCAATGTGTTTACGGGCGAGCTTCAGGAACGGATAGACGTGGCGATGGCGTGCGGGCGCATCGCTTATATCGGCAGCGCCGATCATACGATCGGAGAGGGGACGCAGGTGATCGAAGCGAATGGGCGCTTCATCTCGCCGGGTCTGCTGGACGGCCATATGCATGTGGAGAGCACGATGCTGACCGTAACGGAGTTTGCCAAAGCGGCCATCGTTACGGGAACGACCGGGGTTTATATGGATCCCCATGAGATCGCCAACGTATTCGGCATGGAGGGCGTGCGCTGGATGCACGAGGAAGGGCAGCAGCTGCCCATGAAGGTGTTCACCACCATTCCTTCCTGCGTACCGGCGACGTTCGATCTGGAGGATGCCGGGGCGCAGCTGGGGGTAGCCGACATCGAGGAAGGGCTGACTTGGCCCGGCGTCGCCGGGCTTGGCGAAGTGATGAACTTCCCGGGCGTCGTATACGGCGATCCGACCATGAGCGGAGAGATCGAAGCCACGCTGCGTGCGGGCAAGACGGTGACGGGGCATTTTCCGGCCGAGGATGACCGGATGCTACAAGCCTATCTGGCAACCGGCGTCAGCTCCGATCATGAGACGGTAACGAGAGAGCAGGCTTTGGAAAAGGTTCGCCTCGGTATGCATCTGATGATCCGCGAAGGTTCGGCTTGGCAGGATGTGAAGGAAGTGATTAAGGTGGTAACGGAGGACAAGGTACGTACCGACAATATCTCCTTGGTCACGGATGATGTGTATCCGCAGACGCTGCTGCGGCTCGGCCATATGAACCATGTGGTCCGCCGCGCTATGGAGGAGGGCGTGGACCCGGTTACGGCGATCCAGATGGGCACGATCAACGTGGCTCGATATTTCGGCATGGACATGGAGCTCGGCAGCATTTCACCGGGCAAAACGGCTGATATTTTGCTCATTGACGATCTGAAGAGCATGGTGCCTTCGGTGGTGATCACGGATGGCGAAGTGGTCGCGGAGAACGGCCGTCTCGTGAAGGCATTCCCGGCGTTTTCGTATCCGGAAAAAGCCTTTCAATCGGTTCGGCTGCAGCGTTCGCTTACCGCCGGCGACTTTCTGCTGCGCAGCAAGTTCGATGCGGCACGTACGGAAGTGAACGTGGTGCGCGTCATCGAGAACAGTGCCCGTACCGCCAAAATGACCGCGGTGCTCGCGGTTGAGCAGGGCGTCATCCAGCCGGACCTGGGCCAGGACGTGGTTCAGCTGGCATGCATCGAGCGCCACGGCGCAACCGGGCAAATCTCGCTCGGCTTTGCGAGTGGCTTCGGACTTCAGTCAGGCGCGGTTGCTTCCACGGTGGCGCACGATAGCCACAACCTGCTCGTGATGGGCACGAACGCCGAGGATATGGCGCTTGCGGCGAACGAACTGGCAGCATGCGGAGGCGGCATGATCGTGGTACAGAACGGCCAGGTGCTGGCGAAAGTGGCAATGCCGATTGCGGGCTTGCTGGCGGACCGTCCGGTCGAGGTCGTGGCCGAGGAAGTCGCTGCCCTGGAGGAAGCCTGGAAACAGCTCGGCTGCTCGATCCACGCGCCGTTCATGACGTTCTCGCTCATTGCGCTTCCGGTCATTCCGGAGATCCGCATTACCAATCGCGGGATCGCGGATGTGACGGAATTCAAGCTCATCGAGACGGAGATCGGCGCGGTTCAATAAGGGTGGCACATACATTAAAGCAGGCTGGCCTACATGGCTGACCTGCTTTTTTAGTGCGTAAATACTGAGTTTAGCCTGTGAGTGGATGCCGCAAGCCACGCTTCTATGGATAATCCTCACATAATCCATTGCCTACTTAGTGATTTCCGTCACAAATTGATAACTTTTTCACCTATTTCGGTCTTTATATTGTGATGTTTATCACAATCCATAAGAGCGCGGTCTGCGACAATACAAAAAGAATCAAATTTGAAGTGATCACGTGAGCTAAAGGAAGGGGTATCTTTTATGGATCCGGTTATGCTGGCGCGAATTCAATTCGCATCGACAACCATTTTTCACTTTATTTTCGTACCGTTATCCATCGGATTGGCGTTTCTGATCGCCATCATGGAGACGATGTATGTTGTCAAGGGCCAGGAAGTCTACAAGAAAATGGCCAAGTTCTGGGGAAAGCTGTTCCTGATCAACTTTGCGGTGGGGGTGGTGACAGGGATTCTGCAGGAATTCCAGTTCGGGATGAACTGGTCGGATTACTCGCGCTTTGTCGGGGACGTGTTCGGCGCACCGCTTGCGATCGAAGCCCTGCTGGCGTTTTTCCTAGAGTCGACGTTTATCGGGCTGTGGATATTCGGGTGGGACCGGTTATCCAAGAAGGTCCATCTGCTCAGCATCTGGCTGGTGTCCTTCGGCACTCTGATGTCCGCCTTCTGGATCCTGGCAGCGAACTCGTTCATGCAGCGTCCGGTCGGATTTGAGATCAACAATGGACGGGCGGAGATGAACGATTTCTTCGCGCTGATCACGAACGGTCAGCTGCTGGTGGAATTCCCGCACACGATCTTCGGGGCGCTGGCAACCGGGGCTTTCCTGGTAGCGGGGGTAAGCGCGTATAAGCTGCTGAAGAAGCAGGATTGGGATTTCTTCAAAAAGTCATTCCACATCGCCATCGTGGTCGGTCTCATCACCTCCATTCTGGTTGCGGTATTCGGCCACCAGCAGGCGCAGTATCTGGTGGATACGCAGCCGATGAAGATGGCCGCCGCCGAGAGCTTGTGGGAAACGAGCGACGATCCCGCGCCTTGGACGGTCATCGCTGCCATCGATCCGGATAAGCAGGAGAACACGATGGAGTTCAAAATCCCGTATTTGCTCAGCTTTTTGTCCTACAGCAAATTTTCCGGCGAAGTCATCGGCATGAAGGAGCTGCAAGCCCAATATGAGCAGGAATACGGTCCTGGAGACTATATTCCGCCGGTCCGCACCACTTTCTGGAGCTTCCGGATTATGGTGGCTGCCGGCAGCGTCATGATTCTGCTGGGATTGTACGGAGCGTGGCTGATGCTGCGCAAAAAAGTCGAGAAGGCCGGCAAATGGTTCCTCAGACTGATGCTGTTTGGCATTTCCCTGCCGTTCATCGCCAACACATCGGGATGGATCATGACGGAGATCGGACGCCAGCCTTGGACGGTATTCGGGCTGATCACCACGGAGAACAGCGTTTCGCCGAACGTAAGCGCAGGCTCGATCCTGTTCTCGCTCATCATGTTTACCGCCATTTATGCGGTGCTGGCAGCCGTGATGGCCTATCTGTTCATCAAAGTCATTAAGAAAGGACCGTATGCGGCGGAGGAAGACGATCACCACGCAAGCGATCCGTTTAATAAGGAGGACTACAATGCTGTCTCTTAACGAACTGTGGTTTGTGCTCGTCGCCGTATTGTTTATCGGGTTCTTCTTCCTGGAGGGCTTCGATTTCGGAGTCGGGATGTCCACGCAGCTGCTGGCCAAGAACGATACCCAGCGCCGGGTGCTGATCAACTCGATCGGCCCGTTCTGGGACGCCAACGAGGTCTGGCTGCTGACGGCGGGCGGCGCGATGTTCGCGGCCTTCCCGAACTGGTATGCCACGCTGTTCAGCGGCTTCTACATCCCGCTTGTCTTTCTTCTGCTGGCCTTGATCGGGCGCGGCGTGGCATTTGAATTCCGCGGCAAGGTGGGCGATGTCCGCTGGAAACGGGTATGGGACGGAGCGATCTTCACCGGAAGCGTGCTTCCGCCATTCCTGCTCGGCGTTGTTTTTGCCTGCCTGATCCAGGGGCTCCCGATTAACGAAGAGATGCAGCTGCATGCCGGATTCTTCGATGTCGTGAATCTTTATACGGTGGTCGGCGGGTTGACGATGGTGATGCTCTGCCTGCTGCATGGCTTGATGTTCACGACGCTGCGCACGCTGGGGGATCTCCAGGAACGGGCGCGCCGCATGGCCCGGAGACTTCTGATTCCTGTTGCGGCCCTATTCGTGGCGTTCGGGGTGATGACGTATTTCATGACCGATATCTTCGAGAAGCGCGGCGTGGCGTTAACCGTCCTGCTGGTGCTGGCCCTGCTTGCATTCCTGCTGGGCGGATATTTCATGAACGTCAAGCGGGACGGCTGGGCTTTCGGGATGACCGGCGCGGTCATCGCACTCTTGGTAACGTCCGTATTCGTGGGCTTGTTCCCGCGCGTGATGGTCAGCTCCATCAACGCAGCATTTGACCTGACCGTTTATAATGCGGCCTCCGGACCGTATTCCCTCAAAATTATGACGATTGTGGCCGTATCGCTGCTGCCGTTTGTTTTGGGCTATCAAATTTGGAGTTACTTCGTTTTCCACAAACGGGTACATGAGAAGGAGCATCTGGAATACTGATGGGAAAAGATCTGCTGGGATACAAAGGCGCCAAGACGGTATTCTTCCTTGTCGCCGTATGTACCCTGGCACAGAGCATGGCCATCCTTCTGCAAGCCAAATGGCTGGCGGAAGCCGTATCCGCCCTGTTTGCGGGATCAACGCTGCAGGAGCAGGGGGAGATCATTGCCTTGTTCCTGCTTGCATTTCTGGCACGCCACGGGATCTCGGTCGTGCAGCAAGGAATCGCGCAGCGCTTTGCCGAGGAGACGGGCACGAGCCTGAGAAAGCAGCTGCTGGAGGAGCTGTTTCGGAACGGGCCGTCCTTTGTCCGGTCGAAAGGAACAGGCAATGTGGTTACGCTTGTGCTGGAGGGCATCGGCAAGTTCCGCAAATATGCGGAGCTGACCATACCTCGCATGATGGGGGCGGGCATTACCCCGGCGCTGGTATGGCTGTACGTTTTCATGACGGACCGGATCTCGGGCATTATTCTGCTGGTGACCATGCCGATCCTGATCGTGTTTCTCATCCTCGTGGGACTTGCCGCGAGAAAGCAGACCGAGCGGCAGCTGGATTCCTACCGGATGCTGTCCAATCATTTCGTGGATTCGCTGAGAGGGCTGACCACCCTGAAGTTTCTGGGACAGAGCCGCAAGCACGGCGCGAGCATACAGCAGGTCAGCGAAGGGTATCGTGCAGCTACCATGCGGACGCTGCGCGTGGCGTTTCTGTCCTCTTTTGCGCTGGATTTCTTTACGATGCTGTCCGTGGCATCGGTTGCGGTAAACCTGGGCCTGCGCCTCATTAACGGCAGCCTGGAGCTGCTGCCCGCGCTGCTTATCCTGATCCTGGCACCGGAGTATTTCCTGCCGGTGCGCATGGTCGGAGCGGACTTCCACGCCACGCTGGACGGCAAGCAGGCAGGGGAGGCGATGCGATCCATCATCCGGGAAGCCCGAAAGGGGCACACGAGCGGAAGCTCGGGTCCTGTTGCTGCGGAGGGTTCGGCTAACGACGCAGGTCTATTCGAGCCAACGGGAGTGCTTGAAGCCCCGGCGGCAGAAACGATGGGACGAACCTCAACAGGCCTAACATTTAAAATTCAAAATAATTTCTCGGGCCCCAGCCGCAGACCGCAGACAACATTCCGATGGGAAAAGGACAGCGTGCTGGAGCTCTCCGGTATCGGCCTCAGACATGAAGAACAAGGGCCGGCTTCATTGGAGGAGGTCACCTTCCGAATACCGGGACAACGCAAGATCGGCATCGTCGGGGAGAGCGGAGCCGGCAAATCCACGCTGATCGAGCTGTTAGGCGGCTTCATGGCGCCAACATCCGGAGCGATGGCGTTGAACGGCGTGAAGCTGGCAGAATCGAACCGAAGCGAGTGGCGGTCGGAGGTCACCTATATGCCGCAGCAGCCGTATTTGTTTGGGGCAACCTTGGAGGAGAACGTGCGCTTTTATGCGCCGGAGGCGTCCAGAGCTCAAGTGGAAGCGGCGGTGCAGGCGGCCGGTCTGTCGGAGCTGGTAAAAAGCTTGCCGGACGGCCTTGCGGAGATGATCGGCGGCGGCGGACGCGCTTTAAGCGGCGGCCAGGCACAACGCGTGGCTTTGGCCAGGGCGCTGCTCGGCGGCCGGCAGGTTCTGCTGTTGGATGAGCCGACGGCGCATCTGGATATTGAGACGGAATATGAGCTGAAGGAGACGATGCTGTCCCTTTTTCAAGACAAGTGGGTATTTCTGGCGACGCACAGGCTTCACTGGATGCAGGATATGGATTATATCATCGTTCTGCACCAGGGGCGCGTTGCGGAAACGGGAACCCATGAGGAGCTTATGGCACGACAGGGCGTCTATTATGGATTGATGACATCGCAGATGGAGGGGGTACAATGAAGCAGGAATCGTGGTTTCGACCCTATGTAACGGCAAATTTCTGGCGCTTTCTCCTCATTGTCTCACTGGGCGTGCTCACCATTATGTTTGCCGGGATGCTGATGTTCACATCGGGTTATTTGATCTCCAAATCCGCCCTGCGTCCGGAAAACATCCTGATGGTGTACGTGCCGACCGTAGGGGTTCGCACCTTCGGCATCGGACGTGCGGTGATCCATTACGTGGAGCGCCTGGTGGGGCATGATACGATTCTTCGCATCCTGTCTCGCATGAGGCTTCGGCTGTACCGTATTCTGGAACCGCAAGCCCTCCGTTTATCTTCCCGGTATCGCACCGGGGATCTGTTGGGGGTGCTTTCCGATGACATCGAGTATTTGCAGGATGTTTACATCCGAACGGTCTTCCCATCGATTGTTGCGCTTGTGTTATATGCCGGGGTCATTCTGGCCGTCGGTCTGTTTGATCCGGCATTCGCCCTTCTGCTCGCACTGTATATAGCGGTACTGGTTCTGGTGCTGCCGCTGATCTCGCTGCTGCTCACCAAACGGAAGAATCGGGAAGTGAAACAGGCCCGCAGCCACCTCTACCGGAAGCTGACCGACGCGGTGCTGGGCATTCATGAATGGTACGTCAGCGGCCGGCAGGCGGAATTCCTGACCGGTTATGAGGCGGATGAAGCCGAGGTGGACCGGACCGACCGCTCGCTTAAGCGCTGGTCGCGCTTCCGCGCCTTTATCGGTCAAGGTGTGGTTGCCGTGACGGTGGTATCGGTGCTGTATTGGTCGGGGAGGCAGTATGCGAATGGTGCCATCGACGTTACGCTGATCGCGGCTTTTGTGCTGGTTGTGTTCCCGTTAATGGATGCATTTCTGCCGGTGTCCGAAGCCGTTGAGCGGATTCCGCAGTACGGCCAATCGGTCGCAAGGCTTCGGGCGATTGAAAGCGCGGATGCCTCCGAAGAGCGGAACCTGCCGCAGATGCTGGATAAGGCAGAGATCGAATCCGTCATAAGCCGCGGCGTTCATGTGAAGGCGGACGGCGTCAGCTTCCGTTATGATCAGGGGGCAGACGGCCTATCGGGGCTGGAACCATCCGGCGTGGACAGGGAATCTTCTGCATTAACCGATGTGACGCTGGATATTGCTCCCGGCGCCAAGGTAGCCATCATCGGACGCTCCGGTGCCGGCAAATCCACCCTGCTGCAGCTGATCCAGGGCGTGCTGGCGCCATCCGGAGGAAGCCTTACCCTAGGCGGCGTGGAGTCAGTGCGTTTCGGCGATGAGATTTCTTCGGTCATTTCGGTATTGAACCAGAGTCCGCACTTGTTCGACACAACGCTTGCGAACAATATTCGGCTTGGCTCTCCGGACGCCACGGAGGCTGAAATCCGGGAAGCCGCCGCCATGGCACGGCTTGAATCGCTGGTAGCCTCCCTTCCGGAAGGACTTGGCACCCGCATGCAGGAAGCCGGACAGCGTTTCTCCGGAGGAGAGCGCCAGCGCGTGGCATTGGCCCGTATTCTGCTGCAGAAGACGCCTGTTGTCATTCTGGATGAGCCCACGGTCGGGCTGGATCCCATAACCGAGCGGGAACTGCTGTCCACCATATTCGCCAGCCTGCAGGACCGCACCTTGATTTGGGTGACGCATCATCTGGTCGGCGTGGAGCGCATGGATGAGATCCTTTTCATGGAAGACGGTCGAATCGTGATGCGGGGCACCCACGATGAGCTGATGGAGCGATATCCGCGGTATCGGAACTTGTACCGTTTGGATCGTCCGGCGGTATAGACAGCCGAGGCGATTTACCAGCAGAAGAACCGGCCTTTCAGGAGGCTGGTTCTTCTTTTTGTTGCCTTCTTTTTTCTTATAAGCCCGATAAAAGATCGGAATCCACGCGCATTCTGGAAAGATGTAACATTAGTCTTAAGCAGGATCAAGGGTTCATTACAACGTTAGGGGTGTGGTATAGGGTGGATTCGAAACGGTTGGTGAATGTATTTCGTCATTTTGCCGAGCGGGAATGTCCGGGTTCCAGCGTGTTTTATGAGTATTTGGCCTGGCATATTGCCGAAGATGAAGAGGTGCTGCAGGTCGCTGCCTTGGTTCCGTCCGGCCAGCCCGTGCCCAATATGCTGTTCGGTGCGGTTCAATACTTGCTGCTTCAGGGCGAGGGTCCGGAGCTGAGGGCGTATTACCCCGGCCTGGCGGAGCATCCGAAGGAGATGGCCTCCTGTTATCCCCATTTCCGGGCATTCGTACTGGAGTATGAAGCAGCCATTATCGGAATCCTGAAGCGCAAACGGGTACAGACGAACGAGGTCCGTCGCTGCGCGTACCTGTACCCGGTGTTCTGCTCCATCTATGACAAGGTCCGAAAGCTGCTTGCCCTGGTGGAGCTTGGAACGAGTGCCGGATTGCAGCTGCTGTGGGATCAATACAGTTATTCCTACGGAGACACGGCGAGTTACGGCCTTACGGAATCGAAGGTTCGCATTACATCGGAGATCAGGGGAGACCGCAAGCCGTTCCTGCTGGCCTCCAGTCCGCCGGTTGTTTACCGGATGGGGATCGATCTGCATGTGAATGACGTACGGAACCCGGAGCATTTCTTATGGCTGCGAGCTTTGATTTGGCCGGGCAATCACGATCGGGTGTCCATGCTGGAGCATGCGGCGAAGGCGTTGAAGCAGCAGTCAGACGTACGTTTCCGGGAGGGGGACGGGACGGAGCTGCTGCCTGACATCGTGAAGGAGATTCCGGATGAGGCCGTGATCTGCGTGTTTCATACGCATGTGGCCAACCAGATTCCGGAGGCTTCCAAGCAAAAATTGCTGCGGCATCTGAGCGAGATTGGAAGAAAGCGCGATATTGTGCATGTCTACAACAATATGCAGGATGAGGATCTGCATGCCGATTATATCCTCGGGGGCTTGCCGATCAAGTTTACGGCGGCACGCACGGATGGGCATGCGCGCTGGTTCGAGTGGCTGTTATAAGGCCGGGAGATGATGGATTCAGCCTGAATCAAGACGGCGAACGGAACGGTGACCACCGTCCGTTACAAGTCATATGCCCGTGAACGACCGTGAGCCCGGAAGGCAGCCAGCCGGCCGGGCTGAGACTTAGAGAATAACAGCCGCAGCCTTCATCGCGTATATTTTTTTATTGGGCAAGTCTGTGTCATAATAGGAGAGATGGAATATAAAGCGCTTTATGCTATGCGATTGAACCCGAGGATCGGGCTCTTCCATGGTGGAAGGGCTCTCGTTCAGGACATGGCAGCATTCAAGGAGACCAAAGGAGGAAGTTGGGATGGATTATCGTATTGAGAAGGATACCCTGGGTGAGATTAAAGTGCCTGCGGATAAGTTATGGGCAGCGCAGACACAGCGCAGTTCCGAGAATTTCCGGATAGGAACCGAAACGATGCCGAAGGAGATCATTCGGGCGTTCGCGATATTAAAGAAGAGCGCGGCCATCGTCAACGGCAAGCTCGGCAAGCTGGATGCAGATAAGGTGGATGCGATCACAACCGCGGCCGACGAGATCGTGGACGGCAAGTGGGATGAGCATTTTCCGCTGGTGGTATGGCAGACCGGCAGCGGCACGCAATCCAACATGAACGTGAACGAAGTCATTGCGAATCGGGCCAATCAGCTGCTCGAGCGAAAAGACAGCACGCTGCGCGTTCACCCCAACGATGACGTCAACAAATCCCAAAGCTCCAACGATACGTTTCCAACGGCGATGCACATGGCTGCGGTCGTGGCCATGGAAGATCAAGTGATGCCTGCGCTCCGCCGTTTGAAGAAAACGTTCGAGAAGAAAAGCGATGAATATAAGGATCTGATCAAAATCGGCCGTACGCACCTTCAGGATGCAACGCCTTTGACGCTCGGACAGGAAATCAGCGGTTGGCACCGGATGCTGGAGAAGTGCGAATTGATGCTGGCTTCGGCCGTAGAACCGCTGCGCGAGCTGGCTATCGGCGGTACCGCCGTCGGTACGGGCATTAACGCGCATCCGAAATTCGGAGAAATGACGGCGGCCGAAATCAGCCTGCAGATCGGAAAAAGCTACACGTCCGCCAGCAACAAGTTCCATTCGTTGACCAGCCATGATGAGATCGTATTTGCCCATGGGGCGCTGAAGGCGCTGGCTGCCGATCTGATGAAGATCGCCAACGACGTTCGCTGGCTGGCAAGCGGTCCCCGTTCCGGCATCGGCGAGCTCACGATCCCTGCCAACGAACCGGGAAGCTCCATCATGCCGGGGAAAGTAAATCCAACCCAGAGCGAAGCGCTGACGATGGTGGTCTGCCAAGTGATGGGCAATGATGCCACGATCGGTTTTGCGGCAAGCCAGGGCAATTTTGAGCTGAACGTCTTCAAGCCGGTCATCATTTATAATTTCTTGCAGTCCGTGCGTCTGCTGTCGGATGCCATGGATTCGTTCGACCAGAATTGCGCCATCGGCATCGAAGCCAATCTTGACGTGATCCGCGCGAACATGGAGCGGTCGCTAATGCTGGTGACGGCGCTGAATCCGCATATCGGATACGAGAATGCCGCAGCCATCGCTAAACGTGCGCATAATGAAGGGACAACGCTTCGCGAAGCGGCGCTGGCAAGCGGTCTGCTTAGCGGAGAGGATTTTGACCGGATCGTCCGTCCGGAAGAAATGATACATCCGAAGGAATAGGGAGTTTTCTTTTGAGCTTTTATTTCAAGGCTGGCTTTCCATTGAACCAAAAGCCCATTTCACCACGGTGAAGTGGGCTTTTGTTGATTAGAGGTCGTTACCCACTGAGCCGAACGCATTCGATCATTGCAAGAAAACATCACGGAATGCCGCTCGTTTGCTGCGAAAGTGCTTCAATCGTTTATCTCCGGCTTCGCAGCGGTTATAATATGGTGACAGCATCTGACAATGCTTCACAAACCATTTGCATGAAGGACGGATGATAACTTGAAGAAACATCAATGGATGGCTACGCTGCTCTCTCTGATATGCACCGGGCTCGGGATGTTTTATATCGGGACGCCGGGCATGATCATAGGCGCAATGCTGCTCATGGCGCTGCAGGGAGCAGCTTTGTTTATTTTTTTCATGACACTGGGATATTTGGGCTTGATTATCGGTCCGCTTGCTATTGGGCTTCATATTATAGGTTTGATCATACCGGTCATCTACTTCAGCTACCGATCGCCCAGGAAACCGATGTTCGACGAGAAACGGCGGCGTCAGCTCGCCTCCCCTTGGAAAATCGTGGTGCGGACGATCGTCGGACTGGCCTTGTTCGCAGGGTCGATTTACGCCGGGTACACCTGGGGATCCGCCCCGTTCATGAAGACGGCTGCGGAGAAACGAGAGGTTCAGGAAGCGGCGGAGTCCTATCTGGAACAGAAGTACAACGAACCCTTTAAGGTCACGGACGTGGATTATACCTGGGCCATAGGCTCGTATAATCTTACGGCCCATCCGGAGCAGGCGCCAGAGCTTGAATTTACCCTGAGCAGTAATGAAGCCAGCCCTCCCGTCATATCGAATGATACCTACCTGAACCGGCTCTGGGGACAGCAGCTGAGGGACCGGCTGAAACCTCTGCTGGATGAGCTTTATCCGGACCAGGCGTTTGGGGAGGCGTATGTCTTCGCAGGTAGCGACACGGTAGAGCGTGATTATAGCCAGCTGGCGAATAACGCCGATGGTGATGTCAGACAGAACATAAGACTGATCGTATTCGAGGATTTGACGGCGGATAATCTGGCGCAGGAGAAGGAACGGGTGCTGGAGCTGATTCGGCGGCTGCCTTCGGTGACGGTGCCGGGGGAGACGGACCTTACCATCGATTATTATGCCGCGGATTTGAAGACGCCGGAGAGCGTGAAGAAGGTGGAGCAGGATATCGATTATATGAAGGGGAAAACCAGTACCTACAGCTTTAGGGTGTTCGATATTTCGGACATTGCGTCCGCGGATGACATCGAGATCAGAGGGCTGGAATGAGGATTTTGCTGGAGTATAAATTGATTCTAGATTCAGAAGCCAGGCGGAGTGGATAACTCGCCTGGCTTCTTGTTGATGATGCATGATCCAACATTTGAAGGGAGCCTTCGTTAATGCAGGGACAGCTGGATGTTTCGTCCTTTCGGCGTCTTGGTCATGGTCAGCTTTAAGTTCAATGCCTTGGCCATGTCGCGGACAGGGACGTAGAGGGTGTTCTTTATGAACAGGGGACCGTCGTACTTGCTCTTGTCCAGCTTGCAGTGGTCCGATTCTTCGGCACACAGCCTCACCGGTTTATAAATGTCGATATCGTTCACGCTCATCTCTTGCGTAGCACGCCGTACGATCGTATATCCCCAGCTGTCGTTTCCCCATACCGATATTGGGGGACCGCTTGCCGCTTTCAGGTCATATTGATGAAAGTTGTCCAGCTCCTCCTGCAGCGTATACGAGATTTCGTATCCCATTGCATCGGCTAAGGATTTGAGCGGAATGTACGCCTTGCTTTTGCGAACATGGACGTCCTTTATATGGGTGCCGCCGACGTTTACGTAATAGCCTTCCGCTTCGTTAGCGGCTGCTTGTTCGCCCTGCCAGATGAGGGAAGCGGCTAACAGGACGCTGGTCAGTGCGAAGAGCGATATCCTTCTGAATTTCTCGATCGTCATAACCTCCTTGCATACCGAATGGATGTAGGCAGCCGAATGGGGAGCCTATCTACTATATAGACTCTTTTTCTGATCCATTGGTTAGCCCGTTCTCGTAAGAAAATAAGGACAAGCCTGCGAATGTAAGCCCTTTAGGAACCTTGATTCAGGCTGGCCCGCAGCTGTCAACAAGGAATCGAGCGCCGCAAGGTCAAGTATTGCGCCATTATGGGGAAGCCGATGGGAGTGGCAGTGAACATACATGATAAAAGGACAGATCAAGCTGATGCGCTTGATCCGTCCTTTTTTTGAGGGGACTTCTTATGTCATGGAGAAGCACCTATGCATAGGGTGGAACCAGCTTCGCATTACATGCTCATGGTATTCCTGGCATCCCGGTAACCGGACAGCTTGTTCACGAAGAAGGTGATCAGGAACGAACAGAGCAGGCTGGCTGCCATCGAAATCAGGAAGCCCATCGTGTTATTCGATGTAATAGGCCCGATGAAGGAGGGCACATAGGCTGTCCCCCGGACCCCGAACAAACCGACGAGCATGCCGCCAAGTCCAGCCGAGGCAATCGCTCCGGCAAATACAAGCTTGTTCGAAAACATGAACGGATAGGCAGCTTCAACGAAGGTGCCAAACCCCATGTTGATGGCGAATCCGGGGGCTGCGACCGCGGCTTCTCCCTTATCTCGCGGAGCGATAATATTGGCAAGCGTGATGCCTGCGGATACCATCACCAAGCCGACCATATCGACCGCGCCGAGGAAGCTGTTGCTGGTTGTCTCCATCTCCAGCAGCACAATCGGCAGGATGGCGGCATGATAGACGCCGCCGATGATGGCGGGCCAGATCAACAGGCCGGCAATCAACCCGGCCATGGCGGGGCTCCAGGAGACAAGGGTCTCAATCAGGAAGCGGATGCCTTGCCCTGCGCTCAGCGCAATCGGCGCAATGAGGAAGTAGACCAGCAAACCGGCAATCAGTCCCGACACGCCGCCGGCAACAATGTTGACCGTCGTAGCGGGGAAACGCCACTCCACGCATTGACGGAATATGTAATGGACGATAATGCCTGCGCCGATCCCGCCGATAATGCCGCCGATAATGCCACCTTCGACGGACAGGACGCCTGCCACGATGCCCGCCACGATGGACACCTCGTCCAGCTCGGAGACCTGTTTGGCCGCAATGACGGCAACGATGACCGGCAACGCCTTGATCAGCAGGTCAAACACTTCGGTCAACGAAGATAACCCCGGGATTTTGCTGACCGCCAGGATCAGGGCCATGCCGATAAAACCGGGGAGGGACGCCATCATGATGCCCCGAATATTGATTCTTCGCCATGGAGATGAGCTGCCGGACGCCGCATGGATATTTGCGGACGCATTCCCGATGACCGGCCGGTACGTAAGCCGCCAATGCTTGCTGAGGGAAGTGACAAAGGTGACCGCGCGCGTTCTGTTGGTGGTTCCGGTTGTGCCCGAAGCCGCAATGACATGCGCGCCTTTGGTTTGGATGATGGCCATGGAGGTTCCGCCCGTACCGGTCACCGGCAGGCGGAATTTGGCAGCCGCCTCAATGGCATGCCGGTTGCTGCCCTCCGGGTCGGCGCTCATGACGATGATGCCGTCAATTTCGCCGAGTTCAATCTGCTCGGCAATCTCCCGGTCCAGACGCTCGGCCGCCTGATTGACCTGCTGAAGGGTGCCTTCAGCGACAATGATGGGCTCTCCTTGGGAAGAGCTCCAGCTGTAAAGAGCCGCAGGCGTCGTATCCTTGGCTGTATCCATGGAGACCTGGGCAGCGATAAACTGCAGGGCTCCGCAGGAAAGGCCGGCGCTATCGAGCTGCATCAATATCTCATCCAGCAGTTTGCGCGGGTCTTTGCCGCCGAGATTGTACAGATTGCCGCCGCTGCTTCCGATGATGGCGATTTGACGATTCATGACTTGCTGCCCCCAATACGTTAGAAATTAGATAATTTCTATATTACAGCAGAGTTATAACTTGTTAAAGTGTTAAAATGCGATCCACCAAATCAAAAGCCGCCATGCATACCCGGTAAGGGCTGCATGGCGGCTTGGTCATCTAGTTGTCTATTCGTTGCTTTCGCTGGCCGCTGCAACGGCAGAGGCTTCCTCCGCCGCTTCTTCAGGCGTTTCTTTGACGATTTGCAGCTTCGTATAACGATGGGTCTTCTTCTCGATGACGGTGAACGTCAGGTCATTGTAACTCCACGTATCGCCTTTGGCGAGTTCGGAGTTATGACCGTACAGCCAGCCGCCGATCGTATCCAGGTCATCGGTGCTCAGGTCCGTATGAAGCAGGTCGTTGATCCGGTTAATGGATACCTTACCGTCTGCGATGATGCGGTTCGGCTCAGGCTGGGTCAGCTCGCGTTCTTCATCCTCGTCGAATTCGTCGCGGATTTCGCCGACGATCTCCTCCAAAATATCCTCGATCGTGATCATGCCGGACGTACCGCCGTATTCGTCGATCAGGATGGCCATATGCGTGCCTTCCTGCTGCATTTTTCGAAGCAGCTTCTTGATCGGGATCGCTTCGGATACCGTCATGGCGGGATGAATCAGCTTGGTCAAGTCGATATTGGAATTGTCATCAAACTCCAGGAAGAACTGTTTGGTGTTCACCATGCCGACGATCTGATCCTTGTCTCCGCGGACAACCGGGAACCGGGTGTACTGCTCGCGCTTGATAATCTGCAGGTTGGCGGCAAGCGGCTTGTCAACATACAGACAGATCATGTCGGTACGAGGTACCATAATCTCTTTGGCAAGCATGTCGTCAAAAGCAAAAATTCGGCTTACATAACCGTATTCGGCTTGGTTAATCTTTCCGCTCTCATAGCTGTCGCTGAGAATCATGCGGAGTTCTTCTTCCGAGTGAGCCTCTTCATGTTCACTTGCCGGATGCATGCCGAACAGGCGAACGATCTTGTTGGCCGATCCGTTCAAGAGCCAGATGAACGGGTACATAATCCGGTTGAACCATATGATCGGCGTCGCGCAGAGGAACGACACGGCTTCAGCTTTATTGATAGCGATCGTTTTCGGTGCAAGTTCACCGATAACGACGTGAATGTAAGTCATGATAATAAATGCAAGCAGGAATGAAATCAGCGATGCGATTGCCGCAGGAATGGCAAGGCTGTCAAATACCGGGTGCAGGATCTTCTCGATGGTCGGTTCCCCGAGCCAACCGAGACCGAGCGCCGTGATGGTAATCCCGAGCTGACAAGCGGATAGATATCCGTCGAGATTCGAAGTTACCTTTTTAACGGCAAGAGCGCCTTTGCGCCCTTCCATCACCAATTGGTCTACCCGGCTGGGACGAAGTCTTATGATAGCAAATTCCGTCATAACGAAAAAAGCGGTAGCTGCGATAAGTACAGCGACTAGGAATAAATTTAAGCCTATATTGTCGTCCAAACAAAACACATCCTTTTTGTTATCTGATCTGAATTAGTTTTTTAATAACCAACGTTTACTATGCATGGCTGTCAACATAATTCGATCGAAACTTCAAAGGTTCTAGCAGCATGTGCTTGAGGAGGAGAAACATATCGGTATTCGTGTTGCATGTAACGTTATGCAAGGAAAGCAGAGACACATGGCGTTTCGACTCCAGCATCAACCGAACGGGCTCCGGACTTTTGGGTACCGGCGTCGGCGATGGAAGAGTGCCTTCGGACGCTTCCATACCCTGCGTCGCCGCAGCGGAATCGGTGATGTCCACTAGGGGAACATTGCAAACGGAAGCAATCAGCAGTAAGCCAAGTGTGGAACATATAATTCTGTTTATCCTTCGTATGGGGTCCAAGTCGGATCGTCACTCCTACAATTCGTAATCGATTTGCTCTAAAAAATATATGGCTTAATTGTCTGCGTATGAATATGAAGTGATTTGAGTAGTTGTACGTAATTTCACCACGAACGCGGTCTTCAAAACAAGGTATATTGCTATTAATCATAAGAAAAAGTAAGCCACTATGTCAAATAACAGACGCACTCGGCTATATAAATCCTTATATATCAAGGGTTTCTGATGATCGCCAGGCATACAAAAAAGACAACTCTCCAAGAATTCCGAAGAGTTGTCCCATGCAGCAAGGGCCTATTTATGGTATGGCAGCTGTCTGATATAACTGTCGGACAGATGAAGCAGCTGGAGCGAGCGTTCGAATTCTTCCTTGGTCGCCTGGGTCTTCTTCACGTCCGAATTCGGAAGCGGATGCTTGGTTCCGTCCTCAAAGCCGATGCCCGGAATGTACAGGGTCGTATTGTTGATGAACGTACCCGAAGGCAGATAATACCGCTCCGGCAGCAAATTATTATCGGTGTGGTTCAGCAGATCCTGGCCGAAATGAAGCTGATTGTCGATCGATACGCCGAGCAGGTTGGACACTGTCGGCAAGAGGTCGATTTGTCCGCCGACCTGCTCCTTCACTTCAGGCTGAATTCCCTCGCCATGGATGATAAGCGGAATGTTGATCATATCTCCGGAGGTATATTCGCGGCCGTAAATTTCGTGCATCAGCTCTTTATCCTTGTGGTCCAGGGAGTATATCGGCAGTCCAAGATGATCGCCGTAGAGAACGATCAAGCTGTTATCCCATACGCCGTCTTTCTTCAGCTGCTCGATGAATTTGCCGAGTGCGTCATCGGCATAATTCTGGGAACGGATGTAGTCGCCAACGAAGGTGCCTTCATACCGCTCCGGCAGGGTCATCCGATATTTATCCTCAGGAATCGTGAACGGATGGTGAGCCGACATGGAAATGACCTGGGTATAAAAAGGTTTACCGGCCTCGTTCATTTTCTTCAGCTCGGCGGCCGTTTTGGAGTACAGGGCGTCATCCGAGGCACCAAAGAACAGCTTATCGTCTTCCCCGAAGAACGCTTTATCGTAATAACGGTTGAAACCGAGCGCCTTGTACAGCTCCCCGCGGTTCCAGAACTCCACGACGTTGGTGTGGAAGGTCGCCGTATCATATCCTTCCCCTTGCAGCAGTCTCGGCAGGCTTGGCAGAACCCTGTCCGCATAATGCTGCGTTGCCGCACCCCGCGGCGGGATGTAGAAGGAAGTATTCACAACAAACTCGGCATCCGAGGTATTGCCTTGACCGACGTTCTGGTAGAAGTTCGGAAAGTAATTGCTTTCGCGGGCCAGCTTGTTGATGTTAGGCGTAATTTCCTTGCCGTCAATCGTGAGGTCGACCAAGAACTTCTGGAAGGACTCCATCTGGATGATGATCAGATTCTTGCCTTTGGCGACACCTGTAAGCAGAGCCTCTTTATCGGACGCTTCCAGGCCTTTCAATGCGTTGACTTTATCCTGGGTAATGGTTTTGGCATCCACGAGTTCTTTATTCTCCTGTTGGAAAATCGTATAGGCCTCGTAGTTCAGAATCCCCATTTCCTGCGCCTTCACGATTTCGTTCATGCTTGCGCGGTTCGGCATGATCTGGAACAGGCACAGCATTAAAGAGACAACAAAAACAATCGGGATGATTTTGCGTTTTTCTTTTTTTGCATGCCGAATCTTCCAGTTCTTAACGCGGTCGCTGCGCCACAACAGAACGAACATCACGATGATATCCGTGAAGATCAGCAGATAGTAAGGGTCCATCAAGGAGAATACGCTGTTGCTTACCGCCGTTACCTGGTTCACCTGCTCTAACGCGTGATAGGTAACGATGACACCGTAATATTTATAATACATAATGGCTGCAAAAAAGATGGCGGTTAGCAGCAGGTTAACGCTCATATAGGCCGTCAGCTTTCGCTTGGAAGCAAACCATTCGATCAAGCTGAACACAAGCCAGATAAAAGGAATTTCCGTAATCAGCGGTTTCCATGGCATGACATCATCAAAAATGACCGTCCAGGCCAGGTAGCTTTTGAGCAGCATAATAACAGAGAAAAATATAAATGGCTTCGTAATCGTTAACCGAAACCGCGAGGTGGAGAACACCTGTATCGCCTTCCTTTCAGGGCCGCCACAGACCTGTTCGCAAAACTTCGGCGGCTATTCGTTTTTTAAGAATACATAGACGTTATTCTTACTGTAGATTTACGTTTCGTATACCATTTATTTAACAAAACTAATGAACAGAATTTATTATGACCTCTTCGGAGGAGGTTGTCAAAGAGTTAAAGTAAGTCCCAAAGTTTCCTATAACAACACAAAAAGACAACGAAAAAACCGGTCATCGCCGGTTTTGTCAGAGTTTTAGCAAATATTAATAAAGAAAGGACATGATCAGCGGTGCGGTTCCGAGGGTGATGAGCGCGGCGACGATCATCGAAATGCTGGATATGGTTCCCGAGAGGGAACTGAATTCGAATGCCTTGGAGGTGCCGGTTCCGTGGGCGCTGGTCCCAAACAGAACCCCTCTCGCGATATCGCCCCGGATCCGGAAGATCCGCATGACGGCGGGTCCGATCATGGATCCGAGAATCCCGGTCATAATGACGAAGACGGCGGTCATGTTCGGAACGCCCCCGATCACCTCGGATACGTTCATGGCGATAGGCGTCGTAATGGAGCGCGGGACCAGGCTCGTAGCCAAAGAGCTGTTCAGGTGCATCCACTTTGCGAGAAACGCGGAAGATAACATGGCCAGCACCGATCCCGTCAGCACGCTGAGCATAATCTCGGCCGCGTGTTTCTTCAGGGTTTGGAAGTTCTTGTACAGCGGTACGGCAAAAGCGATCGTGGCCGGTCCGAGCAGCTTGCTGATCCACTGCGCACCTTCATTGTATGATTCATAGGATACGCCCGTTTGTGTCAATATCACAACAATCAGCACCGGCGTGATCAGGAGCGGCGATAAATAAACCTTCGGCAGGCGGCGATACAGCCTTTTGGCCCCCACGTAAATCCCGACCGTTAACAGCAGGCCGAGGATGACGGTCAGCAGGATGTTCATGGCGTTTTACGCCCCTTTCTGGATGAGATGAAGCCGGCCGTCAGCCCAGAGCTTACCATCACGATGACGGTGCTGAACAAAACGACGACCAGAATCTGGAGCCCTTCGGCTTCCAGCATCGGGAAATATTTCATGATCCCGACCGCGGCGGGGATAAAGAACAGCAGGAGTTCGGCGAGAAGCCAATTGGCGCCAAGCTCGATCCACTCCAGACGGAGGATCTTGGTTTCGAGAAGGATAAACACGACCACGATTCCGAGAATGCTGCCCGGAATTCCTATATTCAGCCAGGCGGCCAGTTGATCCATCCCTAAGGAAAGAAGCATGAATCCGGCCACTTGAAGCGTTCCTTTCAACATGTTGACCATGACCGGCCTCCTTATTTTCATTGTTATTGAAATTTTACAACGATAATTTTCATAGGTAAAATGCATATATCGAATGATAAGTATTCCATTTATCTATACATAGCCAAAATGAAGGGAGCATCGGGAATGGACATACGGCACCTGGAGTATTTTCTTGAGGTAGCGAGGAACCAGAGCTTCACCAAGGCCGCAGAGAAGCTGTACATTACGCAGCCGACGATCAGCAAAACGATTCGCAACATGGAGGACGAGTGGGGCGTTACCTTGTTCTATCGTCAGGGCAAACGGATTGAGCTGACCGACGCCGGCCACATCATGTACCAGCAGGCCCAGCAGATGGTGGAATCCTTCCAGCGGGTATCGGCCGAGCTGGAAGATCTCATGAATCTGAAGCGCGGCCATCTGCGCATCGGGCTTCCGCCCATGGTGGGCTCAAGCTTTTTTCCTGAAGTAATCGGGCAGTTCCACCGGGAATATCCGAAGATTACCATTCAGCTGATCGAGGACGGCGCCAAGAAGGTAGAGGCGGACGTGGAGAGCGGCCAGACGGACATCGGCGTCGCTGTGCTGCCTGTCAATGAAGACGTGTTCCATTATTATTCCTTCGTGAAAGAGAAGCTGAATCTGCTTCTGCATCCGTCGCATCGGTTGGCCGGAAGGGAGCATGTGCACCTGAGTGAGCTTGCTGACGAGGCGTTTGTGTTGTTCCGTGAGGATTTTACGCTCCATGACCGGATTATCCGCGAGTGCGTCAGCGCCGGCTTTGAGCCGCGGGTGGTCTACGAAAGCTCGCAGTGGGATCTCATCAGCGGCATGGTTGCCGCCAATCTGGGGATCGCGCTGCTTCCCGAAACGATATGCAAAGAGATCGATTCTTCGCGCGTGACGATACTGCCGCTGGACAATCCGTCGATCCCCTGGCAGCTCGGAATGATCTGGAGAAAAGACCGCTACCTGTCCTTTGCCGTCAGGGAATGGATCAGCTTTACGCGTTCCCTGCTGGGCGAGCATGCGTAAGTTTGTTATAAATTGAAGGGCATTTCATACATTTTCACGCCTTGGACATAATATCCATAGTAAAGAGAACCCATTTACAAGATTTATAACCAAGGAGGAGAGACATTCGTGAGTGGCCAAGATCATGATGCTAATCATGGAATAAACCAAGAACGGGCAGGATACGCCGAGAATCGGGGCGAGACGGAGCGGGAGGATACGCTGACCAACCGGCAGGGACATCCTATTTCGGATAATCAGAATGTGCGAACGGTCGGAAATCGGGGGCCGATGACCCTGGAGAACTATCATTTTTTGGAGAAAATCACGCATTTTGACCGCGAACGCATTCCGGAGCGCGTCGTGCATGCCAGAGGTGCGGGAGCGCACGGATATTTCGAAGCCTATGGAAAAGTAGGTGACGAGCCGGTTTCCAAGTATACCCGGGCCAAGCAGTTCCAGGTTGAAGGCAAGCGCACGCCGGTATTTGTCCGGTTCTCAACCGTAATCCACGGTTCCGGCTCGCCTGAAACGCTTCGGGATCCGCGCGGGTTCGCCGTGAAATTCTACACCGAGGAGGGAAACTGGGATCTGGTCGGCAACAACCTGAAAATATTCTTTATCCGCGACCCGCTCAAATTCCCGGATATGGTCCATGCGTTCAAGCCGGATCCGGTATCCAACGTTCCGGGTCCCGTAGGCATGTTCGATTTCGTGTCCCGTTCCCCGGAAGCGACGCATATGATTACGTTTGTGTATTCCCCTTGGGGCATTCCGGCCAACTATCGCCAAATGCAGGGCTCCGGTGTGAATACATACAAATGGGTTAATGCAGAAGGCACCGGCGTGCTCGTCAAATATCATTGGGAACCGCTGAAGCAGGGGATTAAGAATCTTACGCAGGAAGAAGCGAACAAGATTCAGGGCATGAATGACAGCCACGCAACGCAGGATCTGTACGAAGCCATTGAACGCGGGGATTACCCGGAGTGGGAGTTGTGCGTGCAAATTATGAGCGACGACGAGCATCCCGAGTTGGAATTCGATCCGCTGGATCCGACGAAGCTGTGGCCGGAGGATCAATTCCCGTTCCTGAAGGTAGGCAAAATGGTGCTGAACAAAAATCCGGAGAACTACTACAACGAAGTGGAGCAGGCGGCCTTCGGCACGGGCGTGCTCGTTGACGGGCTTGATTTCTCGGACGACAAGCTGCTGCAGGGGCGTACCTTCTCCTACTCGGATACCCAGCGGCATCGTGTAGGAACGAACTACCTGCAGCTGCCGATCAATGCGCCGAAGAAACGGGTCGCTACCAATCAGCGGGGCGGACAGATGTCCTTTTTCGTGGATAAGGCGCCTGGTCAAAGCCCGCATGTGGACTACGAGCCATCCATGACGGATGGGCTGGTGGAAGCATCGCAGACGGCGAAGCCGCATCAGCCGCATTACGATGCCAACCTCGTGCGGCAGAAGCTGGACCGCACGCTGGATTTCAAGCAGGCCGGGGATACGTACCGAGCGTTTGAGGAATGGGAGCGAAACGACCTGATCAACAACCTCGTGGGTGCGCTGATCCAATGCGATATCCGGATTCAAGACAAGATGGTGGAATATTTCACGAATGCGGATGAGGACTATGGGCGCCGCGTACGGGAAGGGCTCGAGCAGGCAAGGAAGGCGTCGAACGAGACCGCCCGGGAGCAGGCCGTAGAGGATGCGAACCGTATGGGTCACGAGGCAGACCCGTATTAATCCTTTGCCGGCCTTAGAGCGCCGTCCCGCAAACGCGGACAGCACGGAATAGCGAAGCCGCCTGCACAAGAATGACGTGCAGGCGGCTTTCCCGTATCAGGTTGTAAAATATTTGCGGAATGTTAAGATGTTGCAAGGAAACCAAGCGATACATATCGAATCAACATAGAACCATGGGAAGAGGAGGCTTGCGTTATGGCAATACAAGCGGGAATCATCGGCTACGGCCTGTCCGGGTCGGTGTTTCATGCACCTATTCTTAGAAGCGTGCCGGATTACAGGGTGCACACGGTTGTATCATCGGATCCGGACAAGGTCCACCAGGATATGCCCGATACGGCCGTTGTTGACAGCGTGGATGAGCTCTTGTCCATTCCGGATATCGATGTTGTCATCATAACGAGTCCGAATGCAACGCATTATGAATATACCCGGTTAGCCATCGAGGCCGGAAAGCATGTGGTCGTCGAGAAGCCGTTTACCGTAACATCCGCCGAAGCGGACGAGCTGATTGATCTGGCCAAGCAGAAGGACGTGCTGCTGACGGTGTACCACAACCGGCGCTGGGACAATGATTTTCTGACCGTCCGCAATCTGCTGGAGACGGGAGCCTTAGGCAAGCTTTCCATCTATCAGTCGCAGTTCAGCCGCTACCGTCCGGAAGTTCAGTCGGAGCGGTGGAGGGAGCAGGCGATGGCCGGATCCGGGATCTTGTATGATTTAGGTTCGCATCTGATTGATCAGGCGCTGTTCCTGTTCGGCCTGCCGGAGACGCTCTGGGCGGACTTGAGAACGGAGCGCAAAGGGTCCAAAGCCCATGATTATTTTCATTTGGTGCTGGGTTATAAGACGTTTCGCGTCATTCTGCATTCCGGTTCGCTGGTCCGGCAGGCAGGGCCGAAATTCGAGCTGCATGGCGATAAGGGAAGCTTCCTGAAATATGGAACGGATCCGCAGGAAGGCCAGCTGAAGCAGGGCATGCATCCCGGGGACGCGGGCTGGGGCGAAGACCAGCCGGACCAATACGGGGAGCTGGCTACCGAGCTGAGCGGGCTAGCGGTGCAAGGGGAGATCGAGACGCTGCCGGGACGCTATCAAGCTTTTTACCAGGGATTGGCCGAAGCAATCCTTAAAGGCGGTTCGCTGCCTGTCCAGCCTGAAGAAGCCCGCAATGTCATTCGAATGATCGAATATGCGCTGCAGAGCCATCAGAAGGGCCGGTTGATCAAGATCACATAAACATGCCGCCGCATCCGAAAGCAGGACTGTCCTGGATTGACACATAGTTTGCTCCGATTTGTGGGATATTAGGTGATACCACCCTTGGTACGTCTTTCATCAGGGGAGTCGATCCATATCACAACAATGAAGGAGAGAGAACGGATATGAAGAAACGTGGTATCCTTCGGCCGGCCCTTATGCTTCTTGTGAGCTTGGCGGTGATGCTGTCCATCTCCGGAGCAGCTTTGGCAGGCGGAAGCGGTCCGTTTCACTTTGGATTTAAGAAAAGCGTCAACGGCCAGCTGCCCTCGATCAATGAGGAAGGCTTCAAGGAGCTTCTGCAAAAATACGATGCCGTCTTCATGGGCGATGCCGAGCAGAAGGAGCTTTATCTTACGTTTGATAACGGGTATGAGAACGGGTATACCTCCCGTATTCTGGATACGCTTAAAGAGAAGAAGGTGCCTGCCGCCTTTTTCGTGACCGGACATTATGTAAAGACACAGGAAGACCTGCTGAAACGGATGACGGCGGAAGGCCATATTATCGGCAACCATTCCTGGAATCATCCGGACGTGACCACCATCTCGGCAGAGAAGCTGACCGAGGAGCTCGAACGGGTGAAGAAGGAGGTTATGCGCATCACCGGCCAGCCGGACATGAAATATTTGCGCACGCCCCGCGGCATTTTCGATGAGCGGTCCCTGGCGACCAGCAAGCAGCTGGGGTACACCAATGTCTTCTGGTCGCTCGCGTATATGGACTGGGACGTGAAGTCCCAGCGCGGCGCGCAGTATGCTTACGATAAAGTGACCGCGCAGCTCCACCCCGGCGCCGTAATCCTGCTGCACTCCATCTCCAAGGACAACACGGAGGCGCTGGGACGGATCATTGACGAAGCAAGGAACCGGGGCTACGAATTCAAGAGCCTCGACCAGATGCAAAAGAAATCCCCATAAGCATCTGCTGCATATGCGTACAGCGTGCAGACGCCATCCTGCCAGGAGGCCGTCTGCACGCTTTTTTTGTTATCGAATGCCCGCGGATACTTCGCATTCCGGAACGAATGTTTGGTATAATACCCTTCATATAGAACATGAACGAAGGAGACCATCATGCCTCATACTATCCAAATATCCGTCAGGCCGCTGGTGGAATATGTCTTTCGCAGCGGCAGCATTACCTCCGGTTTTCGCACGGCGACGTCCCTGACCGAGGGAACCCGTGCGCATCAACAGGTACAGCGCGACTATGGCGAGAACGATCAGAAGGAAGTTCAGCTTGAAGCGGAGATTCCTTACGAGGATCTGCTGTTTGTGGTGGAAGGTCGCTGCGACGGCCTGATTCAAGAGAACGAGCGGATCATGATCGACGAGATCAAGTCGACCTCCGGCGATTTGGGCGAGATTACGGAGCACACGTACCCGGTTCATTGGGCTCAGGCCAAAATGTATGCCTATATGTACGCGAAGCTGCATGAAATTCCGACGATGGCCGTGAGACTGACCTACTTCCAGGTCCCGAGCGGAGAACGGAAGCAGTTCGTGCAGGAATGGAGCTTCGCTCAGCTGGAATCCTTTGTGTTTGAGGTTGTGGCGGCCTACGCGCCTTACGCCAACCTGCTGCGGGAGCATGGCGAGCGGAGGGACCGGAGCATCCGCGAACTAAAGTTTCCGTTTCCCGCCTACCGCGAGGGACAGCGGAAGCTGGCCGGAGCCGTGTATAAAAGCATCGGGGAAGGACGAAGATTGTTTGCCAAAGCCCCTACGGGCATCGGCAAAACTATATCCACGCTGTTTCCTTCGGTCAAAGCGATCGGCGAGGGCTTGTTATCCCGGATTTTTTACCTGACGGCCAAGACGATTACCCGAACCACCGCGGAGGAAGCCATGGCACGCATGGAGCGTCAAGGGCTCTGCATGCATACAGTCACGCTGACGGCGAAGGACAAGATCTGTTTCAGCGAAGCGGAGGGCTGCAGCCAGATGGGCTGCGCGTTCTCGGAGGGCTACTATGACCGGATTAATGACGCCATACTGGATTTGCTCTCGAATGAAACGTTGATCACGAGGCCTGTCGTTGAAGAGTATGCCCGCAAGCATACGGTATGCCCGTTTGAATTCTCGCTGGATGCCGCGTACGCCGCCGATGCCGTCATCTGCGATTACAACTACGTGTTCGACCCGCGCGTCTCCTTCAAGCGGATGCCGGAGGACGTGAAGAAGCGCAGCGTGCTGCTCATAGATGAGGCGCACAACCTGGTCGACCGGGCGCGGGGGATGTTCTCGGCCGAGCTGAATAAGTCCGCGTTCCTGGAGCTGCAAAGAGCGTACAAAGAGAGCAATCCCGGGCTTTACAACACGGCGAAGCGGGTGAATAACCGCTTTAAGGTGCTGCGCAAGGTCAGCGAGGAGGAAGAGCGGATCGTCGGGTCCCAGCAGCCGGAGATGATGGTCGAGCTGCTGGAGGATTTCTCGCTTCAGGCAGAGGCCGAACTGATGACCGGCAAGAGCGGGGATGAGGCCGATGCGCTTTTGGAATGCTATTTTGCCGTTCAGGGGTATCTGCGCATCTCCAAGCTGTATGACGACCGCTTTGTCACGTATGCGGAGATGAGCGGGAGCGAGGTGTTTCTCAAGCTGTTTTGCCTGGACCCCTCGTATTTGCTCCAGCAGGCGGGAAAAAACTACCGCTCCAGCGTATTCTTCTCGGCAACACTCATGCCGCTCGGATATTACCGCGACATGCTCGGAGGCGAGGAAGAGGATTACAGCCTATCGATTCCCTCGCCCTTCTCTTCCGAGCAATTGGATGTTCGGATTTTGCCGTTATCAACGCGCTTCAAGGATCGGGAGCGCAACAGCGAGGCCATCGTTCGGATGCTGAGTGCACTGGTTCAGGAAAAACCGGTAAATACCTTGATCTTCCTGCCGTCCTATCCCTACATGCAGGATATTCACGAGGCGTTTGCCAGAATGAACCCGGAAGCCCGTACCTTGCTCCAGGGGCATGGAATGAGCGAGGAGGAGCGGGAGGCGTTCCTGAATGCATTCCAGGCCGATGCGGAGGATCCGCTGATCGGCTTTGCCGTGATGGGCGGTATTTTCTCCGAAGGCATCGATTTGAAGGGAGAACGGCTTTCGAGCGTCGTGGTCATCGGTGTAGGGTTGCCGCAGCTATCCTTCGAGAATGATATCATCAAGGATTATTTTGATCGTACCGGCAAGAGGGGATACGATTACGCCTACGTTTACCCCGGCATGAACAAAGTGCTGCAAGCCGGAGGGCGCTTGATCCGATCCGAGCAGGACAGCGGGACGCTGACGCTCGTTGACGACCGCTTTCTGAATCGACAGTACGGGATGTTGCTGCCGGAGGAGTGGAGGCATTACAGGCGCATCTAATTTTTTCATGGGATGTTGACACCTGGAAATACGACCCCTATAATACGGATATATTAATTAAGCTGAAGGAGGCTGATGTCAAATGGTTATGATGCATAGTGGATGGGTCGCATTGACGTTGGTCTCTTTGGACGGGAAATTCTAATGGTAACCGGGGTGTAAGGCATTGGGTTTAACATGTCTTCATCTCCGTACCTAAGAACCCGCAGGAGACCGTGCTTGGTATCCTGCGGGTTTTTTGTGTCTATGCAAGGCTCCGGTATGATCTTTGGCGGTTAGGCCGCCGAGGATCAATGCCTTCTTCCTGCATAGTTTCAGATCAGCCGCGGATACAAATCTGCGGTTTTTTTTGTGTTTGATCATTTGTTAACAACCAATCCAACAACGATAAGGGGATATCACGAATTTGACTAAACAAGACATGACAACGTTGCAAGCCTATGGATGGAATGAACATTGGCGTTTGATGGCCGCTCAGATCCCGAAGCAGGACAAGGCGCTGGTGCCGGCCCGCATTACGGCCCAATTCTCGAAGCAGTACCGCATTATCACCCAGGAGGGTGAGCAGACGGCCATTGTCACAGGCAAGTATGAATACGAAGCGGGCAGCAAAAGCGACTTCCCCGCAGTCGGCGATTGGGTCATGGTGGAGCCGCTGCAGGGCGAATCCCGCGCCGTCATTCATCATCTGCTGCCCCGTCAGTCCGCCGTTACGCGCAGGGAGGCAGGAAGCGTGCCGGATGAGCAGATCATTGCGGCTAACATGGATACCGTGTTTATCATTAACGCGCTCAACAAGGATTTTAATGTTCGCCGGATTGAACGCTATCTGATTGCGGTCTGGGAGAGCGGAGCCGCACCGGTCGTGCTGCTCACCAAGGCGGACCTATGCGAATCGCCGGAAGCGTACGTCGCGGAGGTAGAGGCGGTTGCTCCGGGCGTGCCGGTCCATGCGGTAAGCTCCTTGATGGATCAAGGCAAGGAGCAGCTTGGAGAGTATCTGGTGCAAGGGAAAACGGTCGCCATTACGGGTACCTCCGGTGCCGGCAAATCGACGCTGCTGAACTGGCTGTCCGGCCAGGAGATGCAGCGGGTTCAAGGGATACGCGAGGAGGACGCAAGAGGACGGCACACCACGACGCACAGGGAGCTTTTCGTGCTGCCGGGAGGCGCGATCATGGTGGATACGCCGGGCATGCGGGAGCTGCAGCTGTGGGATTCGGAAGAAGGGTTCGAGGCGGCCTTCGCGGATATTTCCGCGCTGGCGCAGCAGTGTCGGTTCCATGATTGCCGGCATGAAACGGAGGCCGGCTGTGCGGTCCGGGAAGCGCTGCAGGACGGAACGCTGGATGCCAAGCGATATGCGAATTACAAGAAGACGGAGCGGGAGCTGGCCCATATCGCCCGTAAAGAGAGGGTAAGCACACGCCGCCAGAACAAGAGCTCGGGCAAGTCGTCGCGCAAGGGCGACCGAGGCCGCAAAGGGGCATATCAGCAGCTGCTGTACGATGATGAATAATGGAGGTTAAGGGAAGGCCGGAGTCGATTTGACTTCGGTTATCTTCCGGGTATATAGTTAGGTAACCAAATAAATTGGCAATCTATCTATTTATTCGAGCCGTTGCCGAGAAGAGGTGGACCATGGCAGAGGATCAGCATCCAGATTTACATAAAGAAATGAACGGGAACGAGGATCAACATTCGCGGGAAGGACCATGCATGAAGGGCGGCAGGCGGGAGGACAGCGTTGCCGGCAGGCTCTTGTACAGCATACGCATGTTCCACAAGCAGGAGTGGGATCAGCACTTGATTTCAGGGTATACACCAGGTGAGATTCGCGTCCTGATGGGACTTAAACATCATATCGAGCCTGCTGGTCCGGGCATGAAAGTGTCCGAAATCAGCAGCATGATGAATGTTACGTCGCCCACGATCACGCAATTCATCAATGCACTGGAGAGCAAAGGGCTGGTGGAGCGGGTGATGGATGCGCAGGATCGGCGTGCGGTCCGCGTGCAGCTGACGGAGGAAGGGAACCGCGTTGTCCAGCAAACCTATCAGAACGTCAAGAACAGCTTTAACGAGCTGGTGGATTTCCTCGGGGAAGAGGACAGCGTCAAACTGACGGAGCTGCTGACGAAGGTATATCAATTTCATGAACAAAAACGCAAATCAAACGAAATGATATCAGACAACGAGTAGGGGTGGGGGATTTGTTAAAGCTGTTTCACTATATGAAACCGTACCGGACAGCAGTCATTTTGGTCCTGCTGTTCACATTTTTCCAGTGTCTGTCTGATCTGTACTTGCCAACCTTGATGGCGGACATCGTGGATATCGGCATCGTGAAGGGAGACGTCCCTTATATTTGGCGCGTGGGCGGCTTTATGCTGCTGGTTGCGGCGGGGGGCATGATTTGCTCTATTGCCGCGAGTTATCTGGCATCCAAATCGGCGACCGGATTCGGGAAGATTCTTCGCGGGCGCGTGTTCTCCCATGTCGAGAATTTCACGCTGCAGGAGTTCGACAAGATCGGCACGGCCTCGCTGATTACCCGTACGACAAACGACATTACGCAGGTGCAGCAGGTCACGATCATGATCCTTCGCATGATGGCGATTGCGCCGATGATGTGTATTGGGGGCATCGTGATGGCCGTGTCGAGAGATCCCGGACTGACGACGGTGCTGCTGATTGTCCTGCCGGTTCTGGCACTTGCTATTTTCCTGATCGCCAAAAAAGGCATTCCGCTCTTCAAAGCGATTCAGGTGAAGATCGATACGCTGAGCCGGGTGCTGCGGGAGAATCTGACCGGAATCCGGGTCATCCGTTCCTTCAATCGGATGGACCATGAAACGGTCCGCTTTAACGACGCGAACGAGGACCTGACGGCCACTTCGATCAAAGTCAACAAAATCATGGGGGCGATGATGCCCGTCATGATGCTGGTCATGAACTTTGCCACGCTGGCGATCGTCTGGTTCGGAGCCCACCGCATAGATGCCGAACATATGAAGGTCGGCGACCTCATGGCGTTTCTCCAATACGCGATGATGATCATGTTCTCGCTGATCATGCTATCCGTCATGTTTGTCATGATTCCGCGAGCACAGGCATCGGCGGTCCGGATCAATGAAGTATTGAACATGATGCCTGAGATCCACGATCCGAAACAGCCGAGCGGTGCCGGCGTGCAGCAGGGATCGATCGAATTTCAGGATGTGACCTTCTATTACCCGGGCGCGGAGGAGCCCGCCATATCCGATATCTCTTTCCACGCCGGGCCGGGCGAAGTCACGGCGATCATCGGCGGAACCGGCTCGGGCAAATCCACGCTGATTAGCTTGATCCCGCGTTTCTACGACGTGACGTCGGGCCGGATTCTCGTCAACGGAACCGATATCCGCGACATGATGCAGGAGGATCTGCGGAACCGGATCGGATTCGTGCCGCAGAAGGCGCTGCTCTTCACAGGGACCATTGCGGAGAATATCCGCTACGGCAAAGAGGATGCGACGGACGAGGAGATCCGGCATGCAGCGAAGGTTGCCCAGGCCGCCGATTTCATCTCCTCCATGGAAGGCGGGTACGATGCCGAGATTTCGCAGGGCGGCAGCAACGTATCCGGCGGACAGAAGCAGCGGCTCTCGATTGCAAGGGCGCTGGTTCGCAGACCCGAGATTTATGTGTTTGACGACAGCTTCTCGGCACTGGATTTCAAGACGGACGCCAATCTTCGCGCAGCGCTTCGCGAGGAAACGACGGAGGCCACCGTTTTGATCGTTGCTCAGCGGGTCAGCACCGTCATGGACGCCGACCGGATTATCGTGCTGGACGAGGGACGCATTGCCGGCATCGGCACGCATGAGGAGCTTATGGCTTCCAGCGATGTGTACCGCGAAATCGTCACTTCGCAGCTGTCAGAGGAGGAGATCGCATGAGTGAGAAGAAACGGGGAGGACATCCTCGGGGCCCGGGCGGTCCCTTTGGCGGCGGACCGCACGGGCCGGGGATGCCAGGGGAGAAAGCCAAGGACTTCAAAGGCACGTTTCGCCGGTTAACGCGATATCTCAAGCCGCATACCGGCAAGCTGCTGATCGTCTTGATCGCAGCTATTCTCAGTACAATATTCAGCATCGTGAGCCCGAAAATATTGGGGGATGCCACCACGATCCTATTCAAAGGCTTCATGGCCAAGATGCAAGGCGTGCCGGGTGCCGGAATCGATTTTGACGCCATTCGGACGATTATGCTCTGGCTAGCAGGACTATATCTCTTAAGCTCGTTGTTTGCGTACATCCAGCAGTATGTCATGGCCGGCGTGGCCCAGCGCACCGTGTATGATTTGCGTAAGGATGTGTACAACAAACTCGGCCGCCTGCCGCTGAAATATTTCGACGCCCGCACGCATGGGGAAACGCTGAGCCGGGTGACCAACGATATGGACAATATCAGCAGCACGCTCCAGCAGAGCTTGACCCAAATGATTACGTCGGTGGTCACGCTGGTCGGCGTCATCATCATGATGCTCACGATCAGTCCGCTGCTGACGTTGGTCGTTATCCTGACCCTGCCGCTCAGCGTGGTGGTGACCATCATGGTTGCCAAGCGCTCGCAGAAGCATTTCGTGGCCCAGCAGAAGCATCTGGGCCAGCTGAACGGACATGTGGAGGAAATGTACACCGGTCATAAAGTAGTGAAGGCCTTCGGCCGAGAACGGCAGTCCATGGAGCAATTCGACGAGGTTAACGACAAACTCTATGATGCCGGTTGGAAAGCCCAGTTTATATCGGGCACCATCATGCCGCTCATGAGTTTTGTCGGCAATATCGGATATGTGATCGTCAGCGTTGTCGGCGGTGTTTTGGTTACCCGCCGGGCAATCGAGATCGGGGATATTCAGGCCTTCATTCAATATTCGCGCCAATTTACGCAGCCGATTACTCAGCTTGCGAACATCGCGAACGTCATTCAATCCACCGTAGCCTCGGCAGAGCGCGTATTCGAAGTGCTTGACGAGGAAGAAGAGGTATCAGAGCATACGGCTCCCGCCGAGCTTAAGCAGCCGCTTGGCGACGTGACCTTCGAGAACGTGAGTTTCGGCTATAAAGCGGACCTGCTTCTCATCGAAAATATGAATGTGGACGTGAAGCACGGACAAACGGTCGCGATTGTCGGTCCGACCGGTGCAGGGAAGACCACGCTCATTAATCTGCTGATGCGGTTCTATGAGCTGAATCAGGGCAAAATTACGATAGACGGCACGGATATAACGGCTCTTCGGCGCAGTGAACTGCGCAGCCTGTTCGGTATGGTGCTGCAGGATACCTGGCTCTTTAACGGGACGATCCGGGATAATATCGGATACGGACGGGAAGGCGCCACGGAACAAGAGATCATCCGGGCGGCAGAAGCGGCTCACGCGGATCATTTCATCCGGACGCTGCCGGAGGGCTACGATACCGTTCTGAACGAGGAAGCCTCCAATATATCGCAAGGGCAGAAACAGCTTCTGACGATTGCGCGGGCCATTCTCGCCAACCCGTCCATTCTCATCCTTGATGAGGCTACCAGCAGCGTGGATACGCGGACGGAGCTTTATATCCAGAAAGCGATGAATGAGCTGATGAAGGACCGGACCAGCTTTGTCATCGCGCATCGGTTGTCCACGATCCGGGATGCCGACCTGATTCTGGTCATGAACAAGGGCAGCATCATCGAGCAGGGAACCCATGAAGAGCTGCTGTCCCAAGGCGGCTTTTACGCGGACCTGTACAACAGCCAATTCAGCGAACAGCATGAAGCCGGATAACGAGGCAAGGATTGCCATCATAAGAAGACCCATTCAGTGTGAAGTGGGTCTTCTTTTTTTACCTTGGAAGCCTGGAGCTTACAGACAACTATACGATAGGTTCCGGTGAAATGCAGAGAGCAATGGAAAGCTTGCTTGACATAGGGGAGGTGGTTTGATATATTCATGGAAAGTTAACTTTCCATTTTGGAGGGGATATCACGATTGAAGAACAGACTGGAAGAAATCCGAAAGAAACAGGGGATCAAGCAGGAGGAACTTGCGGACAGATTGGAGGTATCCAGACAGACGATTGGCTCACTGGAGAACGGTCGTTACAATCCGTCTATTATTCTTGCGTTCAAAATTGCCCGTTATTTTAACATGAGCATTGAAGATATCTTTGTTTATGAGGAGGAGCAAGTGAATGAAAACGACCAGTAAATGGGTATATGTATTGTTGGCCCTGGCAGGTCTGGTTATCACATGTATTGGTGGATTTGTTCTTAGAAGTGAAGCATTACGCGGACTTTCCGGTTTAATGGTCGGTGCAGGTTCCGTTCTTCTCGTTCTGGGTTTGGGTAACACGGTGTACATGTTATGGATGAACAAGTCTTCTAATCAGGTAATGTATGCTGAACGATTAAGACAGAAGAAGATCGATGTTCAGGATGAACGCAGCATTCGATTGAAGGAAAAAGCAGGCTGGAAAACAAACATTACTATGTTTTATATTCTTATGGCTGTGACCCTTGCATTCAGTCTGGTCGGTGTAGAACCCATTGTGGTGACTGTATTGGCAGGTGTTTTCATTTTCCAAATTGTGTTGGGGATCTTGCTGTTCAATTATTATGGGAAGAGAATGTAAAGTTCGTTTTGGGATGATTTAGCGTATGTAAGGGCTTTTTTGATCAAGCTGATGATGGGATCGGTGGATTGGCCAATATGGATGGGGGGCGATATGTAGACGTCGGCACCCATGTCTGTCAGCCCGCATCGGTTAAGGTTTTTGGTTGGTTGAGAGTCAGCGGGCAGGCATATTTAATATTGCAATTTCATATGGTTCTTTTATAATGATGTTTATGTTTATATCTTTAAAGGGAGCCATGATCATTATTGAATAAGTCCGAACTGAACCGAATTACGCAAGAGCTTCTACGTCGGTCGGGCAGCAGTGTCACCGTGGAGATGGAGGCGTATTTTCCAGGGGGCCGGTTAATCGGCGGAAAATATGTGATGCATTCGCACAGCGTGACGATGTATACCGAAGTCATACGCCAGCAGTGCTTGCAGCTGTTTGGCACGCTTGAGCCGTTCCATGCCTATTTTGCGGTGGTATTCGCGCATGAGCTGGGCCATTCAATGGACATGACCCTGACAGAGCTGTGCGACCGGATGGATCAAACGGTGGATGAATGGGATCAGAGGCAGCTCGCGCTTCAAATCGAGGAAAATGCTTGGAATAACGCCATGCCTTGGATCCAGGATATCGATCCCGATTTCATACAGGTCATCGTGGATCAGTCGCTTGCGGCATACCGCGAGGAGCTGGCGCCGGAAATCGCTTAGGCTGTCGTGCAACGAGCATCTTCGCCATATATCAAGACACAGGCACCCGTCAGGGTGCCTTTTTGAATGAGGAATAAATCTGCAGAGATTTGCTGTCCGAATCCCGCAGGAAATACGAATATCGCAGGTGATGTATAAAAAGAAGTGAAGCCCGGTGGCTCACTTCTTTCTGGTTTAAGTCCTCTTAAGGCGCGGTGGGCTGGGATTATTAGCTCTCCGGGTCCAATTGCTTCAACGGCTCAATAGCCGGTCCTTCCAGCACCTCGCCGTTATGGCGGAAGCGTGATCCGTGGCAAGGGCAATCCCATGAGCGTTCGCCCTCGTTCCATTCCACCTCGCAGCCGAGATGGGTACAGGTGGTATCCACAAGATAGAGGTTTCCTTGATCATCCTTATAGGCCCCGGCACGCTGCCCGTTATGACGGACGACGGCGCCTTCGCCTGGCTTCAGCTCGGTTATGTCGGCGTGGGACATTTCGAACTTGCCGGCAACGAAATCCTTTGCAACCATGGCATTTTGCGCGACGAATGTTTTGATGCTCGGGTCTGCCTTGAAGCGGGACGGGTTAAAGACGTCGGCATAACGATTATCTTTCTCCAGTATTTGATCGCAAATGATCTTCGCGGCCAATGTTCCCGTTGTCATCCCCCATTTCCGGAAGCCTGTTGCGACAAAGATCCGGTCCTGATTGGACGTGATCGGCCCGATATAAGGCATGTTGTCCAGCGTGATCAGGTCCTGGGTCGACCAACGATAAGGAATGGCGGAGGCGCCCAGCAGATTTCCTGCAAAAAGCTCCAGGTTCTCGTAATGCTGATGGGTGCAGATGCTCCGGCCCGTCGGATGGTTCTCGCCGCCGACGATAACCAACTCCTCGCCGTTATAGGTAGCCGACCGCAGGGAACGGGTCGGCTGATCCACGCTCAAGAACATCCCGCCCGGATAAGCGGTTTCGGGTTTGACGGCAACCGCATAGGAACGTTCCACATGCAGCCGCGTGAAGAACAGCCCTTTCCCGTCATAGAACGGAAAATGAGACGCGGATACGGCGTGATTGCAAGTAATCCGGTGGCCGCCCCGCTTGGTGAGCAGCGTGATGGGTCCGTCGGTTTCGACTTTTTCATCCATGGTCGTATTCTCATAGATTCGCCCACCGAGCTTCAGAAATTGCTCCGTCAGATGCTTAAGGTATTGTAGGGGATGGAACTGATATTGCCCCGGCATCTTGATCGCTCCGCGGACGGGCATAGGCAGAGGGAGGCTTTCCTGCCATTCTCCCGGGATGCCGAGCTTCTCGTAGGCTTTGATTTCGTCCTCCAGCTTGGAGAGGTATTTGTCATCCGTTTGAGCGTAAATATAGGCATCCTCCAGCTTTAGCCCAAACTTTTCCTCGTCTCCGCCAACAATGTCCCTAATGAATTCAATCGCTTCCCGATTTCCTTCGTAATAGAGCCTTGTCTTCTCATCCCCGAAATGATTTAGGAATTCATGATAAATCAGCCCGTGCTGGGCCGTGACCTTGGCTGTAGTATGGCCGGTGGTCCCGTTCAGGATTTGCCCTGCCTCGATCAGCACGACATCTTTGCCTGCTTTGGCCAGCAAATAAGCGGTCGTGATGCCGGTTATACCGGCCCCGACTATGGCCACATCCGTCTCAATATCTTCGGCCAAGCGGGGAAAGGCAGGCAGTTCGGTTGTTGCTACCCACAGCGACTCCGGAAATTGCGGCAGTTCCTGATGCGATGAATTGGATGGGTTCATTCACGATTCCTCCTTGGTTACTATGGGGATCACCCATAAACTCAGTCTCTTGTCTTCATTATTACCACATGGGAATGATTAGAAACTATGCCGTTTGGATGGAAAGATGCTTCTTGAAGTTTTCTGGAGGATTGTAAATATTTTGGGACATTTGTGCAGAACCTAGGGAAACAAGCGGGAGTTCACGGAAATATAAGAAGATGGGGGATGGTATCTTGACCAGCGAACAGTATTTGAACGCGGACCAAGCCAAGAACTGCCTGAAGGAGCAGCTTAACCGCATCGGTGATATCGAGCAGCGCGAGCTGAAGAACGAGGGTGAGCACGCGCTGCTGGTCTATTTAAAGAGCATGTGCGATCCTGTCATGATCAACGAAAATTTGATTAACCGCTTTTATGAGCTGAACTCCTTGGACTTATACGAGCAATTCATCCGATCCTTTCCATCGAGCATGGAGCCGAAAGATGAGCAGGAATTGCTCCGCAATATACTGAGGGGCTGCGTTGCCATATTCATACGGGACACCGTGCTGCTTTTTGACGCCGTCTTGGTTAATGCCAGTTTTATCCAACCAGCCAGTACGGAGAACGTCATTCAGGGACCCGATGATTCGTTTACGGAGAATATCGAGGTGAACCTGAACCTGGTTCGCCATCGATACCAAACCACCGATTTGAAGACGGAATTCATGACCGTCGGCAAAATATCGCAGACCCGGATCATCATTATGTACGATGCGCTCAAAGTGGAAGAAACGGTGCTGCAGGAGCTTAAAAAGCGACTGTCCGAGCTCAAAGCGGATATTGTGCAGTCGGCATCCGAAATCGAGAGACACACGATGCACCCCCGATTTCGGTTGTATCCGACGCTGATGCTGACCGAGCGCCCAGACCGGACTGTATTGAATATATCGCAGGGAAAGATCGCCGTGTTGATGGATTCAACGGGGTATGCCCTTCTGCTGCCGGCCATATTCAATGATTTCTTTACCGCGATGGACGATAAAATCCAGCTTCCTCCTATCGGCTGGTTTCTCAAGGCCATTCGGTATATCGCCTTGTTTGTAACCGTGCTGATGCCAAGTCTATACGTGGCATTCACTTCGTATAACCCGGAAATATTGAGGATGCAAGTTACGCTTCTCATTGCAGGAAGCCGGGCCACGGTACCGTACCCGTCCTTCTTCGAAGTGATCTTTATGCTGCTCGCGATGGAATTTCTGACGGAGGCCAGCGTTCGGCTGCCCAAAGCGATTGGCCAGACCGCGACCACGGTCGGGGGTCTCATTCTGGGAACCGCCGCTACGGAGGCCGGACTGGTCAGCAACATCATGATCATTCTGGTGTCCGCGGTTGCCATTACTAACTTCGTCATCCCGATCACGATGATGAGCTCCGGCATCCGCGTTACGAAGTATCTGTTCATCGTGCTTGCGACCTTCTTCGGCTTGGTTGGCATCGTGTTGGGTGTGGTGGCCATGATCATGTACCTCACGAGCCTACGGTCCTTCGGCAAACCTTACTTGAAGATGTTTGCCGTGGATCGGAACAAGAAAGGGGACCAGCGAAGTGGTTAGAAACAAATATTTTTATTACCTCTTCCTGCTCAACGCAACCATCAACCTGATTAATTATGTCCCCCGCATCTTGATTACGGATCGCTTTGACGGTGCGATGATGTCGATCCTCGTATCCATCCCGATCGGGACCCTGATTATGTTTGGCTTCATCAAACTGATTCAGAAATTTCCGGGACAAGGGCTGCCGGAGATTTTCCTATCGGTGATGCCGAAAGGGATATCCGGCATCCTGCTTGTGTTATACGGACTTGCGTGGTATTTCTCCAGCGTCATTACCTTGACCAGCTTCGTGGATATTACCAACCGTTACGTCAGTCCGGACGTGTCTCCCTATATCGTTCTAATGGGATTTCTGGTGGTTGTGGCGCTTAGCGCCAGGCTCGATTCCGAGTCGATTCTTTACGGGTTGGAGATGATTTTGTACATCACCGTTCCTCTGATCGCTTATATGTCATGGCGCGTCTTCAGCAATCCGTATTTCAGCTGGGATGCCGTGAGGCAGATCATTACCCATGCCTGGAATATACCTAATTACGGGACGGTTGCGGCAGCAACCTATATTTTTACGGGATACGTGAACATGGTGGTATTCAACCGGATCTTTCACCAATTCAGAGTTCGCCATATTTGGGCAATCGTGGTAGTCAGCATACTGACCCTTCTCGTTTCGATGTTCGCGCCCATCGGGATATTGGGAGCCGCGGGAGCCGGAGGACATGTGTATCCTGCCTTCTCGACGATAGACGCACTCCGGATCCGTTATTTCATCGTTGAACGGATGATTTACGTCTTCTATGTGGCCTATATGTGCCTTTCCCTCGTGAATTCCATCATTCACTGGCATGTTGGCAAGGAATTGATCCTGGGAGGCTTCGGTTTAACGGGGGATAAGGGCAAATCGATAGATAAGAAGCGAAAAGTCGAATGGTGGGTCCTGTTGCTCTTTTCCCTTATTACCTACGGAACCTCGTTAATAGTGAATCAATACATATTGAACGATATGGCGATCGTATTTCTGGACGTCCGGTTTGCGGGCGAGTTCCTGCTTATTGCCATGTTAATCTATGCGGTATGGAAGAAAAGGAGGAAGAGAGCATGAATGGCCTGAAACGAGGGCTGCTCTGTCTCATGTGCTGCTCTTTTTTGTTACTGTCGGGCTGCGAATTTCGGGATATCGATCTTAGGCTATTCGTAGTTTCCATAGGGATCGATGTCTCGGAGAAAAATCCCGAAATGCACCGTTTCAGCTTCAAAATCGCCATTCCTTCGGGCGATCCGAAAACTGGGGACAAAAAATCTCTGCTCATTACGCAGGAATCGACAAGCATAGCGGAGGCGATCCGGGAGGTCAAATCCAAGGTGGATAAGGAGCTTGACTTCGGACATTGCAAGGGTGTGATGTACGGCGAGGCTTTCGCACGGACAGATATCAGCAAAGTCCAGGACTGGACCGTTCGGAGACGGGACATGCAGCTGCTCATGTATCCGGCTGTTGCCGTACCTACCGCAGAAGCCGTATTGAAAGCGGACCCCCCTACGGAGCGGATCGCCGGGAACGCCATATTTCTGGCACTCAGCGAGGATGGCACCGAATCCCCTTTCATCACGAAGACCTATTCCTTCGATCTGAGCCGCCGAATGATGGAGGAGGGGGAGGACCCGGTTATGCCCGTTGTGGAAACGACCGAAGACAAGGTTCTGAATATCGATAAAGTAGCCTTGATGGACAAGAAGAAAGTGAAGTACATCCTGACCCCGGATGAAACCAGGCTGTATAATCTGCTGGACCTCCCGAATTTAAGCACGAATTTCGGAACGAAGATTGGCGGCAAATTGCTTGAAGTGAACACGGACAGAACCCGGGCCAGATACAAGATCGTAACGGATAAACGGGGTGAAGAAACGATTGATTATAAGATAAGGATCACGGCGATATTGGAGGAGAAAGAGGATCCCACGCAGCTGGATCCGAGGGATCTGGACAACATCGAAGCGCAATTCGGCAAGGAGTTATCCCAAGCGGTCAAAAGCGTTCTGGAGAAAATTCAAAAAACAGGACTGGATCCGCTGGGTTTCGGCCTCCGGTATGGCGGCACGCATTGGAACAACCGGACGGAGATGGAGGAATGGGCGGCCATTTATCCGCATGCCAAGTTTAATGTATCGGTTAAGGTAAAAATAAAGTCTACCGGCTACAAACGCTAGGCGGGGGATATCTGTTTATCGTACAGGAAGATGTTACAATAAGGATAAGCATCTATCTTGTATGAAGGAGGTTTCACATATGGAATTCAGAAGACTGGGCGGAAGCGGACTGAAGGTTAGCGATATCAGTCTCGGGAGCTGGCTGACCTACGGGGGATACGTGGAACGGGAAAATGCGATCAAGTCGATTCAGACTGCCTATGGACTCGGCGTCAATTTTTTCGATACGGCGAACGTCTATGCTCAAGGAGCGGCTGAAGTCGTCGTGGGCGAGACCTTAAGGGCATTTCCGAGAGAATCCTATGTGCTGGCCACAAAGGTGTTCGGCAAGATGGGAGACGGACCGAATGATCAGGGGCTGTCCCGCAAGCATATCAAAGAGCAGTGCGATGCCAGTCTAAAGCGGCTGGGCACCGATTACATCGACATCTACTACTGCCATCGATATCATGAGGAAACGCCGCTTGAGGAGACGCTTCGCGCGCTGGATGATCTTGTCCGCCAAGGCAAGGTGCTCTATGTCGGCGTCAGCATGTGGACGGCGGCCCAGATGGAAGCGGCCTTGGCCGTGGCGGACCGGTATTTACTGGACCGCATCGTGGTGAATCAGCCGCTGTACAACATGTTCGAGCGCAAGATCGAGGAGGAGATAATTCCGCTTGGCGAGAAGAAGGGGATTGGACAGGTCGTATACTCGCCGCTCGCTCAAGGGCTTTTGACCGGCAAGTACGCCTCGAAGCAGGACGTCCCGGAGAACAGTCGCGCTTCGAAGATTGGAGCCGACCGGCTCAAAATAAACGAAGATCGCATCCAAAAGGTGCAGGCGCTGAGCCTTGTCGCAAGCGAGCTGGACATGACCGTCGGCCAATTGGCTTTGGCCTGGATTCTGCGCCAGAACAACGTAGCCAGCGCGCTGGTGGGTGCCAGCCGTCCGGAGCAGGTGGAAGAGAACGTGAAGGCTTCCGGTATGAAATTGTCCTCGGATACGGTGGCTGTCATCGAGGACATCCTGAAGGCGGATCCGAATTAGGAGAGAATCAGGTCGTTGATTTCGGGTGCGGAGCATACGCGGTTGCGCCCGCTTTCCTTGGCGCGGTACAGCTCGCGGTCCGCTTGCTGGAGCAGCTCCTTGGCATTTTTGGACCGGATCGTATCGGGATGCACGGCAGCGCCGATGGACACGGTGATTCGAAGCTTGGCTCCGTCTTCGAGGGTGAAGACGTGGTCCTCTACCGCGGCTCGGATTCGTTCCGCGATCGCGGCCGTCTCGTCGATGGTGGCTTCCGGGACCAGCACCGAGAATTCCTCCCCGCCGTTGCGGGATACCTCATCAAAAGAACGGGAATGATCCCTCAGCACTTTGCTTAGCTGCTGCAAAACGACATCTCCGGCCGCATGGCCGTAGGTGTCGTTTATTTGTTTGAAATGATCGATGTCCACGACCAGGACACCCAGCCGCTCGCTGAAATGCTGGGCTTCGAGGAAGCGTTCCGACAACAGCTGCTCGAACTGGCGCAAATTGTGCAGGCTGGTCAGGTAATCCGTTTCCGCGTTCTTCTTCATCTGCAGGAACAGTTTATTCGAGGTGCTGATATATTCGGTCAGCATGTAGATGACCACCGTGGCCAGCACCGATATGACGAGCTGCTGCGTGAAGACGGTAAACACCTTTTGGTGGTTCGGGATGTTCATCCACATAATGAACAAGATGATCAACATGCTGGATACGCTCATCATCAGCATTTTGTTCAGACGATTCCAACAGGTACGGGAAAGGATTCCGCAGACGACGCTGATCAGCAGCATACCGGCACCTGCAATGGCCGAGGAGGCGGACATGCCGAACAGGATCAACCGTCCGAGTGCAATCAGCATGCCGGCAATCAAGGACGGAAGCCATCCCAGGTAGGTGGCGATCACCATAATGGCCAGATGCCGCAAATCGGCAAAAAACCGCGGGTCGATGGGGAACGAGTAGTACATCAAAATGATCCCATAGATGCCAAAGAGCAGTCCGGCGTTGATCTTGACGGTGAAGGATGGCGCCACGACACCTGCGACATATTTTTGGGACAGCAGTCCGGATAAGTATAAGAAGGTTACAAATATACAAAAATTGGTAAATAGGATATTAGTCATAGGGGATCATTCCTTTCACGTACCCTGCGGTAAGAACGACAGAGCGATGAAGACATTCCCCCCTATTTTATCGGAAAATGGAATTGTATGTCGAATGACAAACGTAATGTTTGTTAATTTTCTGGGACCTGCAATGGCAGGCGAACCTCGAACATCGTCAACTCTGTCGTACTGGTCACCTGGATCGTGCCATGATGGGCATCGACGATGGTTTTTACGATGGCCAGGCCAAGCCCCGAGCCGCCGGTTTGATCGGTCCGCGATTCATCTGCCCGGTAAAACCGCTCGAACAAGTGGGGAATGGCATGCTGGGGAATCGGAGGACCGTAGTTGATCACCTGCACGATGGCAAACTTGGGATCCTGCGATACTTTTAAATCCACACGCCCGGCCTCCCGTCCGTGCCTTACCGCATTGGACAGCAGATTCTCGAAGGTGCGCATCAGCTTATCCCCGTCCGATGAGATCATGATTTTCTCCGCGGCAGGCGTAAACACGACCTGTACTGATTCATGCTGCCCGGTCAATGAAAAGTCCACGGCCAATTGGGCAAGCAGCTCAACCAAATTGATGTCCACACGGTTAATCGGGGAATACCCCATCCGGGTGTACTCAAACAAATCGTTCACGAGCCCGCCCAGACGCAGCGATTTATCGTAGGCGATATCAGTGTAATAGCGGAGTTCGACCTCATCCTTGTAATGGTCTTCGTTGACCAGCCGCAAGTACCCGATGATGGAGGTGAGCGGGGTGCGCAGATCATGCGATACGTTGCTGATAAGCTCGTTTTTGGACTGGACCGCCATCCGCTCTTCTGCCAGCGACAGCTTGAGCTGCTGGGCCATTTGATTGATTTGCACGGCCATCTGGCCCAGCTCGTCGTTCGAGCTTACGATGATCGCCTGGTCCAACTCGCCCTTCGCCAAACGCTGCGTCCCCTGCATCAATTGATTGATTTGGCGAATGGTGCCTTGACTTAAGAGAAGCACCATGCAGATAAACAGCACGATGCCGATGATCGTCGGGACGACCGGAAAGCCGAAGAAACTCGACAGCGTACGTTCCACTCTGAAAAGGGTATCCACCCAGGGCTCCTTCCAATACTCCCGGCCGATCAATCGCATGATCTGCTGTGCGATGAACAATATGGACAAGGTCAAGGCACCGCTGGCGAAGAACAGCGTGATAATCTTCCACTGCAGCTTACGCATGGATTTTGTACCCGACGCCCCATACCGTTTGGATGAGTTTATAACCGAGTTCCTTCTCGAGCTTGTCCCTCAGGTTGCTGATATGAACCATGACCGTATTGTTGGAGACGTAATATTTTTCCTTCCAGACCTGCTGGAAGATATCCTCGGCGCTAAAGATTCTCCCCGGTTGACGGGCAAGCAAGTACAAAATCTCGAATTCCCTGGCCGTCAGGGAGATGGCATGGCCATTGGCCGTTACCTCATGCGTTGTCCGGTTAATGTCGAGCCCGTCGATCCGGATCCGGTCGCTGTCCCCCTGGTGAAGGTCCACGTTGTACTGGGTGGAGCGCCGCAGCAGTGTTTTGACTCGTGTCGTCAGTTCCAGCGGATTGAACGGTTTAATCATATAATCATCCGCGCCTGTCATGAGCCCCAGTATTTTATCCATATCCTCGCTCTTCGCGCTCAGCATCAGAATGGGAATGGACGAGGTTTCCCGGATTCTGCGGCAGGTGTCGATCCCGTTCAGCTTGGGCATCATGACGTCCAGAATCACGAGATCTATCATTCCGTTGTTCGAGGTCATGGCCTGCAGGGCTTCTTCCCCGTCGTGGGCTTGGATTACGCGGTATCCTTCATTCTCCAGATAAATGGAGATCAGCCCGGATATTTCTTTATCGTCATCTACGATTAATACGCTTCTCATTGATATCCTCCCGTACATCTCCCATGAAAACTATGATTCCTTTAGGAACAGTGTACCCTAAATCAACCGCATAAAGTGCAGCTTTGCCTTCAAAAAATAGGGAGTACCTGCACAATAGCTATTTAAAAAGGCCGGATACGAGATTCGAAAGAATGCCTTGGCGATCGAATCCGTAATCCATCAGCTTCCGGGTTTCCGTAAACCGCTGATCGGCGTCCCCGGTTCCCATCACGACGGAAATCAGCCGGTTCCCGCCCCGTGATGCGGTTCCTGTGAAGCAATAACCGGCCGAGGCTGTATACCCGGTCTTAAAGCCGTCATTGCCTTGGTAAGCATGCGGCTCGCCGGGCAGCATGAGATTCGTGGTGTGCAGGGAGAGTTCCTTCTGCGGGACGGGCAAATCCCGCTGGCTGGTTACCTCAAGCATTTCCGGGTGTTTGTTCACCAGCCATCTGGCGAGCATGGCCGAGTCCCGGGCCGTCATGACGGTGTCCTCTTCGGAGGCCGCCTCGGCAAAAGGAACCAGGTCGGCCGCAGGCAAACCGGAAGCATTGGCGAATACGGTGCGGTCAGAGAGGCCGATTTCCTTCGCCCGGACATTCATGGTCTCCACGAATCGGGCCTCCGACCCGCCGAGGTGCTCCGCAATAGCAACGGCCGCATCATTGGCCGAATGGATGATGAGTGCTTCGAACAGCTGCTTCAGCGTGTAACGTTCGCCTTCATGCATGCCGATGGCCGAACCGGGTACCTCTGCGGCATATCGGCTGACCGGTACGTTCTCGTCCCAGGCATGCTGCCCGGAACGAACCGCATCCAGCACCAGCAGCTCGGTCATCATCTTGGACATGCTTGCGGGAGGAAGGGGGAGATCGGCATGCATCGCGTAGAGCACGCGGCCCGTATCCGCATGAATCAGGATGGCCGAGCTCGCTTTGATGGGAGGGGGGATAAATACCCTCGCTATGAACACGGCTATCAGAATGACGCCGAACAGCAGCAGCAACAGGCTTAATTTCGCCCGTCCCTTGCGGCGGTTCGCACGTTGATGCCGAAGCGTGCCGGCTTGCTGCCGGGATGTTTCAGGGGCTGGAGATGTTTTGCGGGGATGCTTGGTTATGGATTCCATGACGCTCTATCGTCTCCTTTGACTGGTTATATGTCTCATTTATGTATGTTCTAAGTCTAGCCAGACAAACTAAAGTAATTTTTAATTGAATCTAAAGAAATCTTAAAGATTACCAGCAGCGTTTTTGGTGCGGGATGTTGACCTTGAGGCGAATAGGATTTATACTTGATCTAAAAATAAATTAAAAGGGTGAATACCTTGAAATCTTTAAATCTGACGACGCAACGCCAAGCGGTGTACGATGTCCTTCGGGAATCGCATGATCATCCGACTGCTGCGGATATCATGAACCGGCTGGTGGAGAAAGGATATAATCTCGCGTACGGGACCGTTTATAATTCTCTGCGTTATTTGACGGATAAACAGCTGATCCGGGAATTGAAGCTGGGCGAGAGCGCGAGTCGATACGATGCCCGTACCGACGAGCACCAGCATATTATTTGTGAAGTCTGCGGCAAAGTGGACGAGGTCATGACGGAGGTGCCAGAGGATTGGGCTGCTACGGTAGCCGGTGAAACCAACTACGTTATCCATCATGCTCACGTCGTATTCGGGGGGGTGTGTCCAGAATGTCAAATCAAACGGAAGAAATGACGGAGCTCGGGAAAGTCTATGCGTTTCCGGATTTCCAATCCGGTAATCTGTATGTGCATCCCACGACGCCGATGGCGATTGGAGATGCTTGTCCCACCACGCTTCGGGCCGCATTGATCAGCCGTTCTCCGGGCCGAGTGAACGAAATGTTCATAACCTTGACGGAGAACTGCTTCGAGGTCATGATGTTCCGTAAATGGGAACCTCGACTGCAGTCTGCCCTGAACACGGGACTGATTATCGCCGACATGACGGGCTGCCGGAATATGGCGGCGTTCAACAAGGAGAAGGAGCTTCTGCTGCCGGAACATACCACGATTCCGATCTTGTATCTTGTAGGCGAGGAGCTCCTGAGCAATGCAGGATCAAGCCTGTTGGATGAAGAGCTGATGGTATGGCCGGCCCGTTCCAAAGATACGATGATGTATCAGGTGCAGCGGACGATCCGATTATTCTCCTCGGCAGCGGGTTTGTCGGGTGGAGAAGAGGTCATGCGGGGCATGATCTATAAAGATTTATCGATCGACCGTGATAAAATGACCATCCACCGGGGCAGCACCCCAATTCACTTGACCAAGACGGAGTATCATTTGCTGATGCTGCTGCTGGACAGCGAAGGGGCCGTATGCACGCGTGAGGACCTGATGTGCAAAATTTGGGATACCGATTTTATGGGCGGCAGCAACGTGGTGGATGTCCACATCAAAAGCTTGCGCAAAAAGCTGAACGACAACGCGGGTGCCCCGCGCTATATCGCAACGGTTAGAGGAGTGGGATACCGCCTGGCGGATTAATCCCCTCCCTTTTTTTGTTCATACGCGATTGTAGCAATGATTCATCCGAACTTCATATAAGGCTCATGGAAGGGTCACATAATGCTCACGCGACAATCATGATCCGAGGGAACCTCCGATGATACAATCATTTCATAAATTTAGATTCAGTCTAAAATCAATTATAGAAATGATGGAGGGTTCATAGATGGATAGATTGACAACCAACCAAGGTGCTCCCGTAGGAGATAACCAAAATTCCAAAACGGCGGGCCGCCGCGGACCGACACTGCTTGAGGATTATCATCTGATCGAGAAAATCGCCCACTTCGACCGTGAACGGATTCCGGAACGCGTCGTTCATGCACGCGGAGCAGGTGCCCACGGCGTATTTGTGGTCGAGCATGACATGAAGCCGTATACCAAAGCGGCATTCCTGCAGGAAATCGGTCAGGAAACCCCCGTGTTCGTCCGGTTCTCCACGGTCATCCATGGAACCGGGTCGCCCGAAACGGCACGCGATCCGCGCGGATTCGCCGTGAAGTTCTATACGGAAGAAGGGAACTATGACATTGTAGGCAATCATCTCCCGGTCTTCTTCATTCGGGACGCCATCAAATTCCCCGATATGGTGCATTCCTTGAAGCCTTCGCCGGAGAGCAACATTCAAGAGCCCGGCCGGTATTGGGATTTCATGACGCTGTCCCCGGAATCCACCCATATGATGACCTGGCTGTTCTCGGATCATGGCACGCCGGCGAACTATCGCGAGTTGGACGGCTTCAGCGTCCATGCGTTCAAGTGGGTGAACAGCGAAGGCAAAGTGACCTACATTAAATACAAATGGGAATCCGTGCAAGGCATCAACACGCTGAATGCAGACGAAGTGGGAGCGGTGCAGGGCAAAGACTTCAATCATGCCACCCGTGATCTTCGCGAACACATCGCTAACGGGAATTTCCCGAAATGGCGCCTGCAGGTGCAGCTGATGTCTCCGGAAGCAATGGATGATTTGTCCTTTGATCCCCTGGACCCGACCAAGACTTGGCCGGAGGATCGCTTCCCGTTCATAACCGTGGGTACGATGACCCTGAACCGTAACCCGCAGAATTTCTTCGCCGAGGTGGAGCAGGCGGCTTTCTCCCCAAGCGCATTGGTGCCTGGCATTGAGCCGTCCGAGGATAAATTGCTTCAGGGCCGGTTATTCTCTTACCCGGATACGCAGCGTCATCGTCTGGGCGCAAATTATTTGCAGATCCCGATCAACTGCCCGTATGCCCCTGTGCGCAATCATCAACGCGACGGCTTGATGAACGTGAATCAAGATCCATCGCCGGTGAACTATGAACCGAACAGCTATACAACGGGCCCTGTGGAAGATCCGTCCGTGAATGAGAGCGAAGCTCCGCTGAGCGGTCATGTCGTTCGCCAGCGCATCGAGAAAACGGATGACTTCACCCAAGCCGGCGAATTGTACCGTTCGTTTACGGAGCAGCAGAAGGATCATCTGCTTCGCAATCTGGTTGATGACCTGACCCAGGTCAAATCCGACATCCAGCTCCGTGCCGTATGCAATTTTTACCGTGCAGACGCCGAATATGGCGCAAGACTTGCCGCAGGGCTTGGCGTGGACCTGAGCGGATTCATCCCGGCCGGTCAGCCGAAGTAACACGACTAAGCATATAAGAGCCCGCCATCCTGTTTCCGCTGTGCAGGATGGAAGGCCTTTATATAGACGGCGGTCGCCGGCCAAAAGAGGTACCCGCATAAATGGGTGCCTCTTTTTTCTTTAGAGATCAGCCAAACGCAGACCATATCGGCAGCCTCCCAGGAACAGCATGCTTCCATGGAAGAGGTAACGGCGTCCGCGGCAGATTTAAGCCGGTTGGCGGAAGAACTGCAGGAGATGGTCAAACGCTTTAGGATTTAAGAGAATCCAAGGCGGTGTATCATCCACTGAAATATTTAAGCTGAGCAGCAGAGGAACGCCTATTCCTTTGCTGCTTTTTTGCATGCGGCAGGAAAGGGGGTTTTTTGGAAGAATAAGACCTTAGTGGCTTTATCTATGGGATCATGGCCTTTATACTGGAGTCAACTGCTAGAAGCTATACAGCATGAAGGCTGCACGAGCTAGAATTTAAGAGAGTGAGGCATATATCATGGCACAGCATATGAAAGATCGGGTTGTAGCCTTGGCAGGCCCGCGCAAAGCGGCGGACATGGCCAAGCTGGTGGAGAAGATGGGAGGCACGGCGGTGCTTCGCCCGGCGCAGGGGACGGTATTTTTGGATGATGAAGTGCTCCGGCGTTCCATCGAAGCTTGGCTCGAGGCGCCTGCGCCGTGGGCGATCTTTACGACGGGAATCGGCCTGGAGGCCATTTACGATACGGCCGAGCAGATGGGCCTGTTGGATACATTGAATGAAACGCTGGAGCGCACCTCGATTGCGGCAAGAGGGTACAAGACCGCGAATGCTCTGAAAAAACGCGGTTTGGCACCGGTGGTCAGAGACGATGACGGCAGCACGTCCGGACTGATCCGGTCGCTAGCGCCGCATGACTTGTCGGGTCAACGCGTCATTTTGCAGCTGCATGGCGAGTCTGCGCCTAAGCTGGTCGATTGGCTTCAGCAACGGGGAGCAGAGGTGCAGCAGATCCTGCCGTATCAGCATATACCGCCGCTGGAGGAGGATATTTCCCTGCTCGTTGACGAAATCGTTGGCGGCAAGGTTCATGCGGTTGCTTTTACAAGTGCGCCACAGTTTCGTTTTCTTGCGGATTATGCTCGTGCCCATGGCAAGCTGGAAGCCGTGCTGGAGGCGTTCCGCGGACCGGTCGTGGCGGCGGCTGTCGGCAGGGTGACGGCTCAGGGGCTCCGGGAGGAAGGCATTGAACGCATGGTGGTTCCCGAGGAAGAACGAATGGGCAGCATGATGGTGACGCTTGGCCGTTATTTTGCTCAAAATCAAGAATAATGTCATGATATAACGTAACGAAGCTAAGGATTTCGATCCATTCCAGCTCGTCGATGCATGTTCCCCAGGTTCATGTGAAATATTGAGTAGTAAATAGGAGGATGACCGATGGATAAGAGAAAAGCATTGCTGCTCGGCAGCTACACGCACCCGAAGTTTCATCCGCTGCAAGGCATTGATAAACAGATCACGCATCTGCTGAACGACATGTTCACCGTGCAGTGCACGGAAAACCATAAAATGCTTCATGAAAGCAATCTCTACCCTTACGAGCTGTGCATCGCCTATAGCGACTTGTGGGACGAGCGGGTTTCGCCGCGGCAGACCGCAGGCCTGCTGTCCTACGTAAGCGGAGGCGGCGGCTTGGTCGTGATTCATAATGGCGTTACCTTGGCAAACCGTTATGAGCTGGCGCAGCTGATTGGCGCCCGTTTTGACGGGCACCCGCCGATGGAGAAGCTGTATTTCGTTCCGGGGGAGACCGATCACGATATTACGGAGGGCGTTGAGCCGTTTGTGCTGGACGAGGAGCCTTACCGGTTCGTATTCAGTCCGTTCACGGAAAAAACCGTGCTGCTGCATTATGAGTACGAAGGCAAGCAGTGGCCTGCCGCTTGGTGCCATACGTATGGCATTGGACGCGTGGTCTTCTTGATGCCGGGCCATCATGAGCCGTCCTTTCTCCAGCCTCAGCTGCGTTTAATGATTACGCAAGCGGCCAAGTGGGCGGCGCGCGTTCCGGGTTAAGGCATTTCGAAATGATCGGGCAGGAGGGACGCGCGTGAGCGGCAAGATACTAATTGTTGAGGATGAAGCGAAAATCTCCCGTTTGCTTGAAATCGAGCTGGAGAGTGAAGGATACCAGGTCACCAAGGCGGATAACGGGCTGGATGCGCTAGAGGCATACCGCAGCCAGGAGGTGGATCTCATTCTGCTGGATGTCATGCTTCCGGGTATGAGCGGGATTGAACTGCTGCGGCGGATTCGTGCCCATGATTCCCATACGGCCGTGCTGCTGCTTACGGCGAAGAGCTCCGTTGAAGATAAGGTATCGGGGCTGGATCTTGGAGCCAATGATTATATTACGAAGCCGTTTCAGATCGAAGAGCTGCTGGCCCGGATTCGTGCCGCACTACGGCTTCAAGGAAAGACTCATCCGGAAGAGGAAGCGGCTGGGGAGTGGCTTACGGCCGCGGATTTGAAATTGAATGAAGGCACGCGGGAAGTGATTCGCGACGGCAGAAGGATCGATCTGACGCCGCGTGAATTTGACTTGCTCGTCTATTTGCTGAAGAACAAGCGGCAGGTGCTGAACCGCGAGCAGATTCTTGCTGCCGTGTGGGGGTATGATTATTACGGCGATACCAACGTCGTTGATGTATACATACGTTACGTCCGCAAGAAAATCGATCATGGCGGCACGCAAGAGCTTATCCACACCGTTCGCGGCGTCGGCTACGTGCTGAAAGAGACCCCATGAAGCTCAGCAGCAAAATCCATCTCTATTCGTCGGTGCTGATGGCCGCCATCCTGATAGTCATGAACTTATCCGTGTATTACGTGTTCAGCAAAATGACGGTGGACAGCCAGCTGGAGCAGGCGGAAGCCGAGGCGGGAAGCATCGTCAGAAGCACTGCGCATTCTGCCGCGACCATTCCCATTGACGATCTGTTGCGAAGTTATGTCCCGGCTGACGGAAAGATTCAATTCGTCCCGGCTGACAGCAAGGCGAAGTCTCCTTACGTGACCTCCTCCGGCGAGGATATGGATGAGCTGAAGCTGCCTTATAACGCCAATAAGCAGGTCGAGCAGATCCGATATGAAGGAATGCGTTATGTGCTGGTGTCCCTGCCTGTCATTTGGAGCGACGGGGCGGTATACAACATCCAAATTTCCCGCAGCCTTGCCGCTACGATGGAGACGCTGCAGGTGCTGCGGATCGTGCTGGTGGCCGTAACCGCGATTGCTTTGGTTCCGGTCATCATTTCGACGCGGATATTGGGGCGTTTAATCGTGCAGCCGATTACGGCCTTGATCCGTACGATGCGGGAGATTCGGCAGAGCGGACGGTTCCGTCGGATCGAGCTGAAGGAAACATCCAAGGATGAGCTGGTGGAGATGGGAGCTGCGTTCAATGACATGATCACGCTGCTGGAGAGCAACCATGCGAGGCAGGAACAATTCGTGTCCAACGCTTCCCACGAGTTAAAAACACCGCTCACCATCATCGAGAGTTACGCCAGTTTGTTGAAGCGGCGAGGTCTGGATCGGCCGGAGCTGTTCATGGAGTCCGTCGATGCGATCCATTCGGAAGCAATCCGGATGAAGGAGATGACGGAGCAGCTGCTCCTGCTTGCCCGCAATCAGGACCAATGGCAGGTCGAGATGGAGCAGCTGGATCTCGCGGCATTAGCGGAGTCTTCCGCCCGTGCATTTCGCGACGCCTATAACCGCACGGTCGAGGTTGAAGCCGGCGGCGAGGTTCTGGGCTGGACGGACAGCCGCAGGCTCAAGCAGCTCTTGTTCATTCTGCTGGATAATGCACGGAAATACAGTGACGAACATATCGTCATCCAGGTGGGCAGAAAGCCGTCGGAGGTATATATCCGGGTCATCGACCGCGGAATCGGCATTGCCAAAGAAGAGCTGGAGCACGTCTTCGACCGTTTCTACCGGGTGGACGAAGCTCGTACCCGCCGGGGCGGGGGAGCCGGCCTTGGATTGTCCTTGGCCAAGGATATCGCGGAGGCCATCTCTGCTGATCTGGAGCTGGACAGCCTGCCCGGCGTGGGTACAACGGCCACCATTCGGCTCCAAGAATCGAAATAAACGTCAGCAGCCCACCGTTTTCTCATCGAATTCTAACCATGCTGCGCTATACTGACGGTAAAGACCGAATGGGTTGCGAGGTGATTCAATGCGTAAAAAAGTGAGTGTGCTGCTGGGCGTCATTATCGTGGTTGCTGTCATGATCATCGTGAATGCGGTATGGAGTCCGTTTACCCGTTCGACGGAGGCGATGTCGCAGGAGGAAGCCGTAAGCGGAGTATTGAAACAATATCCGGACGGTGAGATTACAAAGGCAACGCTGGATGGGGAGATGTACCGGATGGAGCTGGAGTCCAATACCGGAAGGTATGAGATGACGGTGGATGCCCGTCAAGGCGATATCGTGTCCATCAAGCAGCTGGAAAAAGCCAAAGCGGAGCCAGAGCCGGAACCCGGAGAAACCAAGCAGCCAAACGACAATCCAAGCACGACTCCTGCGGAGCCTGCTGAGAATGGCGAGAAGGGATCAGCAGATGGTGAAAGCGGAACTGCGGAGCCGCCTGCAACGATGATCACCAAAGAGTACGCGATCAAGCTTTCTTTAGAGAAGGTACCGGGAACGGTGGAAGACGTGGAATATCGCGAGAGCAAGAGCAGCCGTTATTATCTGGTCGAGATCGAGCGGGAAGACGGGCGCGAAGCCACCATTCAGGTCCACGCGATTACCGGCAAGATCATGACCGTGACTTGGGATGACGAGGATGACGATGAATAGATTAGAGGCCTGTTCGCATTTTCTCATCGTATTCTAATCTTTCTCTCCGAAAGCTCTCATGTTGTGACGTTATATTGGGTTTGTAGAGATCACACAGAGAGTTTTGAGGAGGCGTAAGATGATGAACAAAAGAACATGGTGGGCAGGTGCGCTGTCCGTAGCGATCGCGGCAAGTGGAGTATACGGCTATAGTGCCGTGCAGGCTGCAGGATCAGGACAGACAACGCCGGCAGGAGCCCAGGCAGCAGCCAAGCAGGAGAAACAGCTCATTGGAATGGAAAAAGCCGAACAATTGGCACTCGCGGCTGCCAGCGGTAAAGTGGAGAGCATTGACATCGACCGCAAAAAGGGCAAGCTGGTGTACGATGTTGAGATTCAGCAGAGCAACCGGGATGTCGATGTATGGATTGATGCCTATACAGGCAAATCCCTTGGCGTCATAGTAGATCGGGATGATGACCGTGACAGCATTCCGGGGAATCTGATCGGTGCCGGCAAGGCATCCGCGATCGCTGTCAAGCACGTCAAGAGCGGGACAGCCGTAGAGGTTGATCTGGACCACGATGACGGCCGGTGGGTGTATGACGTCGAAGTGAAGACGGCCAAAGGTTTGTCCGAGGTAGAGGTTAACGCGGTCAGCGGCAAAGTGATCAAGGCAGAATACGAGAAATACGACGACCATGACGATGACGATCGGGATGACGATTAAACCGTTCTTCATCTGCGTAGGATAGCCGTATCAGCGAACAGCACGGGATGTAACCCGGGCGTTCGCTTTTTTGTCGTGGCATTAAGTGCATTCCCGCCGTCCACCCGATTGGCCCTCATATTTCATGGAAAATCAGGGGACATTGATAAGGGAGCTTCTCGATACTTATGAAAGCAAGTCCAAGGATAGATGTTTTTGCCAGCGTTAAAGGTTATAATGGAACCAGACAACGACCGGGAGGGATATATCGTGAGTGATCTTTTTAAGAAAGCCATCTCGTTAGGATTGGGCCTTACCGTGGTCAGCAAGGAAAAAGTAGAGAAAATCGTGGATGATCTGGTCAAACGCGGGGAGCTGGCTCCTGCGGAATCCAAGGCGCTGGTGAACCGCCTCGTCGAGCGCGGCGAAGAGGAGCAATCCCAGATCAAGTCATATATTTATGAGCAGGTGCAGCGCGTGTTGTCCGATCTGGATGTTCCCAAAGAGAGCGATGTCGCCAGCCTGGAACAGCGCATTGCCGCTCTGGAGAAGAAGGTTGTAGAACTGGAAGGATCGCGGCAGGAATAGATGGCGGTCCGAATTCGACATGCCGGACGTTACCGGGAAATCGCCATGGCGCTCATGCGTCATGGCTTTGGCTATATGGTGGAGGAGATGGGACTGTTCCATGTTCTGTCGCTGCCTGTCCGCTGGAACTCCAAGGAGCAGCCGGAGACGATTACGCTTGGGGAACGCATCCGGCGAGTGCTGGAGGATCTGGGGCCTGCCTTTGTGAAGCTGGGCCAATTGGCGAGCACCAGATCGGACCTGCTGCCAGACCATATTATCCAGGAATTGGTCAAACTGCAGGAACGGGTGCCTCCGTTTCCTTCCGCCAGTGCGCGGGAGCTGATTGAACAAGAATGGGGCATGCCGATCAATGACGTGTTGAGTGAGTTTGAGGACAAGCCGCTGGCTGCCGCCTCAATCGGGCAGGTTCACGCCGGGAGGCTGAAATCCGGAGAGCTTGTAGCGATCAAGGTTCAGCGTCCGGGCGTGGCCCGCATGATCGGCCGCGACTTGGAAATCCTGCGGGATTTAATTTCGATTGCCGAGCGCCATTGGGAATGGGTAAAGCAGTACCGCGTGGATCGGATCGTCGACGAGTTTGCCAGAGCGATGATGGCGGAGCTGGATTACAGCCATGAAGCCCGGAATGCGGAGAAGATCGCATCCCGGATGACGGAGCAGGAATTTGTCCATATCCCGCGGATTTATTGGGATTATACATCATCGAAGGTGCTGATGATGGAGTATGCCGAGGGTCTTACCTTAAGCCGCAGGCAGGAGATTGTGGCCAAGGGGCATGATCTCAAGGCGATCGCCGAGCATCTGACCGACGGCATGCTGCAGCAGATTTTTATTGAGGGCTTCTTTCATGCCGACCCTCATCCGGGGAACCTGCTCGTCAGGGAGGACGGCAAGCTGGTCTTTCTGGATTTCGGGCTGGTCGGTCACCTCAGCGAAGATATGAAGGATCACCTGTCAGGACTCATTATTGCATTGATGAGGCGGAATTCGGAAGGGATGATCCGGGCGATTTCCAGAATGGGTTTGATTCCGGACGATTGCGACATGGATGCGCTGCGGTCGGATATGGACCGTCTGCGGGAAGAGTATTATGACGTGCCTTTTGCTCAGGTGCGCATCGGCAAGGCATTGACCGATCTGTTTGCCGTTGCCCAGCGGCACCGGATTATGCTGCCTCCGGATATGACGCTGCTTGGCAAATCATTGCTGACCCTGGAAGGGGTCATCGAGATGCTGGACCCGAGCCTGAGCATTATCGATATGGCGGAGCCTTTTGGAAGGAAGCTGCTGAAGAAGCGGTACAATACCCGCCGGATCAGCAGGAAGGTGCTGGATGGGGTGGCGGGGCTTGCCGAGAGTTTGCTCGATCTGCCCGGTCAAGCCCGGCAGCTGTCGGCCCTGATCAGCAAAGGAAAACTGCGGGTGGAGATCAGCGTTCCGGAACTGAAAATGCTGATGCGCAAGTTGGATCAGATCAGTAACCGGCTGTCCTTCAGCATCGTGCTTCTGGCTTTCAGCATCATCATGGTAGGGCTGATTATCGGATCGTCGCTCAGCCGGGAGCCGATGATGATATGGAGCTTCCCGGTGATTGAAGTCGGATTCATCGTAGCCCTGCTGATGGTGGCGTGGCTGCTGTACGCCATATTCAAATCCGGCAGGTTCTAGCCTGCCGATTCGGCTCTTGTCCGTTTGCGCTGCTGCATCCAGGCCTGAACACCGATCAGGATCCACTCTATGAGATGGAAAAATACGGCGATGACCAACGATTGCAGCCAGCCCTCCACGGGAATGGCGGGCACGATCAGAGAGGCTATGTACAACAGCAGGGTATCGGTCACGACCGTCACTGCCTGTTTCATATAGATGGAGGTATCCTTGCGAAGCAGAAGCCGCAGCAAGGCGATGACCAGTGGATGTATGAGACCTTCGAAGATCAGGAACCCGATCAGGACCAAAAGCGAGAAGCCAAGCAGCACGCCTTGGCCGTCGTAGGCAAGCGTTTCGCCTGTTCCTGAAGGATCGGGCATGGGGAACCACTGGGCATACAGCATGGAAAAGAGCTCCAACGGCATAATGATAAAGGCCGACAACAGCGGAATGAGCCACAGCTTCTTCCGGAAGGGAACGATGGGCTCCCCGTCGCGTCTTGAAATATAATTCATCATTAGATTGATAAGGCCGAATAGGATCATCAAGATCAAGGCTGTCAGGATGAGCTGTAGAATATGCATATCGGGGACACCTCCTCGCTGGCGTATACTGGATTTCTATATCATTGACATTACCAAAGTCAGGGTCGTTTGTCAGTTTTCTGGCGAAAATAGTAAATGGATTCAATCCATATTTTCATTCACTGGACACATAAGGGAAGCGCCCTGTTCTTCTAAGAACGAATGTTATCGGCCTTTAGTTGGGATTTATGTATGAAAATATGTTGGTTTTGATTGCTGAATCGAATGGATTGAGACCATGGGATGCTAATTAAATTATAAGATGCTAAATAAATTAAATGAGGTGGAACGTTTGCCGAACTTTCAACAGCTGGGCATTGACGAACAAAGAGTACGGAAATTGAAGGAGCAGGGAATTACGGAACCGACTCCGGTACAGCAAGAGAGCATTCCGCTGCTGCTGCAGGGAAAGGACGTCATTGCCCGGGCGAAGACCGGCACAGGCAAGACGCTGGCTTTCATGCTGCCGATTCTGCAGCATATCGATCCCAAGCGGGCGTACCCGCAGGCGCTCATCGTTGCGCCGACACGGGAATTGGCATTGCAAATTACGGAAGAAGCCAAGAAGCTGACGGCAGGAGAGCCGGAGGGCATCAAAATTCTGGCAGTCTATGGCGGGCAGGACGTGGAGAAACAGCTCCGCAAGCTTGAAGGCGGACGCCAATTGATCATCGGCACGCCGGGCCGGCTGCTGGACCATTTGCGACGGGGCACGTTAGAGCTTGGCGGCGTGAAGCAGCTGGTGCTGGACGAAGCCGACCAGATGCTGCATATGGGCTTTCTGGATGAGGTGGAGGCGCTGATCCATGCGCTTCCGTATCGACGTCAAACGATGCTCTTCTCGGCGACGATGCCTGCCGGCGTGAAGCAGCTTGCCGGCAATTATATGAATCAACCTGTCGATATCGTGATTAAAGGGGCCTCCCCGATCCCGCTGGAGCAGATCCAGCAGGTGGTGGTCGAATGTACGGACCGTTCCAAACAGGATGCCTTGCGTGCAATGATCGAAGAGCATAATCCATTCCTCGCGATCATCTTCTGCCGGACGAAGCGCAGAGCCACCACGTTGAACGAGGCGCTGCTCGCCCATGGCTATCAATCGGACGAGCTGCACGGGGATCTGTCCCAGGCGAAGCGGGAAGCGGTCATGAAGCGATTCCGCGAAGCCAAGCTGCAGCTGCTCGTTGCAACGGATGTTGCCGCGAGGGGGCTGGACGTCGAAGGCGTTACCCATGTATTTAACTACGATATGCCCCATGATGTTGAAAGTTACATCCATCGTATCGGCCGGACCGGTCGGGCGGGGGGGAGCGGTATGGCCATCACGTTTGCGGCCGGGAAAGACCTTAATGATCTGCAGCGCATCGAAGAAGGAATCTCCCAGCGGTTGAAGCGAGTACGCTATGATTCTGCTGCAGGAAGCCTTAGGGAAAGCTCCGGCGGCTCGGGCAGGGATACGGGCCGCTCGAAAAAAGCAAGAAATGTCTCGTCACTTGAATCCGATAATGAACGTGGTCAAGGCAGAAGCCGTGCCGAACGGGGCACGGGTTCCGGGCGTAGCCGCGGTAACGAGCAGGGTAGAGGAAGGGCAGGATCATCGCGCAGGGATGACCGCGATTCGGGCCCGACAGGAGGCCGTACCGGAGAGGGCCGCGGACCATCGGCGGCCGGAGGCCGAGGCAGCGGCGCGCGTGAAGGTGGTCGTGCAAGCGAGGGCCGTGGGCAGCAAGCCGGAACACGAGGCAGCAGCCGCGGACCGTCCAGAACCGAGGGGCGGGGGAATCTCGTAGGCCGCGGCGGACAAGGCGGAACCCGATCCTCCGAAGGCCGCGCTGCCAGAGGCCAAAGCGGTGGACGACGTGGCGGCCGGAGCCGCTAGAAATTGTAGGAAAATTTTAGGAGACGATCTGTTTCAATCCGGGAGTTCACGTTTAAGTAGAGAGCGTTACCCAGTCAATGACAAGGAGGCGTTACCATGTCTGAACATAATCATGTGGTGAACAAGAACGGTGAGCTGGATGTGAGTAAGGTCAATGACGCAATGGACCGGATTGACGACAAGGAGAAGGAACGGATCCTGGCTGACTTCGATGCCTTTCAATCCTATTTGAGCAAACGAATTCAGCTTGCCGAGAGCATTGGTTTGAATGAAGAGCAGCTGGCGCAGGCGGCAGAGAAGGTAGCCGGCTACCTCGCCGCAAACGAGGAGCCCCGCAATTCCGAGGAGAAGCTCCTTCAGGAGTTATGGAAGGTCGGAACGCAAGCGGAGCAGCATCAGCTGGCTCATCTGCTGGTTAAGCTGGCTCAAAACCGTACGAATCAATAAGGCTAAGCGTGAGATGGAAGTCCTTCCCCGGCCGACTTGCCGGGGAAGGTTTTTTGGTTCGAAGGCAGGGATTAACTTAACTATAGGATGAAGGGCTTGATATTAGGCTTTATACATAATATGATCTCCAATGTCTTTATTCCATCTGTTGGGTTGGGTAACTTCGAAAGATTAGAGGAGGAGGCGCTGCCTGAATGTCTCTGGTGATTCATGAGCAGAGAAAACCCAAAATGCAGCCTTTTTATTGGGTGCTTACGTTCGAAATGCATGTGCTGGGCATTTTGCTGGGCCTGGCGTTTACGATGGGACCTTTCATTCTGCTGTACCTCTGGGCCAATGTCTGGACGTGGATGAGCCTGGCGGCTATACCCGCCGGCATCTTCATGGTGATTCGACTATCCAAGAGTCTGAAAGGGCATATCTGGAATAATACGCATCTGGATGAGTATTTGTTATACGAAGACCACATTGAATATGAGCGATGGAATATCGAAACGAAAGACTCCTTGAAGGGGAGCCTTCGGATTGGCGATATAAAGGCGATATATTACGGGCGATATATTTTTCAATTCAGTTATGCTTATAGGAACAGCAAAATGACCGAGTCGGTGCCTATGGCGGAGCTAATGCCCATCATGTACCTTGTTGCTGGAGAAGGGCAGGCTGAACGGGCAGTCGCCGTTCCTTTCACGGATCCGATGGAGGCGAACCGCTGGCTGGAGGTCATCGGCAGAAGAGGGATTCCTTTATATCTGACATCCGTCATCATCCAAGATCTGGGGGATGAATCGGTGGCGTCATTGCTTCGCGAGGACGAGGATTTAGAGCGTGCCGAATTTGACGGGAATATCGAGCGACAATTCCGTCCGTATCTGGATCGGCTGGTACAGGAGAACGAGGAGGAAGACAGGGAGCTGACGGAGGAAGAACGGGATCAGCTGGAATACGAAATGAAGCTCCTCGAATACGAAGAAGCACTGCAAAAGCGAAGATCGGCTTTTCGTGGAACCGGTTTGCTTGCTTGGCTGGTTTTCCCGGTTCAGTTCGCCGTCGGTTTTTGGCTGACGCGACAGGCGGAGCTGGGTAACGCGGACCCGGAACAGCCGCTGTACCCCGTTCTTCTTGTTGCGCTGTCGGCGGTCCTGTTCTTCTTCCTGGTGAAATGGATGCGCTGGTTACAGATCATCATGTTCTCGCTGGTTACTTTTGTATCGTTTATGTTTCTGGACTTCTCGGAGATCGAGACCGATCCTTCCTACCAAATGTCCAGCATGCTCCTTGCGATAGCCATGCTGTCGCTGCCTGTGGCGGCTCTCTTCTATTTGGGAATCCGGTATGTGCGCAAAGGGCGGGATGCGAAGAATCTTCCGCCGATGCCGGGGTCGTACCAGCCTCTTACGGAAAACGATAAGTCAGGGTTCGAGTCTGGAGACCGGCTGTCAACCTGATACGGAAGCGAAAGAAACGCACCCTTCACATTTGGGGGTGCGTTTCGTATCGGTACCTGTAGGTATCCATGGGCTGGCTGGTAAAAGAGGTGTCCAGTTTTTTCTTCTCGCCGGGGGCGAGGGTGATGTCCCTGTACATCTCGGTGAAGACTTCCTCATCGTTCTTGTCGTACACGAACAAGGTAATATGACCGTTGAACGTTTGGCTTTCGTGATAGTTGCCGGCATAGACGACGATGTCGGCATCATCCTCATTTTTATAGGCTCCAACGTGAAGTACGACATAGTCTTTCAAACTCTGCAACTGGGAATCGGCCTTCTTGTCCTCAAAGTTCTGATCCAGGTCGGTCAGCATCGTTTCTTCTTTGTAAAGCGATTCCTGGGTGATCAGGCCAATGGGGATCGTCAGAACAAAATAGAAAACCAGCGTCGACAGCCCTGTGCTGCGAAGCACGGTCCTTCGATCATACCCCCCTTTGATCAGTCCGATGAAGGCAATCAGGGCCAGGACAACGACGATGAGATGCCATGGGGATATAAACATTTCGGGATACAATTTCATTTCGTTTCCTCGCTTACTGTTGTTGAAATGCGGGATCACGCAATATTTTCCAAACCCTAAATCATTACCCTGTTGACTTGCTGACTAAACAGCTGTCATGAGTCTATGTAGCTCTTGCTTGAAGCGGATATAAGTTTATCATAATGGATTTACGGATGGCGGGGTAGAGGTATTGGAACCGAAAATTTGGTTTAGGGACGTATATTCGGTATGATGTAAGAAGATGGGCCAGGCTGAGAAGCTTGTAAGCAAGCGGTTCATTCCAATACAAGCTGGAGAGGAGATTCGAGGATGTCAGTTTATGAATATCGTGCAACCAATACCAAGGGGCAGGAAGTCTCGCTCGATCAGTATTCGGGCAAAGTCTTGATCATCGCGAATACGGCAAGCCAATGCGGCCTAACGCCGCAATATGGAGAGCTTCAACAGCTGTATGACCAATACAGCCAGCAAGGGCTTCAGGTTCTTGGCTTTCCGTGCAATCAGTTTGGCGGACAGGAGCCGGGTACGAGCGAAGAGGCTGAATCGTTCTGTCAATTGAACTATGGCGTGAACTTTCCGGTTTTCCAGAAGATTGACGTGAATGGGGAGCATGCTCATCCGTTATTTCAGTATCTGAAATCGGAGCAGCCCGGACCGAATGAAGGCGGAGAGATCGCTTGGAATTTTACGAAGTTCCTGGTGGACCGCGAAGGCAAGGTGATTCAGCGGTTTGAACCGAAGGAATCGCCTGAATCCATGAAGGGCGCCATTGAATCCCTGCTGGGTTAATGGCAGGAAGTAACGAGCACATAACAGGGCTGTTTTCGTCGGGGGATTAGTCCCGGAGGAGAAACAGTCCTGTTTTTTTGGGAAATTCCTCGCCATTTCGTCCATTCAGCCCGAAGCAAGACCCTTCAGGGCATCTTGTATGGGATGATCGCCTAGAATCAGATCGAACGCCTTAAGTTCCGTCTCTGGCGTGGAGAGGCACATCACGGCTGCTTCAGCGACATCTTGACGGGATATGGATCCGGCTTCCCGGAGATCGGGATGTGCCTGAACCCGGCCGGCAGGAGCGTCATCCGTTAACTCGCCGGCCCTTATGATCGTGTGAGTCAGCGTACTTTCTTCAAGAATGGTCTCGGCTTTATGTTTGGCAAGCAAATAGGGCTTCAGTTCGGAGAAGTGCTCCGGGTGCTTGGTCTCCATGCAGCTAATCATAATGAAACGATTGATTCCTAGAAGCACGCATTGTTCGATCAGCCTCACGGTGCCGACATGATCCGTCTCCTGCGGATCCTCCGTTACCCCGGCGCCAACTGCGCAGATGACGGCGTCAACGTCCCTTAAACCATCGGAATAAGACTGCGTCAAATCACCGATAATTCCCTCGGCACCCTCTTGCTCCATCTTCCGTTTATGAATCTCATCCGGGATCAGGCCGCGGACTTGATACCCCTTCTCGGCGAGAAGCTTCGCGATCCGTCTTCCGGTATTACCATGCGCTCCGGCAACAAATACGGTTGTCATGATAAAGCACCTCCTGCACATCATTACCCGTAGCCGATTGTTTCAAAAAGGGAATAATCCGTTATTAATAAGAAAAACCTATTCCGGTATCTCGAGAATGTTGGCAAGCGGGCCTCTTTTAGCTTCCCCAGATCCCGTACCGGTATTCTCGATTTCACCTTATTCGGTGGCATCAAGACATTAATCTTGGAGTCAAGATCATTCATCATTCCCACTATGTGAAATTATGAACAATATGTGAATAACGCAACTCGCCTATTGAACTGTGAAATAAATCACATTATAATAAGGTCATGAAGTGAAATTATTCACAATTAGAACTACCAGTCACCCGTTCATGCTCAACAAGCGTTACCAAGCATGAATCCAGGCAAAAATGATCATCTTAAACCAATATAAAGCTTCATACTTGGAGGAGGAAAAACCATGAAAGTTGCAGTTATCGGTTGTACCCATGCAGGAACGTCCGCCATCGTGAATACCGCCAAACTTTATCCCGATGCACAGATTACCGTTTACGAACGCAATGATAACATCTCATTCTTGTCGTGCGGCATTGCGCTTTACGTCGGGGGCGTTGTGAAGGATCCGGACGGGTTGTTCTATTCTTCGCCGCAGAAACTCGACGAGCTTGGTGTCGAAACCAAGATGAAGCATGAGATCATCTCGGTGGATACGGACCGGAAAACCTTGAAGGTCCGCAATCTGGCCACGGAGGATACGTTTGAGGATACCTATGACAAACTGATTGTTACCACCGGATCCTGGCCGATCGTACCGAAGCTTGAAGGCATCGATTTGAATAATATTTTGCTCTGCAAAAACTACGATCATTCCAACGCGATCATTGATAAAGCGCAAGGAGCGAAACATATTACCGTTGTCGGCGCTGGTTACATCGGCGTGGAGCTGGTGGAGGCCTTCCAACAGAACGGCAAGCAGGTGACTTTGATCGACAGTGCCGATCGGATTCTGAACAAATACCTGGATCCTGAGTTCAGCGGCAAGATCGAGGAATCGTTCCGTGAAAAAGGAATCGAGATGGCCATGGGGCAGACCGTGACGTCCTTCCAAGGCCAGGATGGCAAGGTGAATAAGGTCATCACCGACAAAGGGGAAATCGACACGGATCTGGTCATTCTCTGCATCGGCTTCCGACCGAATACGGAGCTGTTGAAGGGGCAGGTCGATATGCTGAAGAACGGCGCCATCGTCGTGGACGCATATATGCAAAGCAGCAAGCAGGATGTCTATGCAGCGGGCGATTGCTGCTCGGTGCTCTATAACCCGACGGGTAAAATGATGTACATTCCGCTGGCGACCAACGCTGTCCGGATGGGTACGCTTGTTGCACGGAATTTGGTGCAGCCCACAACGCCTTATATGGGAACCCAGGGTACGTCCGGATTGAAAATATACGAACACAACATTGCCTCGACGGGATTAACCGAGGGAGCGGCCAAGGATGAAGGTTTGAAGGTGGATACGGTCACGATTACAGACCATTATCGTCCGGAGTTCATGCCTACCTTCGAGGAGGTTACGCTGAAAGTGGTGTATGAACAGGAAAGCCGCCGGATGCTCGGTGCACAGGTGATCTCCAAGGCGGATATGACGCAGTCCATCAACACCTTGTCCGTGTGCATCCAGAACCGCATGACGATCGACCAGCTGGCCTTCATCGATTTCTTCTTCCAGCCGCATTACAATAAGCCGTGGAATTTCCTTAACACGGCCGGCTTGCAGGCTTTGCCGGCGGTTGAGACCAAAGCGCCGATACACGCTTAATTCATTCAAGGCAATGACGAAGACCCCCTTATTCGGGGGTCTTTTTACTTGTTTTAGAAGGAATATGGATTTTGACAGCGAATTGGAAAATATCCGGACATATCGATATCGACTTTCAGGAGGTAGGATAAAGTATGAATAAAAAAATAATGCTGGTCTCGGCTGTGTTGTTCTCCATGCTGCTAACGGCTGCATGTTCCAGCAATCAGGCGGACCCGCCGGCAGAAACTCCGCCGGCTGTCGTGGATAGCGAGGGAGCCGATCAGACGGGGGCGGCGGAAGAGAATCCGCCGGCAGAACCATCCCAAGAGGAGGGTCAACCTGCCGATGGAGAGACGAAACCGATCGACGAGCCTGCCGCTGTAGGCGATACGGTCGATTACCACGGCGCGGTCATCACGCTGAACGGCGTACGCGATTCCGAAGGCGACGAGTACTTGAAGCCCCAGCCCGGCCATACGTTTAAGGTGGTCGACATTACCGTGAAGAACAACGGTCAGGAGCCGTTGGTCATCTCTTCGGCACTGTCTTTTTCCATGACGGATTCAAGCGATCTTAACTATACGGTTCCAATTACGGATGACGTGAAGATGCTGGACGGCACCATTCCTCCGGGCGGCGAGCTGACGGGCGAGATTCCGTACGAGGTGAAGCAGGACGTTCAGGGGCTGCAGCTGAGTTACGGCGATCCGATGAAAGAAGGAAGAGCCATTTGGGCCTTGGAATAATGCAATAATAACTCGCATGTTGTTATTTTGGATTGTGCGAGGTGGGCAAGGATTTTGCTTCGGCAAAATCCTTTTTTCGTTGTATCAGAGGAACTTCCTTTACATGGAGGAAGGTTTACCGTATGATTAAACCGTACAGTCGGTTTTTAATGAGGGATGATGTGCATCCATAGAATAGATCTTATTATTACGGATCACGAGTTTCCGCTGATTGATGCGGACTTTTAAATCCAAGGCAAGGAGTGCTCACACCGATGTCATCAGAAAAAGCGCAGCGAAAGCGGGATATGATTCTGGATAAAGCCAAGGAGCTGTTCATCCAGCGCGGATATGCAGCAACGTCAATGGATGAACTGGTCAAGTATACGGGGGCCAGCAAGGGAAGCATCTATTATCACTTTGAGAGCAAGGAAGATTTGTTCGTTAAGCTGCTGACAAAGCAGAATCGGGAATGGATGGAAGCCTGGGACGACAAAAAGGCCGGTTACGCCAGCTTTGAGGAGAAGCTGTACGGGATCGCCGATCACATGGTCGACGACTTCCAGAATCCGCTTACCAAAATCGCGGAGGAATTCTATATCAACCAGCCGGAAAATAAGACGATTGTGGGCGAAATGCTGGCGATTCTGCAAGGTCCGCGTATGCTCTACCGCGAAATTCTGGCAGAGGGAGCGGACGAGGGACGCATAGCGGCAGAGGATATCGACGAAATAGCCGTTATTTTCGGATCGCTGCTGGACGGGTTGTCGGTTTCGTACTTCGAACGGTCCCAGGAGGAATTGAGGCAGCTGTACCGCAAGAGCGTGATGTACTTTTTGAACGGTGTGTTATCGGGTGAAGGTTCATAGCGTAGGATACAATGTGTGGTTTTATCTATCGAAAAACGCTTCTTTTGATTTTCAGGAGAGGGCGTTTTCGCAAATATAAATAAACTGAATGGTCGGTTTTAACAGGGGGATGGAGTATGAAGCATTTGTTTGGCAACCGCGCGTTCGTACTGTTGATGGTATCTGATTTTATGCAAAATATCGGGATCTGGATCCGCAACATGGCGCTGTTGTTCTTTATTATGGAGCAGAGCAACCATGACCCGGTCGCCGTATCGCTGCTGACCGTGATTGAATACGCGCCGATCTTCGTGATTTCCATGGTTGGCGGCGTACTGGCTGACCGTTGGCGTCCCAAGCGAACGATGATATGGGGGGATATTTTAAGCTTCATATCCATTCTGCTTATTTTGTTTGTTGTGTATGCGGGATATTGGCAGGCCGTGTTTGCGGTGACGCTGGTCTCGGCCGTCGTGTCGCAATTCTCGCAGCCATCGTCCATGAAGATCATCAAGCGGTGTTTGCCGGATGAGCATGTGCCCGCGGCCACGGCGTTATCCCAGACCTCGATGTCGCTGTTTATCATTTTGGGGCCTATGGTAGGCACGACGATTTATCAGGCACTTGGATTGCAGGCCTCTTTAATCAGCTTGCTGGTTCTGTTCGGCGCTTCGGCGATCGTGTTGGCCTTTCTGCCTTCCACCGTGGACGAACCTTCGAAGAACTCGGAGTCGGCCGGTTCTTTCGTGAAGGACATGAAGGCAGGCTTCGCCTACATCGGTTCCAGCCGGCTGTTGAAGGTGCTGCTGGTGGTCTATGTTTTGTTGGCGCTGGGCAGCGGGCTCGTACAGCCGCTTGACATCTTTGTCATCACCGAGCGTCTCCAGCTGGAGATGTCCAGCGTCCAGTGGTTCACCGCGCTTGAGGGCTTGGGCATGTTGATCGGCGGTGTGATCGCAGCGGTGATTGCGGGCAAAGTGAAAGGCTCCTACTTGCTGTTTGCCGGGCTGGCCTTCCTTGGATTCTCGACCTTTGTCGAGGTGCTGTCCCAGTGGCCGATCCTGACCGGCTCGATGCGCTTTGTCACCGGGGTGCTGATGGCCATGGCGCAGACGGTCCTGATGGCGGTGATGATGCAGCAGGTGGAGGAAAAATTCATTGGCCGGCTGAACGGCGTGATGACGCCGATATTTACCGGCATGCTGCTCATCGGCTCCGGGCTGACGGGATGGTATATGTCGGTCACCTCCATTGTCGTGGTGTATTTTACGGCAGGCGCGCTATTCCTGCTCTCGTCGTTCATCAGCATGAAGCTGCCGATCGCCAAGGTGCCGGTGCAGGAAACGGAGGCGCCTGTCAGGGTAGAGACTGCGGCCAAAGCCTAGCAGGTGAGTAAAAATCTATACATTTAAGCCGAATCTGGCAGAATGGTATCCAACACGAACAAATTTCGTGCTGGTAAAAGCAATCCAAAAGAGCGGTGCCGCGGAGAAAACCGGGCGCCGCTTTTTCGGCATATGCGATTCCTCGAGGGAAGCGAAAGGCAGTCACCCCGCTAAAGTTGATCCGAAGCTCCACCCATGGACAAGGTGCTGTGCCTATATCCATATCTCGCGTAAATGGCCACGCCGAATCCGATCCATGTTATTCGCTGCAGCGTGGTCAGCATATGGCATACCGAACATCATATCTGCACATGTCCGTCCCTGACGGACACGATCGTGATATAATTCACGTTCTTGCCAAAGAAGCTGCGTTACAATGTTGGTAACGAAACACGAATACCATGAGCTGCATTCGGATAGATAGAACAAGGCGGATGCGGAAGAAATGAGGGAGTGACCATGGCTTACCATAAACCTGAGCGCATTGCGGAGATTACCGTGGAGAACGGGGTGAAAAAAGCGCATAACTCCGCCATAAACGTGATGATATTAGGATTCCTTGCGGGGGCATTTATTGCGCTCGGCTTTTTGCTTGACATACGCGTGATTGCCGGAGCGTCTCCGGAATGGGGAGGGATTGCCGGTTTTATAGGCGCGGCGGTATTCCCCGTCGGCCTGATTCTTGTCCTGCTTGCAGGCGGGGAGCTGCTGACGGGCAACATGATGGCCGTGTCCTTGGCCAGATTCAAGAGGCGAATTTCCACGAAGGAGATGATGCGGAATTTAGCGCTTGTCACGGTCAGCAATATGTTGGGTGCGTTATTCGTCGCTTACTTTTTCGGCCATGTGACCGGTCTGACAGGCAGCGGCGTTTACCTGGAGAAGCTGGTGGACATGGCGGGGCATAAGCTGGACGACAGCTTCCTGCAAGCATTCCTGTCGGGCATCGGGTGCAACTGGCTCGTAGCCCTCGCCGTATGGCTCTCCTACGGATCGGATCAGATGAGCGGGAAAATTCTTGGGATCTGGTTTCCGACCATGGCGTTTGTCGCCATCGGATTTCAGCACGTGGTGGCTAACATGTTTCTCATCCCGGCCGCGATTTTTGAAGGCTATTACAGCTGGGGCGCGTATCTGATGAACTTCATTCCGGTATGGCTGGGCAATTTCGTTGGCGGCGCGTTATTTGTGGGGGCGACATACGGAACCGTGTATTTAAAGAAGGAGAAACAGGCCGCAGCCGCTCCGCGCGGCGAGCAGACGCCTGTGCCATCGGCCGGCGTCCCTCAACAGGTTCATTCGGCGCAGAACGTTTCCTGATGCCGGAAGCCTGGCGAGCTTTTGGTTTAAAGAAAAAGCTGCGTTCAACCGTCCTTGATGAAAGGCATCGGTTGATCGCAGCTTTTTTGTCGTGATGGGCGAGGCTGCCGTAATGAATCAGGCAGGGAACAAGCCCGCTATTTTTTTAAGTGGTAGGGAACCGTCGTAATGATCACGTCTCTCCGATACAGGAGATGTGCCCGGATGAGCAGGCTGGATTGATTGTGCAGGAAATTATGCCAGCCCTTCTTGGGAATGAACTGCGGAATGACGACGGTAACCTGATAGTCGGATTCGCTTGCCTTGCGCTGCACGGTATCGATGAATTTCGTCAGCGGCTGAATGATGCTCCGATAAGGCGAGTGCAGCGTCACCAGCCGGATGTCCGGCTGCCACTTTTTCCATTTTTCCTGGAAGGCGACTTCCTCCTCCCGCTCGAACGGCACGTACACTGCGATGATTTGGCCCGCTCCCAGCGATTTGGCGTAATTCAGCGAGTTCTCCACCACATGCGTGATTCCTGCCACAGGCAGGATGATGACATTCCCCTCAATCGGCTTAACCGGCTCGCAGGTCGTAATCCGGAGCTGGTCCGCTACCGCCTCGTAATGCTTGCGGATCCGGGTGAAAATCCAGATGATCAGCGGCAGGAATATCAGGACGGTCCACACCTGGGCGAATTTCGTAAAGAAAAAGATCATGGTCACGATAAAGCTGATGCATGCGCCGGTGGTGTTAATGATCAGCTTGACGATCCAGCCTTCGGGCTTTTCGCGGATCCATTTCACCATCATCCCCGTCTGGGAGAGGGTAAACGGGATAAACACGCCGACGGCATACAGCGGAATCAGATGCTCGGTTTTGCCTTCGAAAGCCAGCAGCAGCAGAATGGAGAAAAATCCAAGAATAATGATTCCGTTTGAATATCCCAGACGGTCGCCGCGGACGGTGAACATTCTAGGAATGAACTTATCCTTCGCCAGATTGACGGCCAACAGGGGAAAAGCGGAATACCCGGTGTTGGCGGCGAGGATCAGAATTAAGGCCGTTGTCCCTTGTATGAAGTAATAAAGCGCATTTCGCCCGAAGGTATGCTCGGCAATTTGGGAAACGACCGTGACTTGTTCGCTGGGACTGACCCCATAGTAATAAGCCAGGAAGACGATGCCCGAAAATAACAGGGCCAGCAGCGATCCCATCGCCACCAAGGTTTTGGCCGCGTTATTCGGGGCCGGGTCTTTGAAATTCGGAATGGCGTTGGAAATCGCCTCCACGCCGGTCAGGGCGGAGCTGCCCGAGGCAAATGCGCGCAGGAGCAGGAACAAGCTCAGCCCGGCTACGGGCGTGCCGATCGGCGTGTGAAGGTCCGGAGATGCATGGCCTGTGGCAATATTGAATATCCCCACCCCGATCAGGATGAATAACGCAAGGACGAACAGGTAAACCGGATAAGCCAATATGGAGGCCGACTCCGTGACCCCTCTTAAATTCAATACGGTCAAGCATAGAACGAACACGATGGAGATCGGCAGATTATAGGCGTGCAATTCCGGAAAAGCCGACGTGATCGCATCCGTCCCGGCCGACACGCTGACCGCAACCGTCAGGATATAGTCCACGAGCAAGGAACCGCCGGCCACCAGCCCCGGGTACATGCCCAAATTCCGTTTGGACACGACATATGCGCCGCCGCCGTGCGGATAGGAGAAAATAATTTGTCTGTACGACAGGATAAGTGCCAGCAATAAGACCAGGACGCCGACGGCAATCGGTATGGAATACCAATAGGCAGCTGCTCCGACGGTCATCAACACAATGAGGATTTGTTCCGGGCCATAAGCCACGGACGATAACGCATCGGATGATAGGATGGCCAGGGCCTTGGTTTTATTCAGCTTTTGTTCGCCTAATTCCGTTGATTTAAGCGGTCTTCCGATGAGGAAGCGCTTGATTGAGGATAACATGGTTGTTTTCACCGCCGCTTAAGATTAAGTTCATGGTAGAAGCTTACTGAACGGACTTCTATCGGTGTTTTTTATGAGCTGGACATAGGAACGGTCGCCATTCCTATGCTGATTTTTGGCAAACAAAAAACACAGGTTAGAACCCTGTGTTTGATCACAAGTTCACAACCCTCCCGATCAACGCTGACGAGGTTAGCTGTCGGATTCGGGCGGTGAGAGTCGCCCTACCTGACTCCATCGCGGCGTACGTACGCGAATGAATCAGGATTCACCCCATAGTATGGATGAAGGATCCTATAGGTATCCCTCCATACGGTTGGTTCCCCCGCTTTCCATCATGGAAATTAAGCGAATGTCATGTGAATATGAAGAATGTTTTCGAAGCTGAATAGTATATTACGCCTGCTCCAATCGTTTGTAAAACATCCTTCAACGATCATTCGAACAGAATTATTTATAAAAAATGACAGATAAGCGCTTACATAACGACCTGGCTTTGACAGGCTTTTTATTTTGCATGTTTTCTGCGAAAATCACGAGTTTCTATAATATGGAGGTTTAGGTGTGGGGACATCGGTCACTGGGAGGATGCCATATAAACAAATTCGCCATGCCGGTCTCGGGGGAGGAGACACTGGCATGGCGAATTTTTTTGGGAGTGGTCCATGATTCGGCAAGGAAGAGAAAGGGTCTGGGTTCCTCTTCTTTGCTCTTGATAGGAATATACCCTGGGGGAAGAAAAGTGAATCACCTGATTAGAAAAAAATGTATGACTTTACTGGAACCCCGATTTTCTTTTAAGATAAAGGGATATGATGCAGCCGAGCAAAAGGGGGAATTACGAAATGACTCAAGCGATGATTCATCAGGAAAACGGCGTATTTCCGGCGGTATGTCCGTTGGATTGTCCCGATACATGCGGCCTGCTGCTGCATAAAGAGAACGGAAAAATCGTCAAGGTGACCGGTAATCCGGAGCATCCGATTACGCAGGGAGCCATCTGCAATAAAGTCCGTAATATGGCACACCGGGTGTACCATCCGGAACGCGTGCTCTATCCGCTGCGAAGGGTAGGTCCCAAGGGAGAGGGCGCCTTCGAGCGGATCAGCTGGGACGAAGCCATTCAGGAGATTGCGGGACGCTATAAGGACTTGATCGAGGAATACGGTTCCGAGAGCATCCTGCCTTACAGCTTCTACGGCAATATGGGGATATTGAGCGTCGACGGCATGGACCGCAGATTCTTCAACAGGCTGGGTGCCAGCCGCCTGAAGCAGTCGATCTGCAATTCCGCGGGCAATGAGGGCTGGAAATCGGTGATGGGGTTTAATGGGGGAACCGTTCCGGAGGACACCGTACGAGCCGACGTCATCCTCGTCTGGGGCGGCAACATCGTCAGCACCAATATGCACCAGATGGTGATTGCAGAGAAAGCGCGCAAAGCCGGTGCCAAGGTCGTTGTGATCGATGTCCACAAGAATCAGACGGGGCAATGGGCCGACTGGTTCATTCCGCTGTATCCAGGCACGGATGCGGCGCTGGCCGTCGGCCTCATGCACATCATGTTCCGCGACGGCATGGTGAATGAAGAATTCCTCCGGAAGTATACGATTGGCCATGAAGCCTTGCGCGAGCACGTCAAAGAATACACGCCGGAGTACGTTTCTTCCATTACCGGCATCTCGATCGAGGATATCGAGAAATTGGCCGAACTCTACGGCGGGCCGATACCTCCTACATCCATATCGGCAACGGTCTTCAGCATCACGACAACGGCGGCTTGACGGTGCGCAGCATTGCCGCGCTTCCCGCTTTGACCGGACAATGGCTGAAGCGGGGCGGAGGGGCCGCCAAGTCGAACGGCGGATACAACAGCATGGATAGCGACGCGCTTGAGCGTCCCGATCTCCGGCCGAATCCCGAAGCGCGCACGATTAACATGAACCGGATCGGCGAAGCGCTTGCCATGACCGAACAGCCGATTAAGTCGCTCTTCGTTTATTGCAGCAATCCGCTGGTTGTGGCTCCCGATACGGAGCGGGTCAGGGAAGGGTTTGCACGGGAAGACCTGTTTACGGTTGTGCATGACCTGTTTATGACGGATACGGCTAAGTATGCCGATATCGTGCTCCCGGCAACCTCTTCGTTCGAGAATACGGACCTGTACGCTTCCTACTGGCATCAGTACGTTCAGCTGCAGGAGCCGGTCATTCCGGCACTTGGGGAGAGCAAGGGCAACGTAGAGCTGTTCTCCATGCTGGGACGGGCTATGGGATTCCAGGAACCGGCTTTTCATGAGACCGAAGAAGAGATGATCGCAAGAGCGCTCGACTTCCCGGATAACCCTTATCTAAACGGCGTCACGCTGGACAAGCTGAGGGAACACCGCCACGTGAAGCTGGACATGACGCCGCTTGACACGTATCTGGACCGTTTGCCGACGCCTTCGGGGCGCATCGAGTTATACTCTGCGCAGTTGGAGGAAGCAGGTCTGCCGCCTCTTCCGACCTACGTGCCGCTGAAGGAAGGATATGACGGGGTAAGGCGCGGCCGCGGGCGTCAATATCCGCTTATGTTCATATCGCCGCCGAACCATAACTTCTTGAACTCGACCTTTGCGAACGTGGAGAAGCATCAGAAGCTGGAGAAGGAACCGGCCCTGCAGATTCACCCGGCGGATGCGGAGGAACGCGGGCTCCAGGACGGCGAGATGGTCATCGTATATAATGACCGCGGAACCTATGAAGTCCGGGCGAAGGTGACGGATAAAATGCTGCCGGGCACCGTAGTCAGCCAAGGCCTGTGGTGGGAAGGCGAGGGCCGCAAGCAGCGCGCCAATGCCCTTACGCCGGACAGGCTGTCCGACTTGGGCGAAGGGGCTACCTTCTTCTCGACGGTGGTCGAGGTCAGGGCTAAATGATGGCTGCCTAAAGATGCATACAGAGACTGTCTTATAGGTCTATATGACCTGAAGGCAGTCTTTTTTAATTATTTGGAAACGATAAAACATTCCGGTGGAAGTATAAAAAATCGGGGTTTTATTATATAGCTTCAATATATTTCCATAGGTAGAATGATACTAAGCTACTTGCAAACGGTTTCGGAATGCTACAAATCCAGAGACCCAGCATGCTTTTACATCATTTCGTAACGGGAGGATAAATATGCCGCAAGCGACTACAGAACAGCAGCAATCACCCATTTCCCGGCAGCCAAAAATCCATAGTAAAAGTTTCCTTAGGCGATTAATGAAGCAATGGGATGTTCAACTCATGGTGTTACCAGGAGTGATTCTGGTTTTTATTTTTGCCTATCTGCCTATGTACGGCGTAATAACGGGTTTTATGGATTATAACTTGTTCACCGGTTCAAGGATTTGGGATAACCCGTGGGTTGGTTTTAAACATTTTGAAGCCTTTTTTGCCGCTCCCGAGTTTGAAAGGATTTTGCGTAATACCATTGTTATCAGTTTGTTGAAGTTCTTCATCGGATTTCCGGCACCGATCGTACTGGCACTTTTATTGAATGAAGTTCGCCATATGCTCTTCAAAAGAGTCATCCAGACGATTACATATCTGCCCCATTTCTTATCATGGGTTATTGTGGCAGGGTTCACCACCGCCTTGCTATCAACGGAGAACGGAAGCATCAACATTTTGCTGGAGAGGATAGGGGCCATTGATGAACCGATCAATTTCCTCTCATTGAAAGAATATTTCTGGACAATACTCATTTCGGCTAACGTTTGGAAGGAGATCGGATTTAACTCGATTGTATTCCTGGCTGCAATTGCGAGTATTGATCCGGCGCTGTACGAGGCTGCAGACATTGACGGGGCTTCCAAAACCAAGCAGATCTATCTGATTACGCTTCCTTCGATTATGCCGGTCGTCATCATCTTCATGATTCTTGCTATCGGCAACTTGCTCAATGCAGGCTTCGAGGACATCTTGCTCCTGGCATCCAATCCTGTGCTGAGGCCGGTTTCCGATGTTATTGATACGTATGTCTATCGAGTGGGCCTAGGGTCACACCGTTATTCTTATGCGGTTGCTATCGGATTGTTCAAGGCGATTATTAGTGTAGGACTGCTTACGATCGCGAACTATCTGGCTCGAAGATCCGGTAATAGCTTATGGTAAATCAGCAGCCCTCGGGAGGTACGGCATGTTAAAAAGAATTAGCTTCAGTGACAAGGTTACGCTTATCGTGATATACGTCTTTCTCAGTTTGCTGGCCTTCTCGGCGCTCTATCCGTTCTGGAATGCAGTTGCGGTTTCCTTCAACGTAGGCGTGGACACCGCAAAAGGCGGAATCACCTTCTGGCCAAGAGAGTTCACAACCGAAAATTACAATATCATACTCCAAGATGATCGACTGCTTAACGGATTCTTTATATCCGTAAGCCGTACCATAATCGGAACGGCAACCTCCATATTCATGACAGCGCTCCTGGCATTCGGGATGACCCGTTCGTATCTGATCGGACGCAAATATTACACATTGTTCTTTATATTTACCCTCTACTTTGGTGGAGGATTGATTCCAACGTATCTCCTGATCCGTTCCTTGGGACTGATGGATAGCTTTCTAGTATTTATTATTCCATCCCTCATCAGTGTGTGGAACATGATCATATTCCGAACCTTCTTTAAAGGCCTTCCTGTTGGCTTGGAGGAATCGGCTAATATCGACGGTTGCAGCAATTGGGGCACTTTCTTTCGGATTATCCTCCCCTTGTCCGGACCGGTTATCGCGACGCTTGCTTTGCTGACTGCCGTTGGGCACTGGAACGACTGGTTTCTGCCAAGCATTTACATCACCAACGATAATTTGCTCCCGATCCAGACCATTCTTCGACAAACCTTGAATGCCAATATTGTAACCGGTTCAAGCTCTGTACTCGATAGTGCTTCGACGGCACTGCTGGAGAATGCGAGACAGATTACGTCCAAATCGCTCACGATGGCGATGATGATCGTTGTGACGCTACCCATCATTCTGGTCTATCCCTTTGTCCAAAAATATTTTGTCAAAGGCGTGCTGGTAGGCTCGCTGAAAGAGTAGGCCCAGGAACGGTTTAAGGCGAACAGCTTTGAACATATATATTTTTGTAAATGAGAGGGGTTTAGTGAATGAGAAAGACAAGAAAGTCGTTGCTGTTGATGGTATCTTTGCTTTTGGTACTGGTCACAGCTCTAGCAGGATGCGGAAAATCGGCGGATCCAACCCCACCACCACCGGCAGCGAACAATGATGGCGAGAAGAAAACCGATCCGCCGGCAGAGGGTAATGGTGATGGCAAATGGGTGCTCGGGGAGAAGCCGCTTGAATTTTCAGCTTATGCTCACTATGAGAACTCGGACTTCCCTAAATGGGAAAGTACGCCTATCGGTAAATATTTGAGCGAAGAGAAGCAAGTGAAAATCAATATGATTGCGGCTGCTGGAGCACATACCCAAAAGCTGAGTGCGATGATGGCTTCGGATGATCTTCCGGATATGATCTGGACCGATCGTAACCATCCGGACATGGAGAGACTCCGTAAAGAGGGGAAATTGGTAGCTTATGATGATTATCTCGATAAATATCCTAATTTGAAAACATGGATGGGCGATCTGAACATGCTTCGCTCCGATGACGGCAAGCTGTATATGTTCCCGAACTGGTATTCATCCAATCCGTATGGTAACGCGGGTTACGTAGTTAACAAGAAGATCTACAAAGAGCTAGGCGAGCCGCCGCTTGAAACAACAGATGATTTATACAACTACTTGGTAAAGGTTAAAGAGAAGTATGGTAGCGAAATTGTTCCGTTCGAACCGCACCGTGCGCAGGAAAGACAGGGGCTCGGCGTGCTGTACACCGCATTCGGAGAAGGTGCGAGCTACACTAACCTTAACGCTAGTCTGCTTGCAGTTCCAAAGGACGGGAAGCTGACGCCTCTGCTAACGGATCCGGTATTCCGTGAGGCACAGAAATATATTGCTAAGCTATACAGAGAGAAGCTTATTTCTCAAGATGCCTTCAGCCAAACCGAGGATCAGATTTTAGAAAAAGTCATGACTGGACGAGTGGCTGTATTTGCAGGAGCTAGTCCAACTACGATGGCGGGCGAGGCGCAGCCGGAATTGACCAAGAATGATCCAGATAGCGGATATTTCATGATCTGGCCGATTCATAAGCCAGGTTTGGATAAGAATAAAATCTATCCGGGTACTTACACCAGTTTCGGATGGAATGCTGCTTATATTACAACAGCTGCCGAAGACCCTGAAGCGATCTTCGCATTCCTTGACTGGTATACAGGTCCTGAAGGAATGAATGTTCAATACTTCGGACCAGAGGGCAAGAACTGGGATGGATTCGATGAGGAGGGCAAGCCGAACTTCACGGAAACCTATGACCCGGCTGAAGTAGCGGAAATCCAATCCAAGAATGAACCTGTTATGTTTGTTGGGAATACGAGTTATATTGACCCTGCCAAATACAAGTACATGGAGAAGCTTCCTTTCGAAGAGCAGGATTGGAGAACGCGTTACCAACAGACGATTACATGGCCTACGCAGTTAAACGTCACGGAATTTGCGAACCTGAATCCGGCTCCAGATTCAGATGAAGGGATTATCAAAACATCGGTAGACGAATTGTTCCTCGAAATCTATGCAAAATCGGTTATGGCGAAGAGCGATGAAGAAGTTGACAAAGTGCTTGATCAAGGCCATAAAGATTTGATGGATCTGGGCTACGATCAGCTATTAGAATGGCGTACGGCCAAATGGCAGGAGAACGTAGCTAAGCTGAACGGCAACTAATGTAAACAAAGATGTCGCAGGTGAATTTCCCAAAGAACCCTAAGGTTCTTTGGGAGATCTCTTTTTATTATGCATGTTTATTTTTTGCTTTTGCTAAATGCCTGTTTTAGATCGATTATACTATATGAATATGGATTTTTTTACAATGCCTGGAGGGATTCTCGTGTACAAGGTGCTGCTAGTGGATGATGAAGAGCTGGATCTTGAAGGAATGAAAAGGTTCATTCCTTGGCCTGATTTGGGTATGACCGTAGTGGGAAGCGTCAATAATGCGTTGTCGGCATGTGAACTTATCAAGAACGAGGATATCGATATATTGGTCAGCGACGTGAATATGCCCTATATGTCCGGCCTTGAGCTTGCGCGTATTGCGCTTGAACATAAACCTAACATGCGAATCATATTTGTCAGCGGATATCAGGAGTTCAGTTATGTGCAGCAAGCGCTCTTATTGAAAGCGTACAGTTATGTTCTCAAGCCGATGAATGATAGAGAGCTCGTCGCTTCGTTAATTAAGGTGAAACGGGATCTCGATGAAGAAATCAAGCAGCGCGAAGTGGAGATGGCCTATCAAGAGATGATTCCCATTGTCAAAAGCGATTTTCTTATACGTTTGCTTGAACGGGAAGAATCAGAAGAGTCGTTGACAATGATGAACTTTTCATACGAATTCGACCAGTTGAAGTGGCCGATACGCGTCGCTGTCATGGAACTCGATAATGTATCTTGGCGCCAAGCAGGGAGTCTTTCTTCCCAGAGGGAAATGGCGAGGAGATTTCTGCAAGGTATTCAAGAGACGATTACGGATAGTGGCATGCTTCCATACTGCAAGCTGTCCTCGAAACGAGTAGCGATACTGCTTGAAGACAATAACGCCACTCAAACGATGCGTACATTGATGGATAACGTTCAGCAGCATTTGACGACATCCATGACAACGGGGATTGGCGAACCTGTACACACCTTGAATCAACTTCAGCTTTCTTATAGGCAAGCTGTTGAAGCAGTGGAAGGCAAAATGTTTTTAGGCAAGGGAAGCATTATCAAGTACGAAGATGTCTGTGCTGAGCCAGGAATGCTTGATGCGAGGATGCTTGATGAACGTATGAATGTCCTCTTAAAGGCAATGGAGGAATACGAGCTGGTCCAAATCTGTGATGAGTTAGAGAAGTTATTCGGTTCGATAAGGAATCTGCGCTCCCGATTTACCGTGCGCAATATGTCGAACTATATTATATGGAAGCTCGAACAATATTTAAGCAGTCGAAATGAAGACTTGTTTGACCTGTTAGGCATGGAGATTCATCATCTGGATATTCTGATGCAATTCGAAACCGTCAGTGATATTCGTTCTTGGTTTATACAGCATATTTTCGAGATTTCCGAAAGATTATTCGAGAAATCCAATTCAAAAGACGGTAAATTCATTCGCAGCGTTATCCAAATGATGAAAGAGCGAATGAGTGAGAATCTAACGATAAAGGATATTGCACAACATTTTTCTTTTTCGCCGAGCCATATCGGATTTTTGATTAAAGAGAGGTCGGGAAATACGTTTAATGAACTGCTTGTACAACTGCGTATGGAAAAAGCATGCGAATTGCTGAAACAGCCGGGCCTCAAAGTCTATGAAGTCGCCGATCAGGTAGGTTACCGCTATCTCCCTTACTTCAGCCGACAATTCAAAGAAAAATTCGCGATGACACCCATGGAATATCGAAAGAGAGAATTGGGATGAACCATCGCTGGATCACATCGTCCAGACCAAACGACAAGAAGCTGGGGTATATACCGATCGGCTACAAGCTCATGCTGACCTTCACGTTATTTATCCTGTTATTGGTTTTCGTGAACTTTTATATTTCTCACTCGATGTATGATGAGACCATGCGCAAACAGACCCGGGTAAACATCCAGGGAACACTCAAGCAGATCCGAGATAATGTAGCCTATAAAGTAGATGATATCGTCCAGACGTCGGCGACATTGTACGATGATCCTACATTAGTTCAGAGCGTTCGCAGGAATTTATCGGGTACGGAGAATCATACCCGCATGAACAATGTCATTCTCCCGAAGTTAGAGAGCGCAGCGAAGGCGGTTGGCCTTAACTTAAGGCTATCCGTCTATTTTCATAATCAAACGGTGTACGAGAAGTATAAAAATTGGGATAGCGAAAAAAATAAAGATTTCAACGAACAAACCTATGACATTTACCACATGAACCGAATTTTAGGTAAGTTTTGGTACTTCATACTGCCGGAAGAGAAATACAATGCAACGATGATGTGGAAGCAGGTAGAAGAGGATGAGCGGGATGGGCGAATCTCGATGATTCGGCGCATGGTGGATATGAATAATCCGCTCGAGATCAAAGAGGTGGGAATCATGCGGTTCAGTGTTCGTTTGTCACAACTGTTCGATAGCGTGGATTACACGAAGCTCGGCGACGGAAGTATGTTATCGGTGCTGGATCCCTTCGGGAATGTGGTGTTTACTTCCGGTCAATTTGTTGAAGACAACAGCCAAACCTCCGTCAAGGCAAATCATGATGCGGCTGTAGCAGCATATGATAAGAACAATTATTTGATCATCGAAGAAGATTTGCCACAGAAGAATTGGAAGATTGTTGCTGAGGTTCCGCTTAACATTATTGAACAGGAAGCGAAGAGGGTACGAACCGTTTTGATTGTGATTTGTATCATCTGCGTCGTGTTGTTTACATATATGGGGTATGTCATTTCCCAATCCTTCTCTAAGCGGATCATGAAGATTGTAGGGGTACTCAATGCATTTAGGGAAGGCGATTTGCATAAACGGATCACGTACCGGGGAAAAGGGGAGTTCTCTCAAATTGCGAATGCCTTGAATGCGATGGGCGAGGATATCGAAGCGTTAATAAAAGAAGTGTATTTGACCCAACTTCAAAAAAAGGAAGCAGAGCTTGAAATGCTGCAATCGCAGATCAACCCTCATTTCTTATACAATACGCTGTCATCCATTAATCAACTTGCAAAATTCGGGGAAACGGAGAAGCTTCAGGATATGGTTGTGCAACTGGCACAATTTTATAGGCTTACATTAAATTCAGGAAGAATATTGATACCCATAGCATCCGAGATTGAGCAGGCCAATGCGTATCTGGACATCCAGAAGGTAAAATATGGTCAGCGCATGGAAGTCACTTTTGATATCGATACGAATATATGGCCTTACGAGACCATTAAGCTGATCCTCCAGCCCTTTATTGAGAATGTGCTGAAGCATGCTTGGAGTGGAGATCGCATTCATATTCGGATTTCGGTTCAAAAGGAAGGCGACGATATTCTGTACCGGATCATAGATGATGGTCTAGGCATGAAGCAGGAGCGAATACAGGAGATATTCGATCCCCGGGATAACAGCCATACGGGCTGCGGCATTCGCAACATTGACCAGCGGGTGAAGCTGCATTACGGGAACGAGTACGGCGTGTCCATCTTCAGCAAAGTCGGAATCGGGACCGCGGTTCAAATACGCATACCTGCAAGAGCGAGAAAGGCTAACCCGGATAAGAGAGGGGGATAGACGGGAGTCCCGTACCAGAGCGGTTCATCGTGAAGTGGGGATCCGCTTTTTAGCGCCTGTTCGCTGTTAAGGTAAAGCGGCAATGAGTGTGCTTGCTAAAAATCGATCTCTCAAGCGATACTAGGATTTGGGCGATAAGAAATGACAAGCATTGTGCATTCATTCAGGTTATCGGAGTATCCAAATAGAAGGCCTTTGCCTCTTTCCTTTAAAAAGGATTTATAAAAGCCCGCGTGGGCTTTTTTTAATATATTAGAATTTATAAAGTTTTTTGGGGTCCCCGCAAAGTATTTGGAATAAGCATCGGAGCGTAGGCTCCACTTTGTGGGGCTATTTTAGGTTTAATGCGTAAATATACTGCTGCGAGGCTGCTGGGAGATAATAAACATGAAATGGTTGGAGCAGTACCCTAAGGAAGTAAAAGGTTTTCTTGTTGCAAGTCTCGTTGCCTCCGCAGGCGGCTCCTTGATGTGGCCGCTGACAACGATGTACGTATTCGACGAGCTGGGACGCAGCATGCAGGATGCGGGCTTTGTCATCTTGATTCAGTCCATGGGGGGCATCGCGGGTCAACTCCTTGGCGGCGCGTTATATCACCGGGTCGGGGTGAAGAAGCTGATCGTGGGCTCGCTCCTGCTGAATGCCCTCGGATTGTTCACCCTTCCGTTCATTAACGGATTATGGGGCTTGTTCATCGCGATGATGGGTTTCATCGGATTCTGCAACGCCGTATCGATGCCGGCCATCCAGGCTTTTATCGGCTTCCGGTTTGCCGATCGGCGGGGCGAATTGTTTAACGTCATCTATGTTGCCAATAATATCGGCGTAGCCTTGGGAACGGCCATGAGCGGGTTTCTGGCGGAAATATCGTATCATTTAAGCTTTGTCTTAAACGGCGTCACGTCCTTCGGCTTTGCGATTTTCTTCCTGTCTTACCTGACGAAGCTGGGCGGAACGGGCGCGTCCGACGGGTCGCATCATCCGCAGCCCAAGAGTCCGCTTCCGGCGGGACCCGGTGCTTGGGCACTGCTTGGAAACATTCGTATCTATCTCTTTATGGGACTGGGCTCGCTGTTCTTATGGTTCGGCAATTCCATCTGGAACACGGGCGTGTCTCCGTTTATCATCTCGGAGGGGATGTCCAAGACGGCTTACGGTTATTTGTGGACGTTGAACGGGATCCTGATCTTCGCTGCGCAGCCGCTGACCAATGCCATCAAGCGATGGGTGGCCCGTACGGAGAGCAGCCAGATGACCGCAAGCGCCTTGTTCTACCTGGCGGCTTATGTCGTCATCGTGGCGATGCACAGCTACCCAGGCATGATCCTTGCGATGGTGCTGGCCACATTGGGCGAAATGCTGATTTCGCCGGCGATCCCGGCTTTTATTTCGGAACGTTCGGGACAAGCTGCTCCGTTCTATATCGGCGTGACCGGCGGCATGGGAGCCGCTGGCCGGGTGATCGGGCCTTATGCCATGGGAACGATGTATGACGGCGGCGGACTGACCCCGGTCGCGTGGTTGGCCGCGGGAGTTGCCGTATTGTCATTCCTGTCGTTTGCGGTGCATGCCCGGCTTAGCAGGGACAGGGGCCTGGGCCATGACAGTCATGACAAGAGCGAACGCCAACTTAACGCTTAGCGCATTAATAAATTGACGGAACATGGCAGAACCATATTAAGCAGCAGGCATGCTTCGGAGCCTGCTGCTTTTTTGCCTGCGGTTCATAGCTCACAGCCCTTGTCAAAGAAACGCCTTACAAAAAAAATAAAAAGGATATTGAAATCGCTCTCAGGGGGAGCTATAATGAACGTGTCGAAACGTTTCAAAACAAAATGCAATTTTTGAAGTTATTAAGCAAGAAATTTTCTTATTTTGTTAACACAAGAGCATGATTATCCTTAAGATAACCATGGAAATGTGCTCCATAGGAGGAATGAAGAGACATTAGGATTATAGAAGCAACCTTTATCCGGCGTCTTTATTTTTTTGAATAAAATCGAAACGTTTCGAAGTAAGTGCTTTCAATTTAAGTTTTGCATTACGTTTCGCATGCTGGTAAACATTAAAAACGGGGTGAATGTAGAATGAGAAAAAAATCAATATTGTGGACGTTGGCAGCATTGCTGGTGTTCTCGGTCGTATTAGCCGGATGCTCGGGCGGGTCTGAGAAAGCAGACGGAGGCAGCGAAGGCGGCGGCAAGAAGGAACTGAAAGTCTGGTTGATGGGTGACGAAACGGACGAAACCTTGATTAAGCAATACGAAGAGAAGAATCCCGGCGTGAAGGTAAGCGTTCAATCCATTCCTTGGGGAAGCGCGCATGACAAGCTGTTGACGGCGGTTGCTTCGAAGAGCGGCCCGGACGTCGTGCAGATGGGCACAACCTGGATTCCTGAATTCGCGCAAGCCGGCGCTTTGCTTGACCTGACGCCGTACCTTGAGCAATATCCGAATTTGAAGCCGGAGAATTATTTCGACGGTGCTGTTCAAACGATGAGTTACGACGACAAGGTTGTCGGCATTCCGTGGTACGTGGAAACGCGCGTATTGTTCTACCGTACCGATATTCTTGCTGAAGTAGGCTATCCTGAAGGTCCTAAGACTTGGGATGAGATGAAGGATGCCGGCCAGAAACTGGCAGCCAGAGGCAATGGCAATTACGCGATCACCATCGATGCCAAAGATATGAACTACCTGTCCATGTTTGCTTGGCAGAATGGAAGCGCTATGATCGACGAGAACCGCAAGCCTCATTTCAACGAGCCGGAATTCATGGGAGCCATGGAATACCTGAAGAGCTTCTACGACACAGGCATGACGCCGCTTGCGAGCGATTTGGATCTGTTTGCCGCATTTAAGGACGGACAGTTCCCGATGTTCATCAGCGGTCCTTGGATGATTCAAGGCGTGAAGGATAAAGCGCCTGAGATTGAGGGTAAATGGGCAACCACAACCCTTCCTGCAAAAGAAAACAACGCATCGTTCCTTGGCGGAGCTAACATGTCCGTATTCAGCAGCACCAAAAATGCAGATGAAGCCGTTAAATTCATCTCCTTCATGAGCGAACAAGAATCGCAGCTGACCAACTACGATGTATCCAAAAACTTGCCTGCCATTAAGAGCGCATGGGAAGACAAACGCTTTGAAGATCCGATCTTCGCTACATTCGGAAAACAGCTTGAGAACGCCAGACCCGTTCCGTTCATCAAAGAGTGGGATGCGGTTTCCCAAGAAGCCATCGGTGCCTTTGAAAGAATCACGGTGGGCGGTGCGGACATCAAGACCGAAATGGATCAGTTGAACGCGAAGGCTACCGAAATTCTATCCAAATAACAAAAGCGTGTAACGCAGCCCGGCTTGTTTCTTCAGACGATGATGAAACAAGCCTGACTGCTTCCAAAGCGTATCATCGAAACCCATTTTTGCAGGAGGTGAATGACATTGCAGAACTTGATCAAGCGCTTTAACCGCTATAAGTACCCTTATATGTTTATTGCGCCCGCGCTGGTGCTGCTTCTGACGTTCTCAATCATTCCGATCATCATTGCGCTTGTCATCAGCTTCACGAACATCGACCTGGCGGGTCTCGCCAATTACTCCAATATTGAAGCCGTCGGCTTCGATAACTTCATGAATGTATTTAAAGATCCGGTTTTCCTGAAATCCATGTTTAACACCATGTTCTATGTTATTATCGGAGTTCCGCTTGTCGTTATGCTTGCCATGGGCGCTGCATTGCTGCTTAACTATGGCACGGGATGGCTGTTCAAGACATTCCGCGTTGTTTATTACATGCCTTCCATTACGAATATTGTGGCGGTCGCGGTTGTTTGGGGTTACCTCTATAACAGCCATTATGGCCTCTTTAACCATATGTTATCCTGGTTTGGTATTCCCGCGCAGCAGTGGCTGAATGATCCCACGCTTGCCAAGTTATCGCTGATCCTTCTGGCTGTATGGAAATCGATCGGTCTTAACATGATTATATTCCTTGCTGCCCTACAGGGCATTCCGCGTTCCTATTATGAAGCGGCGGAGATCGATGGCGCGAGCAAGTGGAAGAAGCTGTTGTACATCACCGTTCCGCTGCTGAGCTTTGCGACCTTCTTTGTTACGATTACGACGCTGATCGGCTGGATTCAGTTCTTCGAAGAGCCGCTGGTGATGACCAAGGGCGGACCGCTGAATTCCACGATGTCGATGGCCCTCTTCATATACAACAATGGCTTCCAGCTCAGTAATTTTGGTTATGCGGCCGCAGGATCGTTTGTGCTCTTCTTCATTATCATTGTTGTGACGATCGCGCAATTCGCAGTCAAGAAAAAAGATGTCGAGTATTAAGATGCAAGCGATGTTCCGTATCGTAACTGAAGGAGGCTTTAGGGTATGGCAGCGAAAAGAATAGAAAAGACGGTCATGACGGTGCTGCTCATTGCAGGGGGACTGCTGATGATGATTCCGTTTATCTGGATGATCACGTCCTCGTTCAAGCCGGAGAATGAATTTACGGCGGTTCCGCCGACGTTATTGCCCAAAGAATTTACCATGAAAAATTATGTGGATTTATTTACGAAGCTGGACTTTATGGTCTACCTCAAAAATACGCTTATTATTGTGTTCTGGTCATTTGTGGGTCTGTTCCTCAACGCGCTTGCAGGATATGCATTCGCCAAGTTTGAGTTTCCGGGCAACAAAAAATTGTTCTATCTCGTGCTCGCCACCATGATGATTCCGGGACAGGTGACCATGATTCCGGTGTATCTGCTGATTAACGCCATGGGCTTGACCAATACGATGGCGGGTATCGTGCTCCCCGGCTTGGTCGGCGCTTTCGGTATTTTCCTGTTCCGACAGTTCATGTCGACGATCCCGACGGATCTGATCGAGGCATCAAGGCTGGATGGCGCGGGAGAGCTGCGGATTTTCTTCCGTTTGATCGTTCCGATCACGAAGCCGGTATTTGCGGTGCAGGGAATTTTGGCCTTCATCGGCGCTTGGAACAGCTTCCTGTGGCCACTCATCATGGCAAACGACCAGAAGCTTTATACGCTTTCGGTAGGTTTGCAGCTTCTGAAAGGGCAGCATGGATCCGATTTCGGTCTGCAAATGGCAGGTGCTGCATTTATGGTTGTTCCGATCATCATCGTATTTTCTTTCTTCCAAAAACATATTATTGAAGGATATACGATCTCTGGCATGAAATAAGATAGATAGAGTTTTTAAGTATTAGAAGGGGCGAAAGGAAATGGCAACGATAAAGGATGTGGCAAAGCTCGCTGGAGTCGCCTTGTCGACGGCTTCATACGCGTTAAGCGGCGACAGCAGAGTGAGTTCCAAGACAAGATCAAAAGTGCTCGAGGCAGCAAGACAGTTGAATTATCGGAAGAACGGATTTGCCATGGATTTGAAGCGGAGCCGCACCAAGACAATCGCTCTAATTCTGACGGATTTATCCGGGCCCTATTATTCCGAGTTGATCCGGAGCGTACAGGAAGTTGCTTTGACCAACGGGTATGATCTGATTGCCTGCAGCTCGATGGGCGGCAGGGATTCGACGGCGGTTAAATTTTTGCGGGAGAAGAGGGCCGACGGCGCCATCATTCTCGCGCCCAATATTCGCGATGAAGTTCTGATCGAGACCTCCGGGCCTCAATTTCCGATCGTCGTGATGGATCGTCCATTATGCAGCGAATTCCTGGTCAATGTGCTGGTCGACGGGGAGCAGGGAGGATACACGGCTACTCGTTACCTGCTGGAGAACGGACATCGGCACGTAGCCTATATTAGCGGATCCTCGGACTCGTACGATAATCATTTGCGTTACCAAGGGTATTTAAGGGCACTCGCGGAGGCGGGGCTGGAAGAACAGTCGAAGTGGCGCCTCAGCGGCAACTTCGTGCGCGAGGGCGGTTACAACGCCACCAAGATGATGATTATGCAGGGAGCGCTCCCAACGGCCGTATTTTACGGCAACGACGAGATGGCCATCGGAGGGCTGAAGGCATTCGAGGAAAGCGGAATTTCGGTGCCGGATGATGTGTCCGTCATCGGATTCGACGATATCCAATTAGCCGAATACGTGAATCCGCCGCTGACGACCATCAGGCAGCCCAAGAGCGAAGCGGGATCGCTTGCTGCCCATCTGCTGTTTCAGATATTGGGCGGCGAATCCGTAAAGCAGTCGTACATGCTGACCACGGAAATGATGGAGCGTGCATCTGCAGGGAAGAGCAAAGTAGAAAGTTAATGTACCGGATCGGAGATGAGGAACTTGGCATGGATCACGTGTGATTTTTATTCCGAAACACTACAGCTGTCTACCGGTATCGAGGTTTTTATACCGCAATCCGCGCTGATGCCATACGGTTCTTCTTCGAAGCTGCCGGTGCTTTATTTGCTTCACGGCCGAGGCGCGGACCAGACCGAATGGATGCGCAGATCGTCCATCGAGCGGTACGCCGAGGATAAAGGCATCGCACTCGTGATGCCGGGAGTCGGACGAAGCTATTATATGGACATGGCCAACGGTCCGTCTTACTTTACATTCCTGAGCGAGGAGCTTCCGCAGCTGGTTCAGTCGTTCTTTCCGGTGTCCGGACGCAGGGAAGATACCTTTGTCGCCGGAATTTCCATGGGCGGGTATGGCGCATTTAAGCTGGCCATGAGTTATCCGGAGCGTTATGCGGCCGGCGCAAGCCTGTCGGGAGGGCTGGATCTCGCCAGCCGGGCTGCGGGACCGGGCTTCCAGGAGCACGAAATCCGTGCCCTGTTCGGAAGCGTCGACCGATTGCGGGGAAGCCGGGACGACTTGCTGTATTTGGCCTCGGAATTCGCGGCATACGGGGGTAACAAACCGATGTTGTATCAGTGCTGCGGAACGGAAGACTTTTTATATCATGATAACCAAACGTTTAGACGATATGCAGACAGTCTGGGGATTCCGATGACATACGAGGAAGAACCGGGCGGACATGAATGGGGATATTGGGACCGTAAAATTCAGCGTGTGCTGGATTGGCTGCCACTGCCCTGATTTTTCGTCCGTTTTTATTGAAACGTTTCGATTATGGAGCAGGAACAGGCTGGTTTTCTCAAGTCTAAAACAATGGATGTATAAGTGAAAAATCCTATTAAATATAAGGTTGCATGAATATATTTCATGGCTTGAGCAAACATCAAAACGATTCGAATCGACTAGATCGTGAAGGTTAAGACATAGGAGGATGGGAAATGGCAGATCAACAACTGACTTCTCTGGTCGAGCAGATGACGCTGGAGGAAAAAATTGCGCAGCTTATACAACTGGCCGTCCCTTTTTTCGAAGGAGCTCAAGAATCAGGACAAATTACAGGACCGATGGAGTCGCTGGGCATCACCGATGAGATCGTTAGCAATGCAGGCTCGGTGCTGGGCTTGGCGGGGGCGGAGGAAGTGATAGCCGTCCAAGAAGCGCATATGCGCAAAAATCGATTAAAAATTCCGCTGCTCCTGATGGCCGATATCGTACACGGCTTCAAAACGATCTTCCCGGTGCCGCTGGCCATGGGAAGCTCGTGGGACCCTGTCCTTGCGGAACGAAGCGCAGAAATCGCCGCGCGCGAAGCCGCGGTATCCGGCCTCCACGTGACATTTGCGCCGATGGTGGACCTGGTACGCGATCCGCGCTGGGGTCGCGTGATGGAGTCGACCGGTGAAGATCCCTATCTGAACAGTGAATTTGCAAGAGCGTTTGTCAGAGGTTTTCAAGGCGACGACTTGAGCGGCGATGTAAACCGGCTGGCCGCGTGCGTGAAGCACTTTGCCGCCTACGGAGCCGGTGAAGGCGGCCGTGATTACAACACGGTGGACATGTCCGAGCGCCAGCTCCGGGAGTATTACTTGCCTGCGTACAAGGCCGCGCTGGATGAGGGAGTCGAGATGGTCATGACCGCCTTCAATACCGTCGATGGCATACCGGCTACAGGCAATAAGCGGCTGATGCGCGATTTGCTGCGTCGCGAATGGGGATTTGACGGTGTGTTGATTTCCGACTGGGGAGCGGTCAAAGAGCTGATCCCTCACGGAGTTGCCGAGGACGAGGCAGAAGCAGCGTTAAGAGCCATCGAGGCTGGCGTGGACATCGAGATGATGACCTCCAGCTACGTGCATCATTTGCCGCAAATGGTACGCGATGGACGGGTGGATGAGAGCCTGATCGATGAAGCGGTGCTGCGTATTCTGTCATTGAAAAAGCGGCTTGGACTGTTCGAGCGTCCTGCGCGGGGAGCCGACCCGCAAGCCGAACGGGAGATCGTGTTCTGTGAGGAACACAGACAGGCGGCCCGTGAAGCCGCGGGAAAATCCTGCGTGCTCCTGAAGAACGACTCCCTGCTGCCGCTCAGAGACGGTCAGCGCGTAGCCTTGATCGGCCCGTTCGCTGCCAGCGGCGACATACTCGGCCCATGGTCTTGGACAGGCGCTAAAGAAGATGCCGTCACGCTGGAGCAGGGACTGCGGTCCAAGCTGCCTTCCGGCGCTCTGACGGTGGCCGAGGGCTGCAGCGTGAGCGCTATGACCGATCAGCAGCTGGAGGAGGCGATGGAGACCGCGAAGCAAGCCGATGTGATCGTGCTGGCGCTGGGCGAGGATTCCGAGATGAGCGGCGAAGCCGGCAGCCGCGGGTTTATCACGCTGCCGCAGCCGCAGCTCGAATTGATCCGCCATTTGAAAACGCTGGATAAGCCGATGGCAGCCGTCTTGTTCAACGGCCGCCCGCTGGATTTGCACGGCGTGCTGGATGAGGCCGATGCCGTGCTGGAAGCCTGGTTCCCGGGAAGCGAAGGCGGGGCGGCCATCGCTTCGCTGCTGACTGGCGAGATTAATCCTTCCGGCCGTCTCAGCATGTCGTTCCCTTATTCCGTCGGACAGGTGCCGGTCTATTACAACCATTATAATACCGGGCGGCCGAAGGGTGCGCCGGATGCGCAGGTGCGCTATGTATCGCAGTATTTGGACATTCCGAATGAGCCGCTGCTGCCCTTTGGATTCGGCCTAAGCTATACCGAATTCGAATACGGAAACATGGAGCTTTCAGCGGAAGAGATGTCTTCGGAACAGCCGCTTGAGATCAAAGTATCTGTCACGAATGCCGGCGATATGGCCGGGGAAGAAGTCGTCCAGCTGTACGTCCGCGACTGTTCCGGCGAGGTTGTCAGACCGGTCCGGGAACTAAAGGCCTTCCGTAAGGTGCTGCTGCAGCCGGGAGAACGGCAGGAAATCGCCTTTACCCTGACCGAAGAACAGCTGCGGTATCACCATTCGGACCTGTCCTTCACGAGCGATGCCGGCGAGTTCGACCTCATGGTCGGAAGGAATAGCCGGGATACGGAGATCAGACGTTTTCGGCTTCGGAAATAACGCGGACCAACATCATTTATGCAGAATAGGAAGTGAAACTTGTGACAGCCAATCATGTAATGAACGATGCGAAAGTTGTACTCCAGGCGGGAGAATTGACGTTTACCTTTTTGCCAAGCGGGGATCTTTATCAAGCTGCTTACGGCACGACGATGATCAATCAACTGCTCTCCAATCCGATTGACGGCGCCCTCAACAATTTGTTTCTGAGAATCCATACCGAAGACGGCATCGAGGCCGTTCCCATGCTCGGTGTGCATTCCCGAAGCGTGGTCACGCATGCGGATAACCGGATGATGTGGGAAGGCAGCGTCAAGGGAGTAGCCTATACGATACGGTTTACCCCAACCGATGCCGGCGCGTGGTTTTGGGACATCGAGCTCCAAGGGGAAGGGATGCAAGCCGACGTCGTTTACGGACAGGATATCGGGATTGCCCTTCCGGGTGCCGTTCGAAACAATGAAGCGTACCTGTCCCAATACATCGACCATGCCGTGTTCCGTCAGGATGAGCGGGGTTATGTCGTGTGCTCCCGCCAAAATCAGCCGCAGGGTGGCGTATTCCCTTATCTTCAGCAGGGATCGCTGACATCGGCGGTCGGGTATGCCACGGACGGCTTTCAGTTCTTCGGTCTTTCCTATAAAAAGACGAATCGGGCAGAGGCTTTATTCAAAGAGAACCTCCCGAATGAGGTATATCAATACGAGTTTGCCTATACGGCTCTGCAGTCCCCTCGCGTAACGTTGAACGGGACGGCCCGGTTCGTATTCTACGGTTTGTTTAAGGAGGATCATCCGGATGCCGTCACTGCGCTCGAATACCAGGAGGAGCTCCAGGCCGCCTGGCAGCAGGCGGAAGCACGCCGTTTGACCAATACGGGCAATAAGCTGCCGCAGATGGAACGTTCCGACCGCTTCGGCGAACCTCTGCAGACCGTGCCGCTGACGGCAGACGAACTGAACGCACTGTATCCTGTACGCCGCCAAGAGGAGCGAGACGGGGAAACGCTGCTTTCGTTCTTCACGGACACCTATGAGCATATCGTCTTGAAGGAGAAGGAGCTTCGCGTGGAGCGTCCGCACGGCCATATCTTGATGAGCGGCAACAACGTTAAGCTGGGCAGTCCGGTCATCACGACCACCTCTTACATGTATGGCGTGTTTAATTCCCAACTGGTGACGGGAAACACCAACTTTAACAAAATGATGAGTCACGCGCGGAACGCGCTAAACGTGCCCAAGACTTCCGGACAGCGGATCTATGTCGAGATGGATGGGCAGTACCGCCTTTTGACGATGCCGTCCGTGTTCGAGATCGGCTTTAACTATGTACGCTGGTATTACAAAACCGAAAACGACAAGCTGATCATCACGAACTTCACGTCCGCCGCGGCACCGGAGGTTACGCTTCAGGTCCGTTCCGAAAGCGGAAGAGCTTACCGTTATCTGGTGACCATGCAGATGACGATGGATGTCAACGAATATGAAGTGCCGTATCATGTGGTTCAGGAAGACGGCGTCCTCACGTTCCGTGCCGATTCGGCTTCGCTGAGCGCGTCCGTGTACAAGGATCTGCATTACCGGCTTGGGGTGACGGGAGCCGATATGCAGGTGACGGACGAAACCTGTCTGGCAAGCAACATCGCGCCAGGGAGCGCTTCCTTAACGGTGCTTGAGCTCGCCGAGAGTGCCGAGTGGGCCATGACGGTGCAAGGCAGCCTTGATGCAGCGGATGCTCCAATCGAGGCGCAGAATGCGGATGAGGAGATTGCAAACTATCGTTCGTTTTACGCATCCGTTATGAACGGGTTCCATCTGAGCTTGAACAACGGGCAGGATGACGGTTTATTCAAAGTCAATGCGCTTGCCTGGTGGTATACGCACAACATGCTCGTCCATTATTCGGTGCCGCACGGGTTGGAACAGTACGGCGGTGCGGCGTGGGGAACGCGCGATGTATGCCAGGGACCCGTGGAATATTTCATAGCCACGCATAAGTACGAGCAGGTCCGCGATATCCTGCTTGAGGTGTATTCCCACCAATATGAGGATGACGGAAACTGGCCGCAGTGGTTCATGTTTGATAAGTATGCCCATATCCAGCAGGAAGAGAGCCACGGCGACATCATCGTATGGCCGCTGAAGGTGCTGGGCGATTATCTGGCCGTTACCAACGATTACAGCATCCTGGAGTCGGCCGTTCCTTACACGAGAAAGCACAGCTTCGATTTTACGGAGCGGACGTACACCGTGCTTGAACACGTGAAGAAGCAAATGGCCTATATTCAGGAGCATTTCCTTCATGGTACCCACCTGTCTTCGTATGGGGACGGGGACTGGGACGATACGCTGCAGCCGGCTAACGCCCAGCTGAAGCAGTTCATGGTCAGCAGCTGGACGGTCGCCTTGACGTATCAGACCTTGAACCAGTTCTCCCGCGTCATGGAAAGCGTGGATCAAGCGATGTCAGGTGCGATGGGGGAACTCGCGGAAGGAATTCAGCGGGATTTCAATACGTATATCCTGAACTCCGAAGTCATTCCGGGCTTTGTCTATATGGAGAGCAAGGAGCAGAGCAGATTCCTGCTGCATCCGTCCGATGAGGAAACGGGGATCCAGTACCGTCTGCTGCCGATGACGCGCAGCATGATCAGCGAGCTGCTGACCCCGGAGCAGGCGGCCAGCCATTATGAGATTATCCGGGAGCAGCTGTTCTGTCCGGACGGCGTAAGGCTGATGAACCGACCGGCGGTATATGCCGGCGGCGTCAGCACGCACTTTAAGCGGGCGGAGCAAGCGGCGAATTTCGGCCGGGAGGTTGGCCTTCAATATGTGCATGCGCATATCCGCTTTGTCGAAGCCATGGCCAAGCTCGGCAAGAGCAGCGAGGTTTGGAGCGGGCTTGAGCGCATCAACCCGATCGGCATCACCGAGGTGGTGCCGAATGCGGAGCTGCGCCAGAGCAATGCATATTTCAGCAGCTCGGACGGAAAGTTCAACACGCGCTACGAAGCCCAGGAATCGTTTGATGCGCTGCGCAGCGGAGACATACCTGTCAAAGGGGGATGGCGGATTTATTCCAGCGGTCCGGGGATCTACATGAACCAGCTGATCTCCAATGCGCTGGGCATCCGCGAAGTGGGAGGCGACCTGGTGATCGACCCGGTTCTGCCGAAGACGCTGGATGGCTTGGAGTTCCAATTCAACTATGCCGGCGTGCCGGTAACATTCGTTTATCATATGGATGGCGCCGAGCGGACCCGTGTCACGATTAACGGGCAGGATGTATCCGCGAATACGATCCGGAACCGCTACCGCACGGGAGGCGTTCGCATCTCGGGCGACGATTTCAAGCGGTTGACCGGAAATGACGAACAAGGCAGCGTCGTGGATATTTACGGCAGCGTTCATGAACAATAAATCGTAACCCGTGAAACTCGTCTGCAGGAACCGGACCGGTCTGTTATAATATAGGGAATGGTTATCGAAGCGAGGGATGTCGATGAATACCCGTCAAGAGACAGTGACCATCCGTTTCTCGGAAATGAAGGATGCCGCTGCGCTTATGGAACTCGACGAACTGGTATGGGATCGCAATACGGCCCCGGAGCCCCTGAAATGGAGCTCACGGGACCATTATCTTCTGCAGTGCCCGCCAGGCACGCAGCTTGTTGCGCTGCATGAAGGGGAGCTGTGTGGTTACGTCGGCTTCCGTTCGCCCACAGGCCTTAACAGCAATCGCCATGTGCTCGAGCTGAATATCGCAGTCCACCCTGCCCATCAGCGGCAGGGCATCGGACAGCGGCTGATCGAGGCGGCGAAGGATATGGCGCGGGTGGAAGGCATTGCGAAGCTGAGGCTGCGGGTGCTGTCCAGCAACCCGGGCGCGCTCTCCTTTTACAGAAACTGCGGGTTTAAGGAAGAGGGGCGGCTGATTCGGGAGTTCTACGTGGATGGTCGTTACGTTGATGATATTTTAATGTGTTACTTCTTATCATGATCCCCCTCAGGATATCGCCCTGGTCCGGTTCACGGATGCGAAAGAGATGAGATCATAGGGTTGGACAGTCCGGGCGGCTTTACTGGACTGTTCGTATGATTAGGTCAACCGGAGACTTCTGGTTGGCCTTTTGTTTTTGGGGTCCTCCCACTGAAACGGCTTCTGGACAAGGGCATACCCGATTGCATATAGTAGATGAAAAGAAAGATAGCGGAGGTTGTTTTTCCATGACCATGGGCATTGTATCGCTGAATGTGGGAAAGCCTGTAACGGTGGATTACCAGGGGAAGGACCTGTCTACCGGAATTTATAAGCAGCCTGTGGAAGGCTCCTTGTTTCTAAGTTCATTGAATTTCGAAGGGGACGGGCAAGCCGATCTCATCCATCACGGCGGCTTGGATAAGGCGGTGTGCGCGTATCCTTCGGAGCATTATCCGTATTGGGAACGGTCCTTGGGCAGACCGATGCCGTATGCTGCATTCGGCGAAAATCTGACGCTGCGAGGGCTGCTGGAGGATGAAGTCTGCATCGGAGACGTATACCGGGTAGGGGAGGCGGTGCTGCAGGTCAGCCAGCCCCGATATCCCTGCTTTAAGCTGTCGCAAAAGCATGGCGTCAAAGACATGCCGGCAAGGGTGCTGAACACGGGTTACAGCGGTTTTTATTTCCGCGTGCTCGAGGAAGGAAGCGTCAGTGCAGACTCCCCCGTTACCCGGCTTGATTGCCATGCTTCCGGCATCGCGGTGCTGGAAGTGCTTCGCATGATGAAGGACGGGCGAAAGGATGAACAAGGGCTTGAGCGCATGCTGGAGATCGACGAACTCGCCACAAGCTTGAAGTCGCAATTCGGGACATGGCTGGCGACCCTTCGAAGCCGTCAGGATTGAAGTAGCGCGACTCTTGCCAAGCTCTAAGCCAAGGTTAGCCCGCGTTCTAGAACACATACGGACAACAAAAACGGCTTGCGTCCTTTTGGTAGGATACAAGCCGTTTTTTTATTGGGGTTATAGAAAATACAGTACCGGCGAGGCTAAACCGTATGCGTTACCTCATCCGCTTCCATTCGCTCTGAATCATGCCGTAAACCGCATGGTTGACATAGCCTTGGGGCAGCTTCTCGGCTTCCCGTATGACTCCCTCAAGGACAAAGCCCAGACGTTCCGGAATCGCCCGGCTCCGATGGTTAGCCGTTGCGCATCGAATCTCCACCCGGTTCAGGCCCATGCGCATCAGCGCGTGATCCGTAAACGCGCGGCACGCGCTTGTCATCAGGCCCTGCCCCGTAAAATGCTGATCCAGCCAGTAGCCGATGCCGACCGAGCGATTGTTCCAATCGATCTCGTGAAACGAGATCGTGCCCGCCAGCTCCTCGCGCACCCAGATGCCCGCCGAGAAGCCGCCATTGTCTGCTGCTTGCTTCATGGCACCCTTGATATAGTTGACAGTATCGTTAACCTCAGTGACGGCATCCACCCACGGAAGCCACTTGCGGAGACGGTCACGCGACCGGTCGGTAATCTCGAACATCGCCCGTGCATGTTCGATGGCAAGCGGGCGCAATTCAACATGATCGTCCAATGTGTATCCAAACATACGGTATCTCCTTTGTTCTCCATCGCGAAGTATAAAGTATATGTACCTCTAACGAGTTCGCTTCACTTTTTGCTCCAATGCGTAAATATCTTCTTCCAGGGAAATCATGCGCTGATTGACAACCGTTCGGCAGTCGCTGAGCGCTTGATTGTATAGATGAGGCCCCAAGGTCTCCACGAAAAAATCAAGAACACTCTCCGCGGCCAGATTTCCGAGGGTTTCGCCGCGTTCCGTTTCAAAGTATTCCTGCACCAATTCAATCAGCTGTTCTCGCTGCTCTTTGGGAAATTTGCTGGGCTTCATAAGATGATGGCCGGCCTCCTTCAAACACTGTTTTTCTCTCCATGCTACCCTATTAAAAAGCCCCCGTCAAAATGATTTTCGCCGCTATATCCGGCTAAGGGAGGAGCCTTGGCAAACAGGTTGAGGACTTGTAGTTATTGCCTGCCTCCCCCCCTGTCCCAAGTCGCGGGCTTACTGCGCGGGAGTGCCGAATTCCTTGAACAATCGCGTCATTACAGGTATATTTAAGAGAAACACGTTTATACAGGAGATAGACAGAAATTACAGGACGAAAGGTTGATCAACGTGGAGAACCATCGGGGCACCCCCTCCAATTTCATAAAGAATGTTATTACCGAAGACCTGAAGTCCGGTAAAGTCAAGGAGATCGTTACCCGTTTCCCGCCGGAGCCGAACGGTTACCTGCATATTGGACATGCCAAGGCCATTTGGATCAATTTTACGCTGGCCGATGAATTCGGCGGACGGACACACTTGCGGTTTGATGACACGAACCCGGTGAAGGAAGACATCGAGTACGTGAACTCCATCAAGGAAGACGTGAAGTGGCTTGGCTTCGATTGGGAAGAGCTGCGGTTCGCGTCCGATTATTTTGAAGAGATGTACAATCGCGCGGTGCTGCTGATTAAGAAAGGGAAGGCTTACGTGGACGACCAGTCCGCCGACCAAATCCGCGAAACGCGCGGAACCTTGACCGAACCTGGACAGAACAGTCCATACCGGGACCGCAGCGTGGAAGAGAACCTGGATCTGTTCGAGCGGATGCGCAAAGGGGAATTCGCCAACGGTGAACGCGTGCTGCGCGCCAAGATCGATATGGCTTCCCCGAATATCAATCTGCGGGATCCGGTCATCTACCGGATCTCCCACGCGCATCATCACAATACAGGGGATAAGTGGTGCATCTATCCGATGTATGCTTTTGCCCATCCGCTGGAGGATGCCATCGAAGGGGTTACGCATTCCCTGTGCTCCCTGGAGTTTGAAGATCAGCGCCCGTTCTATGATTGGGTCGTGGCCGAATGCGAGATGGACAGCACGCCGCGTCAGTACGAATTCGGGCGTCTGAACGTGGCGCAGACGGTCACCAGCAAACGCAAGCTGAAGCAGCTCGTGGACGAGAACATTGTGGACGGCTGGGACGATCCGCGCATGCCGACGATCTCCGGACTTCGCCGTCTGGGCTATACGCCGGAAGCCATTCGCAATTTCGTGTTCGAGACGGGAATCTCGAAGGCTTACGGCACGGTGGACCGCCAAGTGATGGAGCACTTTATCCGCGAAGACCTGAAGCTGAAGGCGCCCCGCACGATGGCCGTGCTGGACCCGCTGAAGGTGGTCATTACGAACTACCCTGAAGGTCAGGTCGAATGGCTGGACGCCGAAAACAACACGGAGAATCCGGAGATGGGGATCCGCCAGATTCCGTTCTCGCGCGAGATTTACATTGAGCAAGAGGACTTCATGGAAGATCCGCCGAGCAAATATTTCCGCTTGTTCCCGGGCAATGAGGTCCGGTTGAAGCATGCGTATTTCATCAAGTGCAATGACGTGATCAAAGACGAGAACGGCAAGGTCGTCGAGATTCACTGCACGTACGATCCGGAGACGAAGAGCGGCAGCGGCTTTACCGGACGCAAGGTAAAAGGGACGATTCACTGGGTGGAGGCCACGCAGGCCGTGCCTGCCGAATTCCGTCTGTTCGAGCCGCTGTTCAAGGACGAAGACGAAGAAGCGGAAATGGTGCCTGAGGTTGCGGGCGAAGCGGAGGAGGCAGCTGCCGAGAAGTCCTTCTTGGACGACATCAATCCGAATTCGCTGCAAATCGTGCAAGGCTTCGTGGAGCCGAATATGAAGGATGCAGCGCCGCAGGACAAGTTCCAGTTCTTCCGCCACGGATATTTCAACGTCGACTCGAAGTATTCGCAGCCAGGACGTCCGGTATTTAACCGCGTGGTTTCCCTGAAGAGCTCGTTCCAGCTTCCGAAGAACTAAACAAGACAGAGAATAAAAAAGGGGTACGGGTAGGCGCTAATCAGGTCGACCTGGCCCCTAAACGTAAACAAGACTCGAAGATTCCGTTCCAGGATTCATTCGAGTCTTGTTATATTTACGGTGATATCATCCTGGAATTGATATCGTACGGGAGATAACTGCGCGCTAACTCGCAGCGTACTCCTCGATCTCGTCGCCTTCGGGATCGTCCGGGTGCAGCGGCTGGTATCCGTGCTTGCGGAGGTTGTACCACATCCAGCCAAAGCCGATGGCACCCACGATGGCGAGCAGCGTACCGGTCCGGTACATGGCCTGCGCCCCGAAGTTCTGGAACATCCAGCCGCCGGCAAGGCCGCCGATGACACCGGATATGCCGCTCCAGCTTAAGGTATAGATCGCTTGGCCGGAGGCGCGGTACGGCGTCGGAACAAACAGCATTGTCAGCTGAACGCCGACATAGAAGTAGCCGCCGAAGGTAACGCAGTGCAGCAGCTGGATGAAGGCGACCTCCAGCGGGCTGTTGGCTTCGGCCATAAGCAGCCAGCGGAGCGCGAAGAGCAGGCTGACAATCGTCAGGCAGCCGACCAGGACGTTGATTTTCCGCTTCAGGAAGCGGTCAAACAGAATGAAGATCAGCACTTCGAATATCGATGAGAAGAAGATGGCGAGGCCGACCGTCTGTTTGGATCCGCCAAGCTCCAGAATGTATAGGGACATAAAAGTATTATTCGCCGTGTTCGGGATGGATACCATGATGCCTAAAAGGATGAACCAGACAAAATAGGAGTTCAGAAACAGCCTGCTGAGCCCCCTAAGGCTGACCGATGCCGATGCAGCCGTTTTCTGGATGGAGGGCAGCGTAAACATGAACACGGCCGCCACCAGCAGCATGATCGAGAACACGATGGCAATGCGTCCCGACCCAAGCCGGTCGATGACAGGCCCGGCCGCGATGGCCGTCAGCGCCCATCCGAGCGAGCCCCACAGCCGGAACGAGCCGAACTTTTGCGGGGTTCCATCAATATAGGTCAGAATCAGCGAATTCGTCTGCGAGAACATCGGCGTCTGGAAAAAATAAAAGAAAATCATCGTCATGTATATCATTGCATAGGTATTCGCTTGAAAAACAAGCTGAACCAGCAGCAGCGTACCGGTCATCATGATCAGCAGCACGCGTTTGATGTTGGCCGCCCGGTCACTCCAGAATCCCCAGAACGGATTGGCGAAGATGGACACAAATGGCGCAATCGCCATCAGGCTGCCGATTTCGATTTTGCTCATGCCGATATCTTGCAAATACAACTGGAAGAAACCGGTGAAGATGACCATGGTTCCGTAAATGAAGAAGTTGAACAGCTTGAGCGATGTCAGCGAAGGTTGAGCATTGTCCATATTCCGCAAGTGGGTCATTCCTTTCAAACCGAATACAATCCATAATCGCGGTATAAGAAAAAAGCCGCTTTCCTTTCAATGTATCACGCATTGAAAAGGGATACAAACCATCTTTTAAATGATTTTCCATTATTCTGGATATTAGCCTATAAACTGAATCCGATTTTTTATAACTTGAAGAAAGGCTGGTGGAGCATATGAGCGTTCAATTCCAAGATGTTCGTCTGCCATCGGGTCAGGTGACGGGTATCGTGCTTGCTGGAGGAGCCTCCCGGAGAATGGGGAGAAACAAGGCGCTGCTGCCCATGGAGGGGATGAGTTTGATTGAACGGACGGTCCACGCGCTGGACAAAGTCAGCGGACGGGTGATCCTGTCTACCAATGACCCGGGACCTTATCAATTCCTCGGCTTGGAATGCGTCCCCGATCTATATGTCGGACAAGGTCCGATGGCGGGCCTTCATGCCGCCCTGAAGTCTTCCCGGAGCACATGGAATCTGATCGCAGCTTGCGATATGCCTTACATCCACGAGCGGTTTCTTCAGGGACTGCTGGATCTTGCGAACATGCAGGACACCGCCGACGCTATAATCCCGGTCGTGGAAGGAAGGATGCATCCACTGCTGGCAGCGTATCGCAGAGAGGCCGCGGAAAGCCTTGAGCGCAGGCTGATGCGGAGGCAGCTCCGCATGGTGGAGTGGGTGCAGGAGCTGAATGTCGTTTTTGCGAATGAGGAGGAATTAGCGGAAGTGACCGGCCTTGATCCGAGCCGAATCTTATTTAACATGAATACGCCCGTGGATTACGAGGCCGCAGGCGGTCTGCTGAATACGGAAGAATGATCGATCCCCTGCATGCATTCTATAAAAATAGCCCCGCCATTCAAATGCTTGGCGGGGCTTTCTAGTATATATAAGGCGGTTTGCTTTGGCTATGCTGATTCTGCTCTCATGCTCGGAGCAGAAGCTCATCCGCCGATCTGCGACATGCGCCGGACCGTAGGAGTATGGCTTTGGGCCTTTTTCTCCAGCGCGAGCGCCATTTCATGATTCAGCGGCTTGGCGCCGAGCGCTTTGCGGAACAGGTTCGCCACCGCCGAAGGGTCATCGATGACGCGGCGCACGTTAAATTCGTCCGACCAGTACAGGCAGGCCTTGATATGGCCGTCGGCCGTCAGCCTGAGCCGGTTGCAGGAATCGCAAAAATGATCGCTGACCGGATGGATCAAACCGAACGTTCCCGTTGCTCCAACCACCTTCATGTTGCGCGAAGGACCATTGCCGGAAGGGCCCTGCTCTTCTTGAATGGCCCAGCCGGCCTCTTGGCACACTTCGGATACCCGGCTCAGCGGCAGGTACGAATCCCGCCAGGTATCGGACGCTTGGCCGATCGGCATGTATTCAATAAAGCGGACATGAAGGGGACGATCAAGCGTCAGGGCGATAAAGTCGCGAATCTCGTCCTCATTGAAGCCCTTCATTAACACCATGTTCAGCTTGATCGGATTCAGGCCGGCTTCATAAGCGGCTTCAATGCCTTCAAGCACTTTATGCACCCGGCCGCCGCGCGTGATGCGAGCGTAACGCTCTTCCTGAAGCGAATCCAGGCTGATGTTGATGCGGGTGAGTCCCGCTTCCTTCAGCAGGCGGGCCTTGGATGGGAGCATGATCCCGTTGGTGGTGAGGGATATATCTTGAATTCCTTCAATGGAAGCAATTTGATGGACCAAGGTTTCCAGATCCTTGCGCACAAGCGGCTCGCCGCCGGTAAGACGTACTTTGGAGACGCCCATGGGGGCCAGAACGCGCATGATTGCGGCGATCTCTTCATAGCTCATTATCTGATCGTGAGGTTGGAATTCCATCCCTTCTTCCGGCATACAATATACACAACGAAGATTGCACCGATCCGTCACCGAGATTCGAATATAATCATGAACACGACCGAAGGAATCTTTAAGCGGTTCGATCATGGAAATCCCCCTTTTACTAGCGTGCATGGTCACATTGTAGCCATTCCCCGAACAGGAGTCAATGCATTGTAAGGGTCATGTTAGCCGGACAAGCCGCACGGATAAGTTCAAGGATTTGTGAGAAGTATCACAGAAAACGCTTTCTAAATCATGTATATTGGACCTGTGGACCAAAGCTTTCTCCCCTTGAAAGCGAGTAGTGACATTCTAGATTTCCGAAAGTTTCCTGATTTTTCCGAAATTTTCGGAAATCATTTCAAACTGCTTTCATTAGACGTTCATCTAAGATATACTGTCAAGGATATCACATCCAACAAGAAAGGTTACCAATAGGAGGTTCGATATGGCGATATCACCTGTTCAAACTTTGGAGGTGCCTGACGTCTGTCACAGGTGGCTTGAAAACCGGGGGACGGTCTATGAGCTGCTGATTGATTTTTTGGGCAATTGGCCCAGCTTGTCTATGATTGCGGAATGGAGCCGCGGGAGCGGAATTAGCAAGGCGGCGGAGTGTTCGAAGGCCGGTACGGATCTAATGAAATATTTATGCGGACGCTCGCCTGAGGAATTAGTTCGGATTTGCGAATATGAGGGGGCGGAATACCGCCGGCTGCTTCAGCAGTCCAAACCTCGCCAGGCCGCGGAATCCCATTATACGAAGGATGGATGCGCTCAGGATTTGGCCGATTGTTATGCATCCGCCGGTGTTGCCTTTAATAAACTGCATGGCGAAGCGGACGATCATATAGCCATTGAACTGGAATTTATGACGCTGCTTCATGACCGTATGCTGAACAATACGTATTGTGAAGATAGCATGTTGCAATTAATGGAGGTACAAGAGCAATTTCTGGAGGAGCATCTGTTGTCATGGGTGCCATCCCTCTGCAAGGATCTGAAGGGGTCCACGCAAAGCCCGCTATACCAGTCGTTATTCAGCCTGCTGGAGGAATTCCTCGCGCAGGATCTGAACATGCTGAAGACCTGGAAGCATTCCAAAGAAGCCATACTGGTGCATTAGCGCCAGAATCATATCATCACCACCAAACACAAACAACGCCCTGGCTTCCTTGTATTAGGAAGGCCGGGGCGTTTGGTGTTCTAATTAATCTTCGATTCTTTTCTTGCTGAACTTCATCAGGAACTCGTACACGATCGGTACAACCACGAGCGTCAGCAGTGTGGAACTGATCAGGCCGCCGATAACCGTGATGCCGAGTCCTTTCGAGATAATGCCTGCGCTGCTCTCCCAGCCGAATACGAGAGGCAGGAGCGCGCCGATGGTTGCCAGTGCCGTCATCAGAATCGGACGAAGACGGGTGGCGCCGGCTTCGAGCAGGGCTTCGCGCGTGCTCATTCCTTCGCGTTCCATATGGATCACACGGTCGATCAACACGATCGCGTTCGTCACAACGATACCGATCAGCATGAGTACGCCCATCAGTGCAGACACGTTCAGTGTTTCGCCTGTGACGAGCAGGCCTATGATAGCGCCGATGACAATGAACGGCAGCGAGAACAGGATGGCGAATGGAGCGAGTCCCCCGCCAAACGTAACCACGAGTACAAAGTATACGATAGCGATGGCCGCCAGCATGGCGAGCCCAAGCTGTCCGAAGGTTTCGTTAATTTGCTCGGTGACGCCTCCGAATTGGACGGACACGCCGTCTGGAAGCTCAAGCTTGTTCACTTCGGTCTCCAGGTTGGTCGAAGCCGAGCCTACGTCGCTGGACAGGATGTCGGCTGTGACACTCACAACCATTTTACCGTCGATGCGCGTAATGGAATCCGGAGTGGTTCCTTTTTCCACCTTGGCCACATCCTTGATCGGTACTTCGATGCCAAGCGGAGAGGTCACGGTTTCGTTCTCGATTTCCTTAATGCTCTTATAGGTTTTGCTGTCCGCTTCAATGTAAACATTGTAGGTTTTGTCTTCGATCTTGACTTCGGTCAAGACCGGACGTTCCCGTACCGGGGCCAGCTTCATCGCTAGTTGTCCGGCCGTCAGGCCCAGTGAGCTGAGCTTCTCTTGATCGGCTACCAGCGTGTACTGCTCAAACGCTTCGGACAAGCTGGTTTCCGCATTTTCAAACGTTGCGGTATCCTTGTTCGCAAGCTCTGCGATTTGATCGGCCACCGGCTTGATCTGCTCCAGCGAGTCGCCGAAGACGTTCACCGTCAACTGGCTGCCGCCAAAGGCGCCGGCTGCCATGTCCATATTGGACCAAGTGCCGTCCGGCACTTCCTTGGCAAGATCTTCGATGAGCGTCTTTTTGACATCTTCGAAGTTTTTCGTATCCGGATCATACATAACGTAGAACAATCCTGAATTGGCGGAGCCCATGCCCAGCGGATTGCTTCCGCCGATGGAGTATTGCATCGATTGCACGCCTGGTTGATCCAGGATCAACTTCTCGGCTTTTAAGGCTCGATCCTCAACATCCTCCAGCATTACGCCAGGCTCAGGTGAATAGGTGACCATCGCGTATTTGTCTTCCTGTTCCGGAATAAAGCTTACGCCCAGGTACTTGGTCAAGAATAAGCTTCCAACGAGCAGCACGATGGCTGCCAGGAAGGTAATCGCTTTGTGATTCAAGGTCCATTTCAAGATGGAGCGATAACCGCGGGCCATGGCACCCGGCTTCTCTTCATGATCATGTGTGTTCTTCAAGCCTTTGCGGAACAAGCTGTGCGCCATGGCAGGTACGAGCGTAATCGCCACGACCAGGGAAGCAAGCAGGGCAAAGACCATCGTCAATGCAAACGGCATGAACAGCTCTCCTACCATGCCGCTGACCAATGTAAGCGGCAGGAATACTGCGATGGTCACGATGGTGGAGGACATGATCGGCACAAACATTTCGCGCGTAGCGGCGCTGATGAGCTCTCGGCCCTTCAATTTCTCGGTCGAGAGGGACATGCGCCGGTAAATATTCTCGATAACCACGATGGAGTCATCGACAACCCGGCCGATGGCAACGGTCATGGCACCGAGCGACATCATGTTCAAGGTGATATCCATTTGCTTCAGGCACAGAACCGCAATCAGCAGGGACAGCGGGATCGAAATGATCGAAATAATCGTCGAACGGATGTTGCGCAGGAAGACCATAATAATCAGAACGGCGAACAACGCACCGAATAATGCCTTGGAAAGCATCGTATGGACAGAGTCCTCAATCGGCTTGCCTTGGTCCAGCATGATCGTCAGATCCATGCCCGGATACAGGCCTCTCAATTCTTCGGCCTTGTCTTTGACCTGGTTCACGACGTCAACCGTGTTGGCATCGTTTGCTTTTACGATTTGAATACCGATCGATTCCTTCCCGTTGGTGCGGGAGATGGATTCCGAGGAGCCGATCACTTCAATGTTGGCAATCTCGCTCAGTTTGACGGTTGGAATGCCGGTTGGCATACCAGGAGCACTATTTTGTCCACCAGCGCCAGCACCGGCAGCGGCTTCAGCGCCAGCGCCAGGCACGGCTTGCTGACCGGCACCTGCAGCATCGCCAGGCGGCTGTTGCTGCTGGCCTGCACCGGCATTCGGAGCACCGGCGCCGGCAGACGCATCCGCCCCGCCGCCACCCGGAATGACGGGAATGGCGATATTCTTCAGATCGTCGATGCCGATGATGCCGCCATCAACGGCAACGGCTTTTTGGGACTTCTCCATTTCGAACATGCCGAGCGGAGCGTACAGCGCCGAACCTTGCACGATACCTTTGACGGTATCCTCGGTCAGGCCAAGCTCGCTCATTTTGTCCTGGTTAAACTTAAGCTGTACCTCATTCACGAATTGGCCGGCTACCTGGATGGAAGCAACTCCGTCCAAATCCTCCAGCTCGGGAACGATGTCATTCTCCGTGATGCGGGTCAATTCATCCAATTCCATATTGTCCTTGTTAGCAATGCTTAACGAGACAACCGGCATGGAGCTCATGCTGAATTTGGATATGGTAGGTTTCTGGGCGTCGTCAGGCAGCTTTACCTCGTTGATGGCTTCGCGAACAGCCGCCGTAGCGTTGTCCAGATCACTGCCATAATCAAACTCAACCATGACATTCGCTGCATTCTCCATGGAAGTGGAGGTTACGGTTTTGACGCCGTCGATATTGCGGAGTCTCGTCTCGAGCGGTTTGGTTACATCCTCCACAACGCCTTCGGGAGATGCACCAGGATAAATGGCGGTGACACTCAAGAACGGAACGTTAATATCCGGAATGGTTTCTTGCTTCATCGTCAGTCCGCCGTACAATCCACCGAAGCTGACGATGATGGTCAGCAGCCAGATCGCAAACTTGTTGCGCAGCGAGAAATTGATAATTCCTTTCATTAGGCGATTCTCTCTCCTCTCCAAACTCTATGTCTCTAATTTGAACGAATTCCCCTGCATCATGCCGCCGGGCGTAAGATAGCTTTCAAGCACAGTCGAAATGGTGCCTTTGAGCTCGGTATACAATGCTTCGATTTCCTCGATCCCCTCCAAGTTAGCAAGCATTCCTTTCAGAACGGCCCGGCTGGGCTGGAGGCCAAGCAGCTCTTTCTCCATAATATTGAGGGACTCCATCGCATCTTCCCGCTCTTCCGGCTCGGCCTGAACCTTCTTCAGTTCGCTTTTCATTGCCTTAATGACGATCAGCGGATGGCGCTGTTTGGGAACGTCGGTCTGGCATAATTGGCCCAATTGGCCAACCGCCTCCATTGGGATCAGCGGCTCCGGACGTCTGCGAAGTATGCTGGCTACGATATCATCAAGCAGCTGGATCTGGTGATCAGCGGTGATTCCCACATTCAAATGGAATCCCGGCATGAACAGGAAACGGATATACGCGCCCAGCATGCTGCCCATAAACATGGCGATCTCCATCGTATACGGCTCAACGTCCGGTCCATAGATGCTTTTGAGCTTATTGTTAAACCACTGCAACGCAGCGAGCATTTCCTGCCGCATGTTTTCCTTGTCAAAAGGCGGTTTTCCCGGCGTCTGATCATGGAACTGCTTCAGGAGAAATTCCCGGATCTCCAGAAAATGGATCAGGAGCACTTCCGTCTGCTTACGCATCTTTTCCTTAGGCGCAAGCAACGGATCGTGGTCGACCCGGAGAATCTCGTCTTTAATCCGGCCTGCGATATGCTTGTAAATGCTCTTTTCCAGTTCCTCTTTGGACTTGAAATGAAGATAGAGGCTGCCTTTCGACATCCCGCATACTTCGGCGATTTCCTGCATGGAGGTAACCGAAGAGCCCTTCGCGGAAAACAGCTGCATCGCAGTGATGAGAATTTGCTGTCGTTTTTCTGCCGTTTTATCAGCCAATCAATAGCTCACCTCGCTTGAGAACTTATCGGTTCTTAGATTGACCATAAGGTCAAGAAATATTATATATGAAAAAGAACGACCGTTTCAACTTTACTACGGTCGTCCTTTTCGTTAGGTTCTGAAAACTTGCGATTTTTCTTGAGAAAATATTAGCTGATCAATTTCAGGCCCACGGCGGAGCACAGGATCATGGCGATAAACAGCACTCTCCGCCATTCCTTGGGCTCCCCGAACAGAAACATGCCGGTCAAGGCCCCGCCGGCCGTTCCGATACCCGTCCAGATCGCATAAGCGGTCCCCATGGGCAGTTCGGTCATGGCGTAGGAGAGGAGGGAGAAGCTGGCGGCAAAAGATAAGGCCAAAATCAGTACATAACGCCAGCCTTTGCGATCCGACACGCCTTTGATGCCGATGACGCCGCCGATTTCGAATAATCCGGCGAATATAAGCGCAATCCAAGCCATTATTTACTCACCTCCGGTTCGGCGTGATCAGCCGTAACAAGCTTAAGGCCGATAACGCCGGCAAGCAGCACGCAGATCAGAAGCACCTTGACCAGTTTGAACGGCTCTCCGAAGAACAGCATCTCGGACGCGACCGTCCCGGCGGTACCGATTCCCGTAAAGACGGCATATACGGTTCCGACCGGAAGCCGTTTGGCCGCCTCGATAATAAGATAGAAGCTCGCTGCGATGGCGGCCAAGGTTCCAAGCCATTCCCAGAGGTTGGCGGAATGCTTCAACCCCATCACCCATATGATTTCAACCAATCCAGCCAGCAGCACATAACCCCAGTTGCGATTCATTATGTTTGTCACTCCTTTTATGAAAAGAACGGTAACCTTACCTTACAAATTCTTTCGACTTTAACTTCCTGCTTATGATGCGTCATTCCATCAGGATTTAACTCTTGTGGTTATATCTTTGCTTCGTTACCCCTAACCAATACACAGGCCAAGCAGCTGCAAGGCGTCTTGAGGCCCGCTCTTCCCCGCCGTAGACGGTTTCCAGATGGATTCCGTCCACCAAGGTCATAAAGGCTATCGCCGCATTGCGCGGATGACGGATGATGCGGCCCTGCTCCGGGCAGCCCGCGGCAAGCAGCTTCGACAGGTTCTGCTCCTGTTGATCCAGCAGCGGATACACCATCGCCATCACTTCGTCATACAGCGTGCTAGGCGGGAAGAAGGCCATCCGCATGAAGAACTGGACCTCGTCATCCATTTGGTAAGCTTGGAGACGATTCTCAAGAAATCCGTGCAGCTGCTGCTCCAGCGGCCAATCGGAATGGTCAAGGAAATAGGCTACCATCATTTCCTCCTGACGATGGAATACGTCCTGGAGCACTTGCAGAAACAAATCCTTCTTACTCGAAAAATGGGCGTATATCGACGGTTTCTTGATACCGCAATCGTCGGCGATATGTTTTAGCGATGCCCCTTCGTAACCGTTTTTGGCAAAGTGGGCAAGAGCGGACTGTTTAATATCGGCGGCACTCATTGAATTCCCCCTAACTAACGATCGTTAGTTATATTTCTAACAAATGACGTCAGCATTGTCAATCTTTTTTTTGATGCATTGAGCCCTTGCCGGCCCAAGGAGAACAGTCTTTAGTTCCTGGGGGAGATCATGTAGAATATGGTGTGACCAGCATCGTGCATACAAAGACAGAAATGATGAAGAACAAGGGGTATATAGATATGAGAAAGGGAATAGAGGCTGTACTGATCACCGCGCTATTGTTCGCGTTTTATTATTTTGGCATGCATTATTTCGGGAAGACGACAGGGACGGTTATCGGGATATTCTCTACGCTGACCGTCGTATCCATCGGGTTCATGATTTTTATGGAGAATCGCCATCCTTCCAGCACCATGGCCTGGATCCTGCTGCTGGCGCTCGTCCCCATCGTCGGGCTCGTCTTTTATTTTTTGTTCGGACAGAACTATTTCAAACGGAGGAAATACGATAAAAAGGCGAGGAAGGACGGCTTGGTCTACACCAGCGAGGTCCTGCGCAAGAACACCCCCGACGTCTCCTGCTTCAAGCCGGAAGTGCAGCAGCTGCTTCAGCTGTCCACCCGGCTTGCGCGCACGCCGATATCGTTCTCAAGCGACACGAAGGTGCTGACCGATGGGGAAGAGACCTTTGCCGCATTGATTGCGGAGCTGGAGCAAGCAGCGCACCATATTCATATGGAATATTACATTTACCGCCCGGATGCGATCGGAACGCAGATCCAGGAAATTTTGATACGGAAGGCGAGGCAAGGGATTGCCGTGCGATTTATGGTGGACGCCGTCGGCAGCCTGCAGCTGCCGCCTTCCTTCCTGCAGGAGATGCGGGATGCGGGCGTGCAGGTCGCCGTATTCGGAAGTCCCAAGACGATCTTCTTCACGAGCCGCGTGAATTACCGCAATCATCGCAAAATCGTCGTGATCGACGGCAGCGTCGGGTTCGTTGGCGGCTTGAATGTGGGAGACGAGTATTTAAGCCGCAGCAAAGCATTCGGTTTCTGGCGCGACACCCATATGCTTGTCCGGGGAGAAGCGGTCCGGACGCTCCAGGTTGTATTTTTGCAGGATTGGCAGTATATGACGGGGGAGCAGCCGAACGAGCCGATCTATTACTCCCCGGATTTGCTGGAGAACCGCAGCGGCGCCGTACAGATTATCGCAAGCGGTCCGGATAATGAACGGAGAGCCCTCAAGAACATTTTTTTCTCCATGATTGTGTCGGCTCGTAAGTCGGTGTGGCTGGCTACGCCTTATTTTATACCGGATGAGGACATTCTTACCGCGCTCAGGGTTGCCGCCTTATCGGGCCTTGACGTGCGTATTCTGTTTCCGTCAAAACCGGACAAGTGGCTGCCCTTCCTCGCGTCCCATTCCTATTTTCCGGCCCTGCTGGATGTTGGGGCAAGGGTCTATGAATACGAAAAAGGGTTCATGCACTCCAAGCTGCTGATTGTCGACGGGGAGGTGGCCACTATCGGAACGGCCAATATGGACATGCGGAGCTTCCATCTTAATTTTGAAGTCAACGCATTGCTCGTACACACGGACAGCGTAAACAAGCTGGTATCCGATTTCGAACATGACCTGGAATCCGCTATCGTATATGACCGCCATCATACCCGCAAAAAGAGAATCATGACACGGCTGCTTGAATCCGCAGCCCGGCTGATGTCCCCCCTGCTGTAATCGCAGCAGAAGAAGCCGACGGGACAGGCCGTTTTTCCTAAGCCCGTTCGTTCCATCTATTTGTAAGAATTTTAAAAGGTAGTGAAACCCAGGCTTTTTTGCAATTTAAACAGGATGTCCTTCATCCATGTGGTTTTTCCCAAGTAAGCGTCGACGCCGAGACTGAACGGGGCATCTTCGTTGAACCATATCCGATGAAAGTAACGGTCCAGATCCCGGGTGAGCGGATGATTCTGAGGGGCAGCGATCCACAGATTGTTCTCCAAATTCAGATCGTCCAGATTCCGCTGGGTGAAATTGGTTGACCCGCCGGTAATAATCGATTTGCCTGTCGGTTTGGCAATGTACATGAGCTTGGTATGATACTGTTCGGTGCCGGTGTTGTACCAGCGAATGGAGATTTTTCCTTTGGATTTCTGGATGAGCTCGGCGGCAGCCGGACGGTTGGGGATGCCGATTTTGTCCCTGCCGAAGGCGTTCTGGTTCGGATCCAGAATGAGACGGATGTCAACGCCTCGGTCCGAGGCTTGCAGAAGCCGTTCCATGACTTTACCGTCGGCCAGGTAGAACATCCCCATCCAGAGCGTATCCCCGGGCTGTGACTGCTCTATGCCCTCCAGCACATATTTATAGATTTTTCCTTCCGTCAAATAACGAACATCGAGACCGTTGGGTTGACCTGAAGGCTGCACCGCCGGCTTGGAGCCGGGCTCGTATTCCGGCAGCTTGATTGGGCTTGTAAGGTTAACGGCGGCTTGCTCCGCCGCAAGCATATCGCCGATGATGTCCCCGCTCGTTTCGAAGGCGATGTTCGAGTGGAAGGCGCTGGCGTCATGCATGTTGGCCGAAGTCACCAGCGCGGTGTTCTCGCTGATCACGACTTTGCGGTGATTGGCTTTCACATTCAGCAGCTTCAGATAGGAGCGAACGGTAATATCGGGTGCTTCGGTTGCCATCAGATTGGGGAGCGTGCCTTTGCCGGACTGGCCGAACCACTGAATGAACGTGCGCCATACGGCGGAATAGGCGGGCGTGGAGTCCCGCAGCCGGTTGACATCAGTCACAATCACATGAATGCCTGCTGCCTTCATGGACTCGAACTCCGGCGGCGTATAGGAGCCGTACCCGGTATTCACTTCGTCGGTGATAAAGAAGATATCCATATCGGGATGGTTCTTCTTATGGGTAACCAGGCGACGGGCAAGCTCTTCGCTGACTTTCGGGAATGTTTGGTCTTTATGGGCATATCCGTTGAACAGAAACATATCGATCACCAGGAATTTTCGCGATTCGTCGATAATTTGGCCGATGCGCGGTCCGATTTCTTGATCGTGGACAGGCTGGCCGTCCGGTCCGGGATAGGTCAGGTCGATCCACATCTTCACGTCGCTCCGGTAGACCGGACTTTCATAGGAAATTCCACTCGGAAGCGGTTTATGAGTCTGATAGATCATCACGCCGATAAGCCATAGCATGAGAAGGACAAGACCCATGAATATTGTTTTTCGCATTCGGGAGCTTTTGGCATGAGGATTTTCTGTCAGGGGCTGCGTGCCTGGACCCGGTGCAGGTGGTTCAGCTGAATTGCGGTTATGGAACAAACGTCGGAAATCCAAGATCGCCCATCCTCCTATCTTTTCTATTCGTAGGTCGTATAACGTTAATTAACATGAAAGTACTGCCCTGACGCACTCCAGTTTTTGCAATTCCGCAAGCACCGCGTTTGGGGATGATCCCGGGAAGCCGGGGCAGAATGCTATTTGGGAAGGTTGCTGGGTTTCGAACATACGGGAGATCGTGAGAACATCGGTATTAAAATTGTCAAAGGATGCACATATCATGCAGCTGGGACAACCTGCGACGTCAATGATATGCTTTAGATACGGTTTTATTAAGGATGAGTGAATCGGATAAGGAGGCACGGAATGAACTCAGAACATGAACAGACTGCGGGCAAACCCGCAACCGTTTCAGGCGGAGGATCAGGAAGATTTGGGGGCAGACTGATGCCGGAAGTGCCCACCGGCGAGCGGAAAATCGAGCATGTTCGATTATGCCTGGACGAAGAAGTGGGCTCTGTGGGGATAACCACCGGTTTTGAACGTTACCGTTTTCGTCACGCCGCACTGCCGGAGATCGACTTTGGAGAGATTAAGCTGGATACGACGTTTCTTGATTTTTCCGTACGCACGCCATTTTTGATCAGCTCGATGACTGGCGGAAGCAAGGCCACCGGAGAGATCAATATGCGTCTTGCGGAAGCGGCGGAACGGCGCGGCTGGGCGCTTGGTGTGGGCTCCGTGCGGGCTGCGGTGGAGAAGGAGGAGCTTGCTTCAACATTCCGCGTGCGGGAGAGCGCGCCGAGCGTGCCGGTGATCGCGAACCTAGGAGCGGTGCAGTTGAACTATGGCTTTGGACTTGACGATTGTCAACGGGCGGTGGATATCGCCGGCGCGGATATGCTGGTTCTCCATCTAAACGGGCTGCAAGAGGTGTTTCAGCCGGAAGGGAACACCCGGTTCGGACGTCTTCTGGGTCGTATCGAGGATTTGTGCCGCACGCTTTCGATACCAGTCGGGATTAAAGAAGTGGGCTGGGGAATCGATGGCGAAACGGCGCGAACTCTGCTGGACGTCGGGGCGGCATTCATCGACGTGGCCGGTGCGGGCGGCACCTCATGGAGCCAGGTCGAGAAATTCCGCAGCCCGGATCCGGTCCGCCGCGCCGCGGCCGAGGCTTTTGCCGGGTGGGGCAATCCTACCGCGGAATGCATCGCGGAGGTGCGCGAAGCCGCGCCAGCCTGTGCGCTGATCGGCAGCGGCGGGCTGCAAAGCGGCGTCGACGCGGCCAAAGCGCTCGCGCTTGGCGCCGATCTGGCAGGCTTCGGCCGCGGACTCCTGGGCTCGGCGGTCGATTCGGTTGAAGCGCTCGATCAGCGGCTTGCCCAGGTGGAACTGGAGCTGCGGACGGCCATGTTCGGTATCGGCGCGGGGAATATCGAGGCCCTGAAGTCGACCAAGCGGCTGATTCGTGCCTGAAACGGCGCGCAGAACACCGAAGAACGGGAATTCGCGATGGCAGTATATTCGTGTTGAAGTCTATGGGGTATCTGCTATAATTAATAAGATTGTTTAGCTGGTGATAGGGGCTTCGGCGTATAGAACCCGAGCTTCGTATACTTATAAATAAGAGTAAACCTGATAAGGAGTTGTCACATAAATGGCTTTAAAAGCTGGAATCGTCGGTTTGCCGAACGTCGGCAAATCTACATTGTTTAATGCGATTACGCAGGCGGGCGCCGAGTCGGCAAACTACCCGTTCTGTACGATTGATCCTAACGTGGGCGTCGTGGAAGTGCCGGATGAGCGCCTCGACAAATTGACCGAACTGGTTCAGCCAAACAAGACGGTACCGACCGCTTTCGAATTCGTCGACATCGCGGGCTTGGTTCGCGGCGCGAGCAAAGGGGAAGGTCTCGGAAACAAGTTTCTGGCCCATATTCGGGAAGTGGATGCGATCGTTCATGTAGTCCGCTGCTTTGAAGACGAGAACATTACCCACGTCGATGGTAAAGTAAACCCGGTCAGCGACATCCAGACGATCAATCTGGAGCTGATCCTTGCTGATCTAGACAGCGTCGAGAAGCGGATCGAACGCGCGAAGAAGAACATGAAGGGCGGCAACAAGCAGTATGCTCAGGAAGTGGAGCTGCTGGAGCGCCTGAAGGAAGCCCTGTACAATGACCAGCCGGCACGCAGCGTGGAGCTGAGCGACGATGAGAAATTGATCGTGCGCGATCTGCACCTGCTGACGCTGAAGCCGGTATTATACGCGGCGAACCTGAGCGAAGACGGCGTTGCGGAAGCCGACAGCAATCCTTACGTCCAGCAGGTTCGCGATTTCGCGGCCGCTGAGAACGCGATCGTGGTGCCGATCAGCGCGAAGGTTGAGGCCGAGATCGCCGAGCTTGAAGGCGAGGATAAAGCGATGTTCCTGGAGGAGCTGGGACTGGAAGAGTCCGGTTTGAACCGTCTGATCAAGGCGGCATACAGTCTTTTAGGGTTGTATACCTACTTTACGGCCGGCGTGCAGGAAGTGCGTGCCTGGACGATCCGCAAGGGAACCAAAGCGCCGCAAGCGGCCGGCGTCATCCATACCGACTTCGAGCGCGGCTTCATTCGTGCGGAAGTCGTTGCTTACGATGACCTGGTTGCGGCGGGCTCGATGAACGGCGCGAAGGAACGCGGACAGCTTCGTCTGGAAGGCAAAGAGTACGTTGTGAATGACGGCGATGTTATGCACTTCCGTTTTAACGTGTAATTGATGAAGGTTTCAAAGGCCATGGCTCCATGTCGCTTTGTGCATGGGACCGTGGTTTTTTTGAAGCGAACGGGAAAGGCGAGAACCCTTTCTTCGGTCAACTGCCTGCTAGTCAAACGTGTCGTTTCATGGTAAAATAAAAAGTCGTTTACACTTCATGTTCCCTACGAAATTGGAGTGCGAAATGGCATATCTTCAGGAATATATCTTAGAGAGGTGAATTCCTTTGTTGGACCGATTACAATCCCTTGCAGACCGTTATGAGAAGTTAAGCGAGCTGTTGTGCGATCCCGATGTCGCTAATGACTCCAAGAAGCTCAGGGATTATTCCAAAGAACAATCCGATTTACAGCCTGCTTATGAGGCTTATGTTGAATATAAGAACGTCATTGAAGAACTCGAAGCTGCCAAAACCATGCAGGGCGAAAAGATGGATGACGACATGCGCGAAATGGTGAAAATGGAGATCGAGGAGCTCACCCAGCGCGAGCAAGAGCTGGCGGAGAGAATTCGGATTCTGCTGCTGCCGAAGGACCCGAACGACGATAAAAACGTCATTATCGAGATTCGCGGCGCAGCCGGTGGCGACGAGGCGGCACTGTTCGCTTCCGATCTGTACCGGATGTATACCCGTTATGCCGATACCCAGGGTTGGAAGGTTGAACTGATGGACGTCAACACCAACGATCTGGGCGGGTTTAAGGAAGTGATCTTCATGATCAACGGCCGCGGCGCTTACAGCAAAATGAAATTCGAGAGCGGGGCGCACCGCGTGCAGCGTATTCCGACCACGGAGTCCGGCGGTCGTATCCATACCTCCACCTCCACCGTGGCGGTCATGCCGGAGGCGGAAGAAGTGGATATCGAAATCCATGACAAGGACATTCGCGTAGATACCTTCTGCTCCAGCGGCGCAGGCGGCCAGTCCGTTAACACTACCAAGTCGGCGGTGCGCGTAACGCATATTCCGACCGGCATCGTGGCTACATGCCAAGACGGCAAATCGCAGAACTCCAACAAGGAGAAGGCGCTGCAGGTGCTTCGGGCCCGTATCTTCGATATGATGCGCCAAGAGGAAGAGGCGAAGTACGCCGGGGAGCGCAAGAGCAAAGTCGGCACCGGTGACCGCAGCGAGCGGATCCGGACTTACAACTTCCCGCAAAGCCGTGTGACCGACCATCGGATCGGACTTACCGTTCATAAGCTGGATCAAGTGATGAACGGGGAGATTGAAGAGATCGTTTCGGCGCTGACCCTGGCGGAGCAGGCGGAAATGATGGAAAAAGGAGTATAACGCTTTGAAGCGGACGATATTTGAATTGACGCCGCAGCGCAGCGTAAGAGAAGCCTTTGTGGAGGCTTCTTCTTTTTTAGACGGCATGCGGGTGATGGAGCCGCAGCGGAATGCGCAGCTGCTGCTGGAGCATGTGCTGGGATTGTCGGGAACCTCATATTATATGGCGCTCGCGGAGCTGTTTCCGGCGGACCGTCGCCGCGCCCTGGAAGAAGCGATCAATCGCAAAGCGCAAGGCGTTCCTGCGCAGTATATTATCGGCGAGCAGGAGTTTTACGGCCGGCCGTTTGAAGTTACGCCGGCGGTGCTCATTCCGCGCCCGGAAACGGAGCTGCTCGTGGAAGCGGTGCTGACGTATGGACGGGAGCTCACCCCGCGACCGGATGGAGGACTGAAGGTCGTCGACATCGGCACAGGAAGCGGGGCGATTGCCATTACGTTGGCTTTGCAGTCAAAGGGATGGGATGTGTTTGCGAGTGATATTTCGCCCGATGCGCTAGAAGTTGCCGCGCGGAATGCGAAGAAGCTGGGCGCCCAGGTTGAGTTCCGGCAGGGGAACCTGCTGGAGCCGTTTGCCGGCACGGGGCCGGACATCCTCGTCTCCAATCCGCCGTACATTCCGGCGGAGGATATCGAAGAACTTCAGCCGGAAGTCCGGGACTATGAACCGCGTACGGCTCTGGATGGCGGGCCGGACGGATTGAATCCGTACCGGATCATGATGGCGCAGCTGCCCTTGCTGTCGGCGCCGCCGCGCCTAATCGCTTTTGAGCTGGGCATGGGCCAGGCCGGGGAGGTAGCAGAGCTGCTGCGGAAGGCAGGACACTGGGAGGAAATCGTCACGGTACCCGATTTGGCGGGGATTGACCGGCATGTTCTGGGAATTTTCCGTTAATTGTATTCGGGTCCGATTTCTTTTAAAATAGAGGATGGCGGAGTGAAATAAACTTTTGTTCCGTTTCGATCGTTATATTACCTGGGAACAGGCCAATAGGGAAGATGGCTCCCTATACAGGGGGAAGAGTATGTTAGTTGATATTTTGAGAAAATTGAGAAAAGTGGACTATTTGATTGTATTTGTTATGTTAATGTTGATGATAATCAGCATTACATCTATCTACAGTGTGACAAAAGAGACCAAGCTAGATGGTTCACATTTTATGATGATTAGATACTATATCGTAGGTTTCGTTGCTTTCATAGGGATAAGTTTATTAGACTATCGTCTTCTTATTAAATATGCATGGTATATTTATCTAGGCGGACTGGTGACCCTCATACTGGTAATATTTATTGGGAAAGATATTAACGGTGCTCAGGGATGGATTTATATTGGTTCATTAAGCATTCAGCCTGCGGAGTTATTTAAGTTGGTTCTCATTATTTTTCTGTCCTGTGTACTTTATCGCAAGAAAAATAAACCTCTTCTTTCCTTTTGGAAGGATGTTGTCCCGGTTGGGATGCTTGCGTTTTTACCGTTTGCGCTTGTTATGCTTCAGAATGATCTCGGTAATGCTCTCAGTTATTTTGTGATTTTGGTTGGTCTTCTTTGGATTGGTAACATTAAATACACTCATGCTCTGGTCGGTTTGACTCTTATGGGTGGTATAATTTTCGGTAGTACACAAGCGTATATCCATTTTCACGATGAAATTATTGAAGCGAAGTTATTGAAGCCCCACTGGATAGGACGAATTGATTCATGGCTTCTTCCTGATAGTGCACCTTCCGATTCTAGTTATCATACACGTAATGCGAAGCTTGCGATAGCCTCTGGCGGGATGAAGGGAATGGGCTTTATGGAAGGTGGTTATGTCCAGAAGGGGTTTGTACCTTACGCCTATTCAGACTCTATCTTTGCCCAGATCGCGGAGGAGTACGGTTTTATTGGCTCTTCTATACTACTTTTGCTATATTTTGTTCTAATTCACAGAATGATTCTAATCGCTCTTGAATGTAAAGATAGGGCAGGGCCGTTCTTAATCGTTGGCATTATCTCCATGTTTTTGTATCAGCTATTTGAGAATATCGGCATGTTTATTGGATTGATGCCTTTGACAGGGATCACGCTGCCCTTCATCAGTTACGGCGGAACCTCACTCATCATTAATATGGCTTGCCTCGGGGTTGCCATGAGTGTGAAGCTGCATGGACAGGAAGTGGAGGAGGATATGCCTAATCCTCAAACGTACCGTCCCGCACCACCCAAACAGGCTTGATTCGGATTATAAGAATCAGAGAGATGCTATCGACAGCAGCATCTCTTTTGTATTTTTTATTGGTATCTATAGGAAGGCCGGTAAAGGCGGAGATCTTTTAGAATAGTTCATTAAGGGCGGCAGTATGTTCTTTAAAACAATCCATTTTAATGCTGTCTTTATACTATTTAACGGATATCGTCTGCATCAACGATAAGTAACATCAAACTTTCTTTTCGAATAATCGTTATATGTCAGTATAGGCAAACCGGAGCTAACTGCTCCGGGCACAGGGGGACCATAAAGAATGCTTCAGAAATTTAAGAAGATGGATTACGTTATTGTTTTCGTACTGGTTTTATTGATGGGTATCAGCATTACGTCACTATACAGTGCGACCCAGGGAACGAAATGGGATGGCTATCATATTAATATGATTCTGTTTTATATCGTGGGGTTTATAGCATTTTTTGGGATGAGCTTGCTGGACTACCGGATTCTTACGAAGTATGCTCTGTATATTTATCTTGGAGGATTGGCATTACTGGTGTTTGTAATGTTCTTTGGGGCTGAAATAAATGGATCAAAGGGATGGATTAAACTCGGTTTTACGAGCTTGCAGCCCGCCGAAATGTTCAAGCTAGTCTTGATCATTTTTTTAACCTATATATTGGTTCGTAGAAATAAATCGCAGCTGTCTTTTTTACGGGATGTGATCCCGATCGGTCTGCTTGCATTCATCCCTTTTGTGCTCGTTATGGGGATCAATGACCTCGGAAATGCGCTCAGTTACGTCATTATTCTGCTTGGATTGCTTTGGATTGGAAATGTTAAAATTTCCCATTCCTTGATTGGTTTGGTACTCCTATCTGGTTCAGCCTTCGGTGGAATACAAGCATACATTCATTATCATGACGAAATTTCAGCATTCATGAGGGAAGGGAGCCGTTCTCACTGGCTGGATCGAATTGATCCGTGGCTTATGCCTGAACAGTCTGATAAAGCTGGTGCTGGTTATCATACACATAATGCTAAATTGGCTATTGCTTCCGGTGGGATGAGTGGAGAGGGGTATATGCAGGGGTCATCGGTGCAATCGGGCCGAGTACCGTACACCTATTCGGATTCAATTTTCGTGCAGATAGCGGAGGAATATGGATTTATTGGTTCTTCTATATTACTCCTGCTGTATTTTATTCTAATTCACCGCATGATACTGATTTCTCTCGAGTCTCGCGAACGTGCCGGTCCGTTTCTCATAATTGGGATCGTCTCCATGTTCTTATATCAGATCTTCGAGAATATCGGCATGTTTATCGGTTTGATGCCGCTGACGGGGATTACGCTGCCCTTTATCAGTTACGGGGGAACCTCACTTGTGATCAGCATGGCGAGCCTTGGGGTCGCCATGAGCGTGAAGCTGCATGGACAGGAAGTGGAGGAAGATATGCCGGATCCGCATGCATATCGTCCGGCACCCGCTAAGCAGGCGTAGCGGTTTACATGCAGTGCTCCAGAGGCGTAGCCAAGCGTCGATCGAATAAGCATGGCTGTAAGCCGTTACGAAGAACCGAATCATCATTGATGTGAAAAGATGAGGGTGTCCCAAAAGTAAACTTTGAGACACCCTCTCTGATTGTAATCTATTGGAGCCGAAGGCAAAACGAATCGTATTAAATAAAATTAATAATGTGTCATTAAGCATGCTTTTTGAGATAGGATAAAAACTTGTAAAAACGTATCTAAACCCCATCTTTAATAAGATATCCAAAATGAATCATTATTTTTTGAGAAGGTAATTACTAGGAGGGCAAGATGATGGAGCTTGCTTATGCTCTGGCCTCGGCGAAAGATCATAATCCGGAACGGCAGCTCGTGAAGTTCCGGGAGCTTGGAGTAGAGGAACGTTACATATTTGTTAACAAAATGAGCTGCAAAAATTTTGAGCGAACAAGTCACATCCTGAAGGAAATAACCTGTTTATAGCAGTTTTTATTGACGGTTTTGCTAATAGTATACGCTGAACCTAGTAATATAATACCTCTACTTATAGTGTCCGCCGATCCGACCAAATCCCTCTACAGCCTGACCAGCATCTAAAAACGAGAATGTCCTTGGTTCAAAGATGGAAGTCTTAGCGGTAGTGGAACAGTTCTAAAATGTTACGTGCTAAATGAACACAACAAGTTTGGTATTTGGCCATTGGATAAACTTCTCCAATGGCGTCTACAATGCCCTTCAGCCCATCTGAAATAAAGAGAAGCACTTCTTGTGTACCACACGTTCCCGAACATCTTGCATAAGTTCTTTCCATACTTAGGCCGATTCCGTTGGCGCAATGGCGTTGTGGTAACTCAATTCTACAAGAAAAGGTCTTCCTTTTTCTATTTACTATTTACACAAGATATTTTACGCTCTCAAATGGGCGGGTAATATGGCTATAAATTTTTCAGCGCAACCAGCAAGTTATATAAGCTATAATAGCAATGTATTATAAATAACAAAGACCCGAAAACAGTTTAGTTAGGCCTGTTTTCGGGTCTTTGTTTATTTTAGTTAATGTAAGTATAGTTAAACGTTTTTTTGCTCGTTTTTTTGCTATCGTGAGATCGTCGTATAACCCCCGAGAGTTGACCAGGAACCATCAAGATTTTGATACCCAAAGTAGTAATTCTTAGATTTGTCGAGGTTATAGAAACGGATATTTACGTCTGAACCGTTTCCGTTGGTCGTTCCATTTGTTTCAGTAACAGCTTTTTTAGTCGAGGCGTCAAAACATATAATTTTATATTTGTAGCTACCACTTGGATTACCTGTTTCTTCCCAAATGCGCCCTCTCATAAACAATTCGCCATTTGAATTAGGAGTAAAATAATAATTAGTATATAAAATATTATACAAAGAAGAGAACTGTGCATCATAAGGGCCGTTGCCCAAATTCCAGTGGGAAGTTGGGGCGCTAGTTCCGTAAGGAACAATATCAGTAATAGATTGACTTATAGTAGTTTCTGTTGATACAGGAGTGTTCTGGTGGTTAACCAACTCAACTTCAGCGGCAAAAGTAGTAGAGACGGACGTCACTGAAAGAGCCATCATAGTAGCAACTATAATTTTTTTTGTATTCATACAAATCTACCTCTTTCCTTATAAGGAATTTTAATTATAAAGAACTATCCTCCTTATTTGGAATATAATTACTTTATATATAAATAGTAACAACTAATATTACTGTTGTCAAATTTTATACATTATTAAATTAATTCTATATATTGTTTTTGATTCTATTATTTATTGAGTATATGAGATTCAAAAATGAAAAATAAAGTATTCTACGTTTGAATCTCTCAATACCGGACATACTGATAGCATCATAGAGTTTCGTTCATAGAGAGGCGGTTGTCCGAGATGAAAAATTATAGCGAAACCTTCCGTATTATCGTAAAAAAAATGATTGTGCTCTTATCCTGCATGTTTATGGTCATCATGGCTTGGGAGGGACAGCAGATCGATGCTTCCGTTGTCGGCGGTCCGATCCCTCAAGAATCGATTCGGCTTCGCATTCTTGCGAATTCAGATAATCCGTCCGATCAGCTCGTCAAAAGAGAGATTCGTGACGCGGTCGTTGAGCAAATGCAGCTGTGGGTCCTGCAGCTGGAGAACCCGCAAAGCCTGGAAGACGCCAAGACATTAACCCGGCAGCATCTTCCCGAAATCCGCCAGCTGGTGGGTGAAGAGCTGAGAAAAAGAGGAATTACCTACAACTACCAAGTTGAGCTCGGCGTCGTGCCGTTCCCCACCAAATTGTACGGGGGCACGGTGTATCCGGCGGGTGATTACGATGCGCTGCGGATTACGCTAGGGGAAGGTCAAGGACAAAACTGGTGGTGCGTCCTGTTCCCGCCGCTTTGCTTCATCGACGGCGGCAGCGGGGATGCGGCAGCCCAGCCTGTCGAGACGGGGATCCAAACGGTGTCCGCCGATGCGGGCGACGCTTCTCCGGAGGAAGCGCCGAAGAAGGCAAGCGAAAGCGAGCCGGAGGTCCGCTTCTTCCTGTGGGATATGTTCCTGGGCCTCTGGAATTGGGTGGCGAGCTTATTCTAGGATGATCCCGCGTATTGATTTCCAATACGGACAGGGTATAATAAATTTGGATGAAGAAGAGTGCTTTCTCTTTGGCGCGACCGGTTTCCATGGGAACCGGCACGGGACTGAAGAACGAGAAGCGCTTTTTCTTTTGGAGTATAGGCAAAACGCGTTTGGATGTTTATATATTTCATATACAGAAAGCTTGGGATAGGTATGGAACAGAACGGGAATGACAAGGAACGCAACCTGCAGCGGGAACAAGGCTCCCGGAATGCTGCATCGAAATCAACCAACGTGTGGCACGTCTTAAGCTCCCTCTCCAAGGAGAACCTCGGGTCCGGGAAGGAAGCAAAGCAGGCGCTGCACGAAGCAGGACAGGTGCTTGCACAGGGCGGTACGGTGGCTTTTCCGACGGAAACGGTGTACGGACTTGGTGCTGACGCGGGCAATACAGAGGCGGTCGAGCGCATCTTCGCCGCCAAAGGTCGGCCATCGGACAATCCATTAATCGTGCATATCTCGGAGCTGGCTCAGCTTGACGGCTTGGTCCAGCAGGTGAACGAGACGGAACGGGCGCTGATGGCGTCGTTCTGGCCCGGACCGCTGTCGCTGGTGCTGCCTGTGAAACCGGGCGCCGTATCGCCTCGCGTGACGGCCGGACTCGATACGGTTGCCGTGCGGATGCCGGATCACCGTGTGGCACTGGCTCTGATCAGCGCCGCCGGTTGTCCGCTCGCCGCACCGAGCGCCAACCGTTCCGGCCGGCCAAGCCCGACGCTGGCCAGCCATGTGCTGGAGGATCTGGCGGGGGCGATCGACGGCGTGCTCGACGGCGGCCCGGCCGGGGTGGGCGTCGAGTCGACGGTGGTGCAGGTCGGCGAAGACGGGGCCGTCACGGTGCTCCGCCCGGGCGGCGTCACGGCCGAGCAGCTTGCCGCGGTGGCGGCAAGCGTGAGACAGGACCCGGCGCTGCAGCGCGCCGCCGGGGAGGCGGAGAGCCCGGCGCCGCGCTCGCCGGGCATGAAGTACACGCACTACGCACCGAAGGGTGCGATGTGCGTGGTGCAGGGCCCGCGTGCCGACGCCGTGTCGGCACGCATCGCGGCCGAGCTCGAGGCGGCGGCACGGCGCGGGGAGGTGACCGGCGTGCTGTCGTTCGACGAGCACATGGGTCACTACCGCGCGGACGTTGCCGTCTCGCTCGGCAGCCTGGCCGCGCCGGAGGAAGCGGCCCGCCGGCTGTACGCCGGCCTGCGCCGCTTCGATGAAGAAGGCGCGACCTTCATCCTGGCCGAAGCGTGCCCGGAACAGGGGCTTGGCGCAGCCGTCATGAACCGGCTGCTGAAGGCCGCGGGACATCACATCATCCACGTCAATGAAGATGCTGATTGAACGGTTTTAGCATGATTTCCCCCTTGTCCGCATATGGTGTACAAGACCATGGGACTTGGGGGAATGGGGATGTTGGAGGCGTCTGTCCAATCGGGACAGCTTGCGGCGATTCTGCTGATGGCGGTTGCACTCGGGCTAGACGCATTTTCGCTTGGCATCGGAGTCGGAATGAGAGGCGGCATGCGTTTAGGCCATATGCTGGGCATCAGCTTCATGATCGCATTGTTTCACATGCTTATGCCGCTGGCGGGCTTATTTGCCGGCCGCTATGTAGGCATGCTGCTGGGGCACGTCACAGGGTTTGCGGCAGGCGGGCTGCTCCTCCTGCTGGGTGGACATATGCTGTACAATGCCTGGCGGGGCGGGGAAGGTCAGCGAATTCATCCTACCGCGTTCTTGGGCATGCTGCTGTTTTCGCTCAGCGTCAGCATCGACTCCTTCTCGGTAGGCGTTTCGCTCGGGATGTTCGTGGATGATGTGCTGCTGATCGTGATCTCCTTCGGTGTCGTGGGCGGTTTGCTGTCCATTCTCGGCCTGCTGCTCGGCCGTCAGGTGAGTAACAAGCTGGGAGAGTACGGCGAAATGCTGGGCGGACTGATTTTGATCATCTTTGGCGTGATGTTTATCTTTTGACGCAATATTTGTTACAATAATCCCAAAACAACCTATCAACGGGGAGGTACGGGACCGTGAAAAATATATTGTTTGTCTGCACGGGGAATACGTGCCGCAGCCCAATGGCGGAAGGGATGCTGCGCAAGCTCGCCAAACAGCGAGGCATTCCGCTAGAAACGCAATCCGCCGGCGTCTCGGCCGTAGACGGCATGCCGGTATCCCGTCATGCGGAATCGATACTGCGGGATCAGGATATTCAAGATCGCTTGGTATCTAAGCCGCTGACGGCGAATCTGGTGGAATGGGCAGACCTGATTCTGACGCTGACCCAGTCGCATAAGCAGTATGCGATTCGGCAGTTCCCGCATGCCGCCGACAAGATGCACACGCTGAAGGAGTTTGTGGAGGATGACCGGCGGGTGCTGGATGATCTGCGGGAGCAGGACAGCCTGTACGCGACGCTTGAGCTGGCCAGATCGCTGGGCCGCGATGTCAGCGACCGCGACCGGGAGCGTCTGATCGAGCTGCGCCAGCGCATTCCGAGCTTCGATATCTCCGATCCTTTCGGCGGCTCGCGGGAGGAATACGAGGCGACGGCGGCGGAGATTCGGACGGCGCTCTTCCGCCTGCTGGACAAGCTGGAAGCGGATCAGCATAAATAGGATCGGCTTCCACGGAAGCGAAGAGTAAATCTGGATCCGGGCTCAATATGGCTAAAAAAGCCGCTTGCCTTTCGCAGGGTATTGCTTTAAGATGAAGGTGAAAAACATGATCCGATGTAACTGGCGACGAAGTGGATGAAACCACGATGGAGCATCGGAATATACGGCCGGTCGCCTGGGCAAAGAGCATTTGGAGCACAATACGTGCGCCGACTGCTCTTTTTTCGTCTTTTGCGTGGAGTTTGGGTTATAATGAAACAAGCTAAAACGCAAAAGCGAACATTCGAGGGGGTTTTTCATAGATGAAAATTGCATTGGGTACCGATCATGCCGGCATTCGTCTGAAAGAGGAGATCGTGGAGGTCATTCGGGGCCTTGGACACGAGGTGGAGGATCTTGGCTGCGGCTGTTCCGATTCCGTGGATTATCCCGATTACGCGCTTCCGGTGTGCGAGAAGGTGGTCTCGGGTGAAGCGGATCGGGGCATCCTGATCTGCGGAACGGGAATCGGCATGAGCATTGCCGCCAACAAGGTGCCGGGCATCCGCTGCGCGCTGACGCATGATGTATTTTCGGCCAAAGCCACGCGTGAGCATAATGACAGCAACGTGATTGCGCTGGGCGAGCGCGTCGTCGGCCCCGGGCTTGCTGCCGAGATCGTCAGTGCATGGCTGACAACGGATTTCAGCCAGGGCGAACGCCATGTCGGCCGCGTGAACAAGATCAAGGCCATCGAGGAGCGTTACCTGAAGAGCGAATCGCGTTAGGTCAACGCGTAAGCTGCTGCGGTTATTGCGTATGGAATGAAGCATCTTCTGTGAAAAAATTCATCGGGAGGACTGTGACATGACGGATATCTCCAAGGTTTCCTTGAGCGAACAGACGGCGCGGATCGTCCGCGAGCTGGCCGAAGCGGCAGCCTTAGGACCGGGCAAGGTGCTGGTCATCGGAGCCAGCACCAGTGAAGTGGTCGGACGCCGGATCGGTACAGGCGGCGCTCTTGAAACGGCGCAGCAGCTTCTTCAGGGCATTGCCGAGGTTCAAGCGGAATTCGGCTTCGCTGTAGCCTATCAATGCTGTGAGCATTTGAACCGGGCGCTAGTCATGGAGCGGGGACTGCTTGAAGAGCTGCGCCTGACGGAAGTGGCGGCTGTACCGTTTCCGGGGGCGGGAGGCTCCATGGCCTCGGCGGCGTATCGGAGTATGAAGGAGCCCTGCCTTGCGGAATCCATTGAGGCCCATGCGGGTGTCGATATCGGCGAGACGCTGATCGGCATGCATTTGCGAAGAGTGGCGGTTCCGTTCAGGCCGAGCGAGCGTTATATCGGCGATGCGCGCGTAACGGCGGCTTACACCCGGCCGAAGCTGATCGGCGGAGAACGCGCCGTGTACCGGCTTGAGCAGCGGGATGATTCCACGCTGTGCGATTGATTCGAATGAGAGCCCGCTTTAGTCATTAGGTAAACTTGTAGTCTTGACTTGGCAAGAGAAAATAACGATTGATTATGGGAGGATATGAACATGATGGAACATTTGCGGAAGAATGACCCGGCTGTATTGGAAGCGATGGATTTGGAACTGAAGCGTCAACGCAGCAACATTGAGCTGATTGCCTCCGAGAACATCGTCAGCGAAGCGGTTATGGAAGCCATGGGGACGGTGCTGACGAATAAATATGCGGAAGGCTACCCTGGCAAGCGTTATTACGGCGGCTGTGAGCGAGTGGATATCGTGGAGGATATCGCCCGTGACCGCGCAAAGGAATTGTTCGGTGCCGAGCATGCCAACGTTCAGCCGCACTCCGGCGCCCAAGCGAACATGGCGGTGTATTTGGCTGCGCTCAAGCCAGGAGATACCGTGCTGGGCATGAACCTGGCCCACGGCGGCCACTTGACTCACGGAAGCCCGGTTAACGCGTCCGGCCTTCTGTACAATTTCGTTGCGTACGGCGTGCAGGAAGACACGTTCCTTATCGATTACGACGAAGTGCGCAAAGCGGCTTTCAAACACCGTCCTCGTCTGATCGTGGCGGGTGCAAGTGCATATCCTCGCATCATTGATTTCGAGAAGCTTGCTGCCATCGCGAACGATGTAGGCGCATTGTTCATGGTCGATATGGCTCATATTGCCGGTCTCGTTGCCGCGGGTCTTCACCCGAATCCGGTTCCGCATGCCCATTTCGTAACCACCACGACGCACAAGACCCTTCGCGGACCTCGCGGCGGCATGATTCTGTGTAAGAAAGCTTGGGCACAGGCGATCGACAAAGCGGTATTCCCGGGCTCCCAGGGCGGACCGCTCATGCATGTCATTGCTTCCAAGGCCGTGGCGCTTGGCGAAGCATTGGATCCGTCCTTCAAGACGTACGCAGAGAACGTCGTGAAGAACGCAAAAGTGCTGGCTGACACCCTGATCGAGGAAGGCCTGAACATCGTTTCCGGCGGAACCGATAACCATCTGATGCTGGTCGATACCCGCAATCTGGACATCACCGGCAAAGACGCAGAGAAGGTGCTGGATTCCATCGGAATTACCGTCAACAAGAACGCCATCCCGTTCGATCCGACGAGCCCGTTCGTCACGAGCGGTATCCGTATCGGTACGCCGGCGGTCACTTCCCGCGGCATGGATGAGCAGGCGATGGTGAAAATCGCGAAGATTATTGCCATGACCTTGAAGCAGCCTAAAGACGAGGCAACGCTGGAAAAAGCGGGCCGTTTGGTGGCTGAGCTGACGGATCAATATCCGCTATATCCTGAAATGAAATATTAATCACAGTTTCGTCGGCATAAGAAGCCTATGATAAGAGGATCCCGCCTGAAGGTGGGGTCCTCTTTTAGGAGCTGTCACATTCTGGCCAGATTGCTATGCTCGCATGCTCCCAGTCGGGTCGCTTCGCGGTAAGGATCAATATAGGCGAAAATGGAAAACCTAGGTGCAGGGCTGACAAAGATCCGGTTATAAGGTCAAAACTCACGGAAATAAACATGACTCGTGCAGGTGTCAATTGACTAGAGGGAATGATATAATAGACAGGATTTATGGAGCTCACAAGTATTTACGCCCATATTGAAATAACATTTGCATTCAAACCGGAGGGACCAGACATGGGAAAATTGGTGATTTGTGATCACCCGTTGATTCAACACAAACTTACATTTATACGCGATATGCGGACTAACACAAAAGACTTTCGCGAATTGGTAGACGAAGTCGCGACTTTGATGGCTTATGAAATTACGCGGGAGGTTCCTCTTGAATCGATATCTGTTCAGACGCCGGTAGCCGAAACCCAAGGGAAAGTCATTTCCGGCCGGATGCTCGGCCTCGTGCCGATCCTGCGCGCGGGTCTCGGCATGTTGGACGGCGTGGTCAAGCTGCTTCCCGCTGCCAAGGTAGGGCATGTCGGATTGTTCCGCGACCCGGAAACGCTTCAGCCCGTGGAATATTATACGAAGCTTCCAACCGACGTGACGGAGCGGGAATTGATCGTCATCGATCCGATGCTGGCGACGGGCGGATCGGCCATCGCTGCGATCGACGTGCTGAAGAAGCGCGGCTGCACCCAGATCAAGATGATGAATCTCGTGGCTGCACCGGAAGGCGTGAAGGCCGTGCATGACGTTCATCCGGACGTGGATATTTACGTTGCTGCTCTGGATGAAGGGCTCAACGACCATGGCTACATCGTACCGGGCCTGGGTGATGCAGGAGATCGGCTGTACGGCACGAAATAAGAGCCGTGCCAGCCATTCGACGACTTGAATTGAAAAACAAGCATGCAAAGAGGGGTAATTTCAAACATGTCAAAAGTGAAAGTGATGACGATATTTGGGGTCCGCCCCGAAGCGATCAAGATGGCGCCGCTTATTCTGGAACTTCAGCGCCATCCGGAGCATATCGAATCGGTGGTTTGTGTAACTGCGCAGCATCGGCAAATGCTGGATCAGGTGCTTGACGTGTTCAAGATTGTTCCGGACTACGACTTGGACGTGATGAAGGACCGTCAGACGCTGAACGAGATCACCGTTCGCGTTCTGGAGGGGCTTGAGCCTGTCCTGCGCGAGGCTAAGCCGGATATCGTGCTGGTGCACGGCGACACGCTGACAACGTTCCTGGCCAGCTATGCAGCCTTCCTGCAGCAGATTCAGGTTGGCCATGTAGAGGCGGGTCTTCGCACATGGAACAAGCTGAATCCTTATCCTGAAGAAATGAACCGCCAGCTGACCGGCGTGCTGGCCGATCTGCACTTTGCGCCGACGGACTGGTCTGCCGAGAATCTCCGCAAGGAGAACAAGCCGGAATCCCGCATTTACGTGACGGGCAACACCGCTACAGACGTGTTCCAGTATACGGTGCGGGAAGGATATACCCACCCGGTTCTGGATTGGGCACAGGGCAAGCGCCTGATCCTGATGACGGCGCACCGCCGCGAATCCCAAGGGGAGCCGCACCGTCAGATTTTTGAAGCGGTGAAGCGCATTGCCGACGAGTTCGAGGATATCGCCATCGTCTACCCTGTGCATCCGAGCCCTGCCGTCAAGGAGCCGGCTCACCGCATTTTGGGGAACCATCCGCGCATCAAACTGATTGAACCGCTGGATGTCGTGGACATGAACAATATCTACACCCGTACGCATTTCATCATTACGGATTCGGGCGGCATGCAAGAGGAGGCTCCGTCCTTCGGCGTACCGACGCTGGTGCTTCGGGACACGACGGAACGTCCGGAGGGCATTGAAGCCGGCACCCTGGAGCTGGTAGGCACCCAGGAAGAGAATGTGTACGAACGCATTAAGGTTCTGCTGACCGATCAGGAGCTCTATGACAAGATGAGCAAAGCCGCTAATCCTTACGGGGATGGACAAGCTTCCCAGCGAATTGTCAATGCGATTTTGCACCATTTTGGCATTCGAAAAGAACGTCCCGAGGAATTTCACAGAATGTTCACAAAGGCATAGTTTACCGTATTCTGATTGGCAAGGGGACAGCATACAGTTGAACTGTACGGTTACCGCGGCGTTTTGCGCAATTTAGACTGCTCAAAACGCCGATTTTACACGGGAAATCCATCAAATCGATTCATTGACAAACTCTTGTTATATTCAGTAAAATGAGTTGGGATTAGAGGTTCATATGAAAAATCCGAAAAGTCAAGATAACCCTTGGTTGATAGCGCTATACATTAGCGGGGCAGGCGGTTTGCTTGCCGCTTACATTCTCATCGGTTTTTTTACCGGGCGATGGCTCATGAATCAGTTGGACGGGCCCAGAGTGTGGCTTGCCATTGGTACGCTTTCGGGGCTCTTTGTAGGGATTTTGAATATCGCTCTTCTCATTAAAAAGTTTTTGGGGGCGCAGGCGTGAATGATTTGACTTCCATTGTGAACGCTGTATTTAGAGTATCGTTACTCTTATTGTCTGCCTTGTTTCTCGGATGGGCTCTCTATCCGGTATTCCGCCCGATAATTATGGGGTTGATCATGGGCATGGCGGCGGGCTTGTTTAATGTACGCTTCCTCTCCATGAAAGTGCAGCAGCTGGCGCAATTGGCTGTCGATCCGAAACCGAAAAAGTACAACTTCGGCTTCATTACGAGATTGTGCATCGGGCTTCTGATTGTGATCTTCGCCGTAAAACTCGAACAGGTATCCCTCGGCGGTGCTATCGCCGGTCTGTTCATACCCCAATTGTTGACCATTCCTGTCAGCATTGTGTTCAGTTTGAGAAACAATCATTGATCAGCGCTAACTTGGAAAGGGGTGAAAACAATTATATGCATGATTCACCGATTATCAAACTTGGCGGATTGAATATTGACCTTTCAGCGGTCATAATGCTTCTTGTCACCTGTGTGGTGGTGTTCGTATTATGCCGGCTGGCGGTACGTAATCTATCTGTCGAAAACCCTTCCAAACTGCAAAACTTCATGGAATGGGTAGTGGAATTTGTGCAAGGCGTCGTAGCGAGTGCGATGGATCTGAAGAAAGGGAAAGCTTACATATCGTTGGGGCTTACTCTGATCCTGTTCATCTTTGTAGCCAACTTGCTGGGCTTGCCGTTCTCAATTATCACCGACTTGCCGGAGAACTTCACAGTCTTTGGTCAGCCAATCCTGGCTACACTCGGACTTGAACATGGCCACTATGCTCACGTATTGTGGTGGAAGTCGCCAACAGCGGACATTTCCGTTACGGCCGGTCTTGCGATCGTTGTATTCGTGCTCATGAACTACCTGGGTCTGAAGCTGAATCGCAAGCATTACCTGAAGCATTACATCGAACCGTTCCCGATCTTTCTGCCGCTCAATATCATTGAGAACCTGGCAAAACCTATCGCTCTGGCAATCCGGCTTTACGCCAACATTTTTGCCGGCGAGGTACTGATCACGGTGATTCTGAAAACCGGCTTCTGGGGCATTCCGTTCATGGCCGCATGGCAAGGTTTCAGTATCTTCATTGGTGCATTGCAGGCGTTTATCTTTACGATTTTGACAATGGTATACATCTCGCAAACTACGATTCACGAAGAGCATTGATCAACTCGGACGAATCCGCCGTTACAGCGGTGTTTTTCGAAAGAGATATTTTCTATAGTTTCACCAAATTTCAATTTTGAAACAATTTTAAGGAGGATATTTAACAATGGAATTTTTGGCAGCAGCTATTGCAGTAGGTCTTGGCGCCCTTGGCGCAGGTTTGGGTAACGGTATGATCGTAAGCAGAACAGTTGAGTCTATCGCTCGTCAACCAGAAGCACGTGGTCAATTGCAAACAACGATGTTTATCGGTGTTGGTATCGTAGAGGTTATTCCTTTGGCGGCTACTGTAATCGCGTTCTTGATCATGTTCTCTTAATAACAATACAACGGTTTGGCGGGGAGGGCCGATGCCATCCGCGCCTTCGTTTTGTTAGGCACCGCACTTCGTGTTGATGAAAGGAGTGACCTCAATGGCAATTCTTTGGGAAAATATGGTAATCACTATTATTGCGTTTGTTATTCTTTACCTCTTGCTTCAAAAGTTTGCGTTCAGCAAATTGTTCGGCATCATGGAGCAGCGTCGTGAGCTGGTCATGAGCCAGATGAACGAAGCGGCACAGACCCGCCAGCAGGCGACTGCATATGTAGAAGAGCAGAAGAAGGCACTGGATCAAGCGCGTCAAGATGCTCACGAAATCATCGAGCGTTCCAGACAAACTAGCAACAAACAAGCAGAGCAAATTATGGAACAAGCTAAGGAAGAGGCAATTCGCCTGAAATCCGAGGCTGTTCGTGATATCGAGAATGAGAAGAAGAAAGCCGTCGAAGAGCTTCGCAGCGAAATCGGCAGCGTTTCCGTGAAGATCGCGACCAAGCTGATCGAACGTGAAGTCAAGAATGACCAAGCTCAAGAAGAACTGGTGGATCAATACCTTAAAGAGGTAGGAGGCAGACCATGAGCCAAAATACGGTAGCAGCCAAGCGGTATGCGCGGGCGCTGTTCGAAGTGGCGGCTCAGCAGCAGAAGGGTCTGGAAGTGGAAGAGGAATTGCGGGCTGTCGTGCACGCCATTGAAGGCGATGCCGACATCCAGAAATTCATCGCCACGCCGAATGTTCCCCAGTCCGTGAAGATGAACGTAATCAGCCAGGCGTTGGCAGGGAAGGTATCGCAGCCTGTATTGAACACGATCGAATTGCTTCTCGACAGAGGGCGTGCAGAAATGTTCGCAGAACTGCTGAACAGTTATGTGAAGATACAAGGTGCGAGCTTGGGATTGGCAGACGCCACTGTGTACTCCACCTACCCGCTTAGCGATCAGGAAAAAGAACAGGTTGCTTCGGAATTCGGACAGTTAGCACATCAGAAGATCCGTGTGACCAATGTTGTGGACGAAAGTTTGCTCGGCGGCCTGAAAGTTGTCATTGGCGACAAGCTGTATGACGGAAGCATTGCCGGGAAGCTGGAACGTCTCGAAAAGTCTTTTAATAGACGAGCATAGTAGATAGGGGTGAAAACGTTGAGTATCAGACCTGAAGAAATCAGTACTTTAATCAAAAGTCAAATTGAAGAATATAAATCCGATATCACTGTCTCTGAAGTAGGTACGGTAATTCAAGTAAGTGACGGTATTGCTCGCGTGTACGGCCTGGAGAACGCGATGTCCGGGGAACTTTTGGAGTTCCAAAACGGCGTGTTCGGTCTGGCGCTGAACCTTGAGGAGAGCAATGTCGGTGTCGTTATCCTGGGACCTTACTCCGAAATCAAGGAAGGCGATCAGGTAAAGCGTACAGGACGTATCATGGAGGTTCCTGTAGGCGAAGCTCTGCTTGGACGCGTCGTGAATCCGCTGGGTCAGCCGCTTGACGGCAAAGGCCCGATCGAAGCGAGTGCATTCCGTCCGGTTGAGAGCAGTGCACCAGGGGTTATCGACCGTAAATCCGTTCATGAGCCGATGCAAACCGGTATTAAAGCGATCGACGCGATGGTACCTATCGGCCGAGGTCAACGCGAGCTGATCATCGGTGACCGCCAAACAGGTAAAACCACCGTTGCCATCGATACAATCCTGAACCAAAAAGGCAGCGGCGTTAAATGTATTTATGTAGCCATCGGGCAAAAGCAGTCCACTGTAGCACAGGTTGTTGAAACTCTTCGCCGTCATGGCGCACTGGAGTACACGATCGTTGTTACGGCTTCGGCTTCCGAGCCGGCTCCGCTGCAGTACATCGCTCCATACGCAGGCTGCGCAATGGGCGAGTACTTCATGTACAAAGGCGAGCATGCACTCATCATCTATGATGACTTGTCGAAGCAAGCGGCAGCATACCGTGAATTGTCCTTGCTCCTCCGTCGTCCTCCGGGTCGGGAAGCTTATCCGGGTGACGTTTTCTACCTGCATTCCCGTTTGCTGGAGCGTGCAGCGAAGCTCAACGATGAGCTTGGTGGTGGTTCATTAACCGCACTGCCATTTATTGAAACGCAGGCTTCTGACGTATCTGCTTACATTCCAACCAACGTAATTTCGATTACGGATGGACAGATCTTCCTGGAGTCCGAGCTGTTCTACTCCGGACAACGCCCAGCGATTAACGTCGGTATTTCGGTATCCCGTGTCGGTGGTTCCGCGCAGATCAAGGCGATGAAAAAGGTTGCGGGCGGCATGAAGCTGGATCTTGCGCAATACCGTGAGCTCCAGGCGTTCTCCCAGTTCGGATCCGATCTGGACAAATCAACCTTGGCTCGTTTGAACCGTGGTGCAAGATTGATGGAAATCCTGAAACAGGGCGTAAACCAGCCGTTGTCCGTTGAACAACAGGTGGTTAGCTTGTACGCAGCCGTTAAAGGATATATCGATGATATCGAGGTTGCTGACGTGCGTCGTTTCGAGAGCGAGTTCCTCGCGTTTATTGGAAGCAATAAACCGGAAATTCTTCAATCCATTACGGATACGAAGGATTTGACGTCCGACAACGAAAACGCGTTGAAAGCGGCAATCGATCAATTTAAGAAGGGCTTTGCCGCTTCGGTCTAAGCTCCTCAGGCAAGTAATAGGAGGGGAGCCGGGGTAAGCCCGGCATCCTCTTTCATCATATGGAATGTAGCTTTGGCTGTGACCAAAGTGGTTTTTACAACAGATGTGGCTTTGGTCCTAGCCAAAGCTTAATCTACCCGTACGAAGTAATTTTGGCCCCAGCCAAAGCGCGAATTGCTTACGAAGTAACTTTGGCTCCGCCAAAGTTAGGTGATTGCTCACGAAGTTAGCTTTGGCTTCGCCAAAGCTAGGCTGATGCTTACGAAGTAACTTTGGCTCCGCCAAAGTTTTAAGGTGGTGAAAACATGGCAAGAGGATTACGTGATATTAAGCGGCAGATCAAGAGTGTTCAGAACACAAGGCAGATCACCAAGGCGATGGAAATGGTTGCTGCTGCCAAGCTGAGAAGAGCTCAAGAGAAGGCGACCTCCGCGCTTCCATACTCCGAGAAGCTGAAAGAAGTGGTAGGCAGCATCGCTGCTGGAACCAAGGGAATCAGCCATCCGATGCTGGAGAAGCGCGAAGTGAAGAAAACCGGTTATCTGGTGATCACTTCAGACCGTGGTCTTGCGGGTGCTTCGAACTCCAATATTTTGCGTAAAGTATCGAATTTTATCGCAGAACGCCATCAGTCCAAGGACGAGTATTGCCTGTTTGTGATCGGACGTAAAGGACGGGATTATTTCCGCCGTCGTGGACTTCCGGTTGTTGAGGAGCTTACCGATTTATCCGACAGTCCGACCTATGCGGATATTAAGACCATCGCTAACGCGGCGGTTCACCAATACGAACTGGGTCAGATCGATGAGTTATACCTGTGCTATAACCAATTCGTGAATGCCTTGACTCAGCTTCAGGAAATCTCCAAACTTCTGCCGATGGAGAACATTGGCGGCGGGGAGAACCTGACTGGTTATGAGTATGAGCCGTCTCCGGAAGGCGTGCTGGAGGTTCTGCTTCCGAAATACGCGGAAACGCTGATTTTCAGCGCAATGCTCAATGCGAAGGCAAGTGAGCTTGGAGCGAAGATGACGGCGATGGGAGCAGCAACGAAGAATGCGAGCAAGTTGATCAACGAGTTGAACCTGACTTACAACCGTGCTCGTCAGGCTGCCATCACGCAGGAAATTTCCGAGATTGTTGGCGGAGCCAACGCTCAGCAATAATGCACGTTTGAATTCTTAACTTAGTATTTAACGGATATGCGGCGATGTGATGAACAGCCGCTTTTACGATCATCGTTCACCGTCAGAGGTGAACGGGTAGGAGGGAAAACGAATCAATGAAAAAAGGACGCGTTGTCAGCATTACAGGTGCTGTAGTTGACATTGAATTTGAGCGCGGTCATCTTCCCGAGATTTTTAATGCTGTCAAGATTGAAGCTACGTTGGAAGGCGGCCGCTCGGTTGATTTGACTTTGGAAGTATCCAATCATTTGGGTGATAACCTGGTTCGTTGTATCGCGATGTCATCCACGGACGGTCTCGTTCGCGGTATCGAAGCTGTGGATTTGGGCAGACCGATCACGGTTCCTGTAGGTTCCGCTACACTCGGACGCGTATTTAACGTATTGGGTGAGCCGATCGATAATGCAGGTGCCGTAGTGTCCGAAGTTAATAACCCGATCCACCGTGAAGCTCCTGCATACGATGAACTCTCCACGCAAGCAGAAATGCTTGAAACGGGGATTAAAGTTATCGACTTGCTTGCTCCATACCAAAAAGGCGGTAAAATCGGTCTCTTCGGCGGTGCCGGCGTAGGTAAAACCGTTGCGATCCAGGAATTGATCAACAACATCGCTCAAGAACACGGCGGTATTTCCGTATTCGCGGGCGTAGGTGAGCGTACCCGTGAAGGTAATGACCTTTACCACGAGATGAGCGATTCCGGCGTTATCAACAAAACCGCGATGGTATTCGGTCAGATGAACGAGCCTCCGGGTGCCCGTCTTCGCGTAGCGTTGACCGGTTTGACGATGGCGGAATATTTCCGTGACCAAGAAGGTAAAGACGTGCTTCTCTTTATCGATAACATCTTCCGCTTTACTCAAGCGGGTTCCGAAGTATCCGCCCTCCTGGGACGTATGCCTTCCGCGGTAGGTTACCAGCCAACGCTGGCATCCGAAATGGGACGCTTGCAAGAGCGGATTACCTCCACGAAAAAAGGTTCTGTAACATCCATCCAGGCTATCTATGTACCGGCGGATGACTATACGGATCCGGCTCCTGCTACGACGTTTGCTCACTTGGATGCAACGACGAACCTGGAGCGTAAAATTTCCGAGATGGGTATCTATCCTGCGGTAGATCCGCTGGCATCCAGCTCCCGTATCTTGGCTCCGGAAATCGTTGGTGAAGAGCATTACAATGTAGCTCAAGGCGTTAAGAAAATTTTGGCTCGCTACAACGAGCTTCAAGATATCATTGCAATCCTCGGTATGGATGAGCTGAGCGAGGAAGATAAAGCGATCGTTGGACGTGCTCGTCGTGTTCAGCGTTTCCTTTCCCAGGCTTTCCACGTTGCCGAGCAGTTCAACGGCATCCCTGGTAAATATGTGCCAGTTAAAGAAACCGTACGCAGCTTTAAAGAGATCTTGGAAGGCAAGCACGACCACCTTCCGGAAGCCGCTTTCCTGTTCGTAGGTACGATTGAAGAGGCAGTTGAAAAAGCAAAAACATTGTAAGCTGACGCTCCGTGATCAGCAGACCTCACAGTGGGACTGTGAGGTCTGCTGCGCGAGTTTTCTGCGGAAAACGGTGAGGAGGGATGGAAGTGAGCACCATTTTGTTGGAAATCGTAACGCCGGACCGCTTGGTTTACTCGGAGCAGGTGAACAGTGTTACGGTGCGTGGCGTCGAGGGAGAGCTGGGCATTTTGCCTGGTCATATTTCCTTCGTTACGCCGCTTCAAATAGCGCCAGTCTTTGTGAAGATCGGCAACGAGAGAACCCCGTTTGCGGTACAGGGCGGTTTCGTCGAAGTCCGCAAAGATAAGATTGTCATCCTGGCGGAAAGCGCAGAGAGAGCGGGAGAAATCGATCTGGAGCGTGCGGAAGCCGCGAAGGAAAGAGCAGAGACTCGCCTGAATGTGAAGGGAAGACAAGATGAAGTTGACCATCGTCGCGCGGAATTGGCTCTGCAAAGAGCGATGAACCGGATTAAAGTGACGCGGAACTAATCGTTGAACCAAAACAGCTTGGCTGCAAGATTGCAGCCAAGCTGTTTTTTGTTTACAGCATGGATAGAATTTCAGAGAAGCTGAATCCTGTTGCTGTGAATCGCAAGAAATTTCTATAAACTGGAGAAACGCGGGCTGTTTTCTTGAAACAGCATTGATTTATGGTTGTTTTTTCTTTTTATTTATAGACAGAATAGTAGGGTTAGTTCGTTAAAGCAGCTCTCTAATGGCGTCATATGAGGCTCTCGATGGCCTGCGACTCTATGAATGTAGGGTTATTTTAAGTATTCTAACCATTACTTTCATAGAGTCGTCGCACAGCATATAGCATCTAAGAGAGAAAGGTCATTCCAAGAATTGACGATGCTATAAGCTTTATCGGTCGCTAAGTTAGGGTCCGGTAATTTTTTGTAAAATAATTAGTATAAATAGGAGCATGGGGTATGAAACTATATCCATTCCTGATGTTTCATTGGTTTATGATTGCGATAAGAACAGTATTTCGGACTTCAGCTAATGGCGTGTTCCTGATCGTTTTTGGGCAATGTCGATAAATTTTATTATTTCCGAGGAAATGTCGTATAGAAAGTGCTGGATTCTTAGCCTCCAGCCAAGTATTATAGAAGAGTCGGTCCTGAATAGGGCTGACAAATTCACGAAGGAGGAGGGAGTATGAGTCAGGATGTATCTAATTCAATCGGTGCCGTCGGTGTTAACGGATTGATATCGATTGTTGTTTCACTGGTCTGTATCGCACTGGCTTGGTGGGCATTACAACAAGTAAAGCTGGATTTGGTTGTCCGTCATCCGAAAGGGCCGCAGGGAAAGCTGCTGCATTTGCTGCTGGCGGTGGTGCTTGGACGATTCGTTGCTGAATTCCTAATTGACTATATTACATGGAGTCAAATGATCCGATATATGTTTTAAACGCGTAAGAAGGGCGTGGTACATAACGCGTGTTGGAGCAGCTTGTTTTACAGACATCGGTTGTAGGATGGTTATGTGTTCAGCAATCTTTTACGTGTCTGTTTTAATTGCGGTATGAATGGTTATATCTCTGTTAGGTTGCTTCGGAAGAAGATGTCGAATAAACGTATTTTATTATGTTAACACTTAAATCAAGAAACGGATCGGGCGGACGCTATGACTTCCGGACTATAATGTTCACCCGGTAATTGTTGCGCATTGACAAGTGCTGGTCGGTCATGGTACCTTTCGTAGGTCCATACTGCGGATAACAGATGCTTCATAAGGTGGCATCATGGATGGTTCAATTCCTGATGTAGACACCGTATCAGATGTCATAAATAGTTCAAAAATCGCTTGTTTAGCGGAAAACACTAGTGTTAAGATGAAAGTTAGGGAATTAGCAACACCTAATTACTAACACACGCAATCAGGAAAATTATGGACGCGGAGGGAAACCATGATGAGCAAATTTATCGTCCGCGGTGGCAAAAGACTGACCGGAAGCGTCAAAGTCAGCGGAGCAAAAAATTCAGTTCTTCCGATCATCGCTGCCTCTCTACTAGGGGAAGTTGGGGAAAGTGTTATTATTGACGCACCTCCTCTTGACGATGTAATTACTATCAGCAAAGTATTGGAGTCGCTTGGTGCGGGCATTACATATCAGGATGAAGTGATACGTGTGAATGCAGAGCACATAACGACATGTGAAGCGCCTTATGAATGGGTGCGGAAGATGCGGGCGTCTTTTCTGGTCATGGGACCTTTATTGGCACGTTGTGGACGAACCCGGATTTCGCTTCCCGGGGGATGTGCTATCGGCACAAGACCCATCGATCAGCATCTAAAAGGATTTGAAGCTCTCGGGGCGGAGATCAGCCTCGGACAAGGATATATTGAAGCTAAGAGCAATGGCAGATTGCGCGGGGCAAAGGTCTATTTGGACGTTGCCAGCGTAGGTGCTACTGAAAATATTATGATGGCTGCCACATTGGCTGAAGGGACTACGGTTATCGAAAATGCGGCGAAAGAGCCGGAAATTGTCGATTTAGCGAATTACCTGAATGCGATGGGAGCCAAAGTTCGCGGTGCGGGAACGGGCGTGATCCGCATCGAAGGCGTTGAGAAAATGCATGGCGTGAAGCATAACGTGATTCCTGACCGGATCGAAGCAGGCACCTTCATGGCTGCTGCTGCGATTACCGGCGGGGACGTATACGTGGAAGGCGCCATTGCCGATCATCTCGGCCCTGTCATCTCCAAGATGGAGGAGATGGGGATCACCGTCGAGCCGGACGAGAACGGGATTCGCGTTATCGCTGACAAGCCATTAAAGTCGGTGGATGTGAAAACCTTGCCTTACCCTGGATTCCCAACCGACATGCAATCCCAGATGATGGCGCTCTTGCTGGTGTCGGAAGGTACAAGTGTCGTGACCGAAACCGTATTTGAGAACCGCTTTATGCACGTGGACGAATTCCAGTTGATGAATGCGGAGATCAAGGTGGAAGGACGTTCTGCCATCGTGACCGGCGGCGCGAAGCTGAAAGGAGCCAAAGTAACGGCAACGGATCTGCGAGCAGGGGCTGCCTTGATTTTAGCCGGTCTTGTCTCTGAGGGGACTACCGAAGTTGGCGGCGTTCAGCATATTGATCGGGGTTATGTTCATTTGGCGGAGAAACTGTCCGGACTTGGCGCGGATATTTGGCGTATTTCGACGGAGGAGCCGAGCACGGAGAAGGTTTCGAAGAAAGTGGCAACTGAAGCAGAGGATGCCAAACATTTTAAAGTGCAGCCAACCTGGGTATAACCGGGAGGCTGGATCTGTTCATTCAGAATAGATGATGCATTAAGTCATAGAAGGGGCTTTGCCGATGGAGGCAAGGTCTCTTCTTTCTTTGGTATGCCATCATCATGGCAGCTATCCCTCCTCTCTTATGTTGGGATTCCGGATGAATAGGAGACTCTTTGCTAGCTTGCTTGCAGTCAGCCTCAGCGTTTCTTCATCCATATGACTTTTCCCGTTCTCTTAGAATAGTTCTATCAAATGCCCGTATCTCATAAGTATAAGTAGAGCGCGATGGAGCACGAACGAGAGCCTATACCAGGGAAAAGGCACAGGAGGGAAACGCAATGAAAGATTCGAAGGTTCGGGTGAATGTGAGCACCGGAGGGAACAAACGAGCGGTCGATTCAAAAGACGTTCGGAAAGAAGGAAGTGCTGAGCCTTATCAGGTGGCGTCCGAAGGATCGGCGGCTCCCGTGTTAAAGTGGAAATTTCCTGAGGGGCTTAAGAAGAAAGGCGGGCTGACAGAAGAACAAAGCCGACGTTCGATACCGGATACAGAGGATATGCAGGAAGGGCCGCGCGGGCACCGCGGCCCGGGGAGCAGGCCGGACGCCTTCGGCGAGTCCGGCCAAGGCACGCGGGCGGCACAGACGCCGCCGCCCGAACGCCCTGCCGGCGCGGCTGCGCATGGCGCCGCGCCAGCCCCCGGCGGGCCGGCGGCCATGCCGCAGGGCCCGCACTCCGCGGCCGAGCCGCAGCGCTTCGCGCAAGCGGCACCGGGCCGCGTGCCGCGCGGCGGCCGCACGTTCCGTGTGCGGCCTGCGCGCTGGGGGCGCCGCGGCTTTGCCGCGCGGCGCCCGGCCGGGAAGCGGCGGGTGCGGGTGCATCCCGCCGTCTGGGCGGTGGCCGGGCTGCTGGCCTTGGCGCTGGCGCTGCCTCTGCTGGTGGTTGCCCCCGGCAACAACGCACCAGAGCCGCTGCCGCCCGGGCCGGCCCCGCTGCCTTCCGCCGAGCCGCAGGCGGCGGAAGAGCCCACGGTATCCGTTTATGTAACCAAGACGGATACCGTGGAGGAGCTGCCGCTGGAACAATACCTCGTCGGCGTCCTGGCCGCCGAGATGCCGGCCGAGTTCCAGCTGGAGGCGCTCAAGGCCCAGGCCATCGCGGCACGAACCTATATCGTGCAGCGGCTGGCATCCGGCGACCACAGCGGCGTGCCGGACGGCAAGGCCCTGGTGACCGACACGGTCAGTCACCAGGCTTATATCGCCCGAGACGAGCTGACGAAGGAATGGCGTCGGCTGGGGAAGGAAGCCGAGCTGGCGAAGCTGCGGCAGGCCGTTAAGGAAACGGCGGGTGTGGTGATGACGTATGAAGGTAAGCCGATTACGGCTTCTTTTTTCTCCACCAGCAACGGGTATACCGAAAATTCAGAGGATTATTGGAAGAACGAGATTCCCTACCTGCGCAGCGTGGAGAGTCCATGGGATAAAAAGATTTCGCCCAAATACAAGACAACGGTCACGATGCCAAGATCGGAGTTTATCGGGAAGCTTGGACTGGCGGATGGAGCCGTACCGGTATCGGCAGGCGGGGAAGGGGGTTATTCTTTTTTGAAAGTGCTCTCGTATACGCAAGGCCATCGCATTGAGAGCGTACGGGTCGGCGGCAAAAAGTTCACCGGTCGCGAGGTGAGAGAGAAGCTGGGGCTCCGGTCCAGCCAATTCACCCTTCATATGAAAGACGGAGAGATTGAGATTACGACCTACGGCAACGGCCACGGAGTCGGCATGAGCCAATACGGAGCAGAGGGCATGGCCCGCGAGGGATATGAAGCGAAAGCGATCCTGGAGCACTATTATACGAATATTTCTTTTGACAAAACTTCAAATCTTCTCTCTTTAAATACAAGTTCAAAAAATCGGCTTTACAACACCCAGAAGGTTGAATAAAGCCAGGGACTGAGAAGCGGAGCGTACGTTTTGGGTACGTGAGCATTGGAAGGACCGGCTGAATTCAAGATTCGATGCCGAGTTGCCCCTTGATTCACTCCGTGATCAAATGACGACTTTTGGAACAACCTCTCAAAAAAATAATAGTGAGATAACGTATAAAAGAGTTGGCCCCGGTAACAATGGTTACTGAGGTGATTGCAAATGAATGAACAGAACAAAAATAGTAAACCCCACGAAGAAACTCCTAAAACTGTGCAAGGAGATTCGGCGGTAACGTCATCTTCGTGGAAGAAAGCATTATCCAAACGGTGGGTGTTCCCGGCAGCATACTTAGCAGCAGCGGCAATTATACTAACCCTCGTGTGGGTCTACCAGGACGCCAGCCAAAAGACGCTGAACCCACAAGAGGAAGCAACAACCGTATCAGAATCGGTTCAAGGCTCGGAGAAGCCTGCTGCAACCGAAGGCAATGACGGAGAAGCTGTAGAAGTGACCGCTAATGCGCAAGCGATGATCTGGCCGGTAGCAGACGACGTGGCGGTGAGCATCGTCAAACCTTACTTTGACGAGACGAACCCGGAGACCCATCAAGAGGCGATGGTGCAATATAACGACACCTTCACGCCGAATCTGGGAATCGACTTGGCTGCCGCCGATGACACGATGTTCGAAGTCAGAGCCGCGCTTACGGGTAAAGTGACCCGGGTCGAGAATCATCCGGTCAACGGCAACGTCGTGGAGATTACCTCCGGCGATACGAAAACCGTGTACCAAAGCTTGAACGAAGTGAAAGTGAAGGAAGGCGCTGAAGTGAAGCAGGGCGATTCCATCGCGACGGCCGGACGCAGCGAGCTTGAGAAGGATCTCGGCAACCACGTGCACTTTGAAGTGTATGAGGGCGGGAAACTGGTCAACCCTGTGAGCGTGCTTCCGCAAAAATAATTTCATTTCTTCGTCATATGCGCCCACCGCGCACTTGAAGAGGCAGGATCTTGGGATCCTGTCTTTTTTTTGCTGCGGGTTCGGATGGCAAGTCCAACCCTTGCCGCGCCTTGTTTTGTGGAGTTTTTCAGCTTGTCCGCGACCGGCATGTCCAGAAAATAAATGGGTCCAAGTAAGCTTGTCAGCACTTGAAACCGCGAATATCCCGTCAGGCCCCTCATATAATGTACCAAACTATCCACACAGTAGGGAGGCGGGAGCGTGCACGATTACATCAAAGAGCGGACCATTAAGATCGGACGCTGTATCGTGGAAACGAGGCATACGGTTCGAACTATAGCCAAAGAATTTGGCGTGTCGAAGAGCACGGTGCATAAGGACTTAACCGAACGTCTGCCGGAGATCAACCCGGACCTGGCGGATCAGGTAAAGCACATTCTCGAATACCACAAATCCATCCGCCATCTGAGAGGCGGAGAAGCTACCAAGATCAAGTACAAAAAAACCGGCAGCAACCGTGAACCGGTGGCCACGGCAAAATCCTGATTTTTTAGGGCTTTGGTCGCTAGATTGGCGTTGAATCCCTCCCCTAAAGTATGATATGTTAAAAGCTGGTATAGGATCGAAATATGGGACCTGTTTTGCCGAAGATCATCATCGATTGCTAGATTATGTCGAAGGGTGGGACGGTACAGCGAACAGACTCTTTTACCATAAAATAACACTTTGGGGGCTTTTCATGATGTTGAGCAAGGATATTGGAATCGATCTCGGAACGGCGAACGTGCTCATTCACGTAAAGGGGAAGGGGGTAGTGTTAGACGAACCTTCCGTTGTCACTATTGAGACCGACACCAAACGAGTCCTTGCCGTCGGTGAGGAAGCACGGCGCATGGTCGGGCGTACTCCCGGCAACATTACGGCGATCCGCCCGCTGAGGGACGGGGTCATCGCCGACTTCGAAATTACGGAAGCGATGCTGAAGTACTTTATTGATCGCGTGGGCGCGCGCAGTTGGCACAGCCGGCCTCGAATCCTGATCTGTGCACCGACGAACATTACTTCGGTGGAGCAGAAAGCGATCCGGGAAGCGGCTGAGCGCAGCGGCGCAAGGGATGTGTTCCTGGAAGAAGAACCGAAGGCGGCGGCAATTGGCGCAGGTATGGATATTTTCCAACCGAGCGGTAACATGGTTGTGGACATCGGGGGCGGCACCACGGATGTGGCCGTCCTGTCCATGGGCGATGTGGTTACCGCTTCTTCGATTAAAATGGCAGGGGACAAGTTCGACGAGGCGATCACGAAGTACGTGAAGCATAAATATAAATTGCTGATCGGGGAACGGACGGCAGAAGATTTGAAGATGGCGATCGGAACGGTTCGTCCGGGCGGCAGACAAGCTGAGATGGACATTCGCGGACGCGATATGGTGTCGGGATTGCCGTTTACCGTCACGGTGTCGTCAGAGGAAGTGCAGGAAGCCCTGTGGGATCCCGTGTCATCGATCGTACTCGCAGCCAAATCCGTATTGGAGCGCACTCCGCCTGAGCTGTCGGCGGACATCATCGATCGCGGCGTTATCCTAACGGGCGGCGGCGCGCTGCTTCACGGATTGGACGAGCTGTTGACGGACGAGCTTCGGGTGCCGGTGCTTGTCGCTGAAGATCCGATGCACTGTGTGGTTAAGGGAACGGGAATTATGCTGGATAATTTGGACAAGGTCGTTAAGAAAAAGTTCTAACCTTCCGATATAGATGATAGGAACGTGATATTTGATTTTAAATCTGTATCCATACGATGCAGCTACATAAGTCTGCAGTATAACAATGGTCATGCTAAAACAGCAGCGAAGCGGCCATTCACGGATCTATTTTGGAAGGGGAGTGCCTTCATTGTTAAGAGGTCTATATACAGCGGCTTCAGGGATGATGACCCAGGAGCAGCGACATAATACGGTGACGCAGAACATCGCCAACGTTAACACGACAGGCTATAAGGCAACGAACAGCGTACAGCGCTCGTTTCCTGAAGTGCTGGTCTCGATGATCGGCGGCAACGAGTCGTCGAATGCGGGACGGAAGCTCGGCAAGTTCAACACGGGCGTATACGCGGAGGAGAGCATTTCGCTCTATACGGAAGGCGCGCTTCGGGAAACGAACAAGACAACGGACTTTGCGTTGGTATCCTCGTTCACGGTACAGAATCCGGCAACGGGCCAGGCTTATCCGTTTGATGCTTCGGGCAGATATGTGGACGAGAACGGCGAGGTGATTTACCGGCCGGAAGGATTTTTCACGGTTCAGAACGAGAATGGAGATGTCCGGTACACCCGCAACGGCAGCTTCCGGGTCAGCCCCGAAGGCAACCTGTTGAGCGAGAGCGGTTATCAGGTTCTGGATAACAATAACAGACCGATTGTATTGACAGGTCCGGCGAGTGACTTTACAGTGAATGAGCAAGGAGAAATCATGGACGCCGCTGGCAGAGGGACGGGCATCATTCTCGGCGTCAGCATCGTGAGCCAGCCTCATGGACTGATTCGAGAAGGGCATGGCGTGTTCCGCATGGCTGATCCGGACGGTGAAGTGCGTTTTATGACTCCGGCCGATAACGGAGTGGTCCGACAGGGATTCATCGAAGGGTCCAACGTGGATCCAACGCAGTCGATGGTGGAATTGACCGCTGCGCTGCGCGCGTATGAAACGAATCAGAAAATCGTTCAATATTACGACAGAACGCTGGAGAAGGCGGTCAATGAGATTGGCCGCGTCTAAGCTAACGTCTGTAAGCAGGTAGGCAGCACACTGCTGCCGGAATAATGTGAGCCCACGGGAGGTAAGTAATGAACAACTCGATGATTAGCGCCATGGTGTCGATGAATGCCCTCCAGCAGCGATTGGATGTCATTGCGGACAATATGGCAAACGTCAACACGGCTGGTTATAAGAAAAAGGAGGCATCCTTCGAGGATGTGCTGACACAGGTTCAGGGCCATCACAAGGATTTCGACCGGACGGGCCGTGCGACGCCGCTTGGCTATACACTCGGGTACGGCATGAGATTATCTTCCGTTGTGCCAAACATGGAGCAGGGCGCCATGAAGGAAACCGGCAACCCGCTCGATCTGATGATTGACGGGCAAGCCATGTTTGCGGTTCAGGGAGACGGCGCGATCGGGTATACCCGCGAAGGCGGATTCGATGTATCCCCGGACGCCCGTAATCCGAACAACCTGCTGCTGGTCAATTCACAAGGCTATCCTGTGCTTGACGTGAACGATAATCCGATCTCTCTTCCGGCCAAAGGGAAAGTTGCCATCAATGAGAGAGGTCAGATTATCGTGGAGACCCCAACGGGCGGCCGTACGGCTCCTTATGCCACCTTGAAGCTGGTTGAGCTTGAGCGTCCGGAGGGACTGGTTGCTGTAGGGGATAACCTGTTTGTCTTAGGGAACGGTTTAGCGGAAGGCGACGTATTCGATACGACGCCGCCTGCTCCGGGCGAGCCTCCTAAATCCAAGGTGCTGTCCGGATTTGTGGAGCAATCCAACGTGAACCTGACCGATGAATTGACCAAGATGATGGAAGTTCAGCGGGCCTACCAGCTGACGGCACGCGCGCTTAGTTCCAGCGATACCATGATGAACCTTGCCAACACAATGCGAGGGTAGGTGGGCATCATGAGTGAATCAAACACCAAAAAACGCTCCAAGACATCCGGATGGAAAATCGCCGTCCGTATCATGATTCCTGTATTGCTCGTAATGGCATTATTCGGGGGCATGGTCTTCGGATATGTTGTCCTGGGGGATCAGGAGCTTGGTGAAGTGTTTGAATGGGGCACATGGAAGCATGTTTTTGATTTGATTTTCGCACCGTGACGAAGGTCGGGGTGACATACAACGTCGTTGATAAGATGCCAAACTCCCTGTAAGGGAGTTTTCTTTTTTTAGGGTTAAACGGTATAATGGGATGGGACTTGCGTATTAACTTTGTCATTTCATGACAATGGACGGATGTATATAAAATAACCCCACAAAGTGGAGCCTATGCTGCGATGCTTATTCCAAATACTTTGCGGGGACCCCAAAAAACTTGTAAAAGGGCCCTCTCCTCGTACACGGAATGTCCGAAGGAGAAAGCCCCTTATCTGAAACCTTCACTTCTGCAGCGGTGAAGGATATCCATCATTTTTTCCGCAACTCCTTCTTTTTATGCAAATGATCCGAAATTCGTTAAAGAACCTCGAAGATGAAACTTGATTAAACCATCGGCAATACCTTCCGCTGCTTGAGAAAGCGGCATAGCGGCGCAACTGGAACGAACTCCCCTTTTCAAACGCTATGCTTGGCGGGTACGTACATAAGGAGGATTTAATACTATGTTGAACATCAAACAGATCCAAGAGATTATTCCGCATCGTCCCCCGTTTTTGCTCGTCGATAAGATCGTGGAGATCGAGGATGGCAAACGGGCGGTCGGTATCAAGAACGTGACGATCAATGAACCGTTTTTTGTCGGGCATTTCCCTGAATATGCCGTTATGCCGGGAGTCCTGATTGTAGAAGCTTTGGCGCAAGTCGGCGCTGTGGCGATTCTCAACGTAGAGAGCAATCGGGGCAAGCTCGGCTTTTTGGCGGGCATTGACGGTTTCCGTTTCCGTGGACAAGTGGTGCCGGGAGATACGCTGCGCCTGGAAGTCGAGATCATTCGCCTGAAGGGCATGATCGGCAAAGGGAAAGCGACTGCAACGGTGGATGGACGCGTAGTGGCCGAGGGAGAAATTATGTTTGCTCTCGCGGACAAGGAGTAATTTTCAGACTATTCTTGTTTGGATGAGGAAGGGAGACTTTTTTTCATGTCAGAGATGAGTCAGAGAACAATCGATACGGTACAGCGCTGGTTGAATGATCCTTATGTAGATGAGGAGACGAAACAGGAGCTGCGTTCACTCGAGCACGATGCCAAAGAGCTGGAGGAGCGGTTTTATCGTGATCTGGAATTTGGAACGGGCGGTCTGCGCGGCGTCATTGGTGCAGGCAGCAACCGGATGAATAAATATACGGTTGGTCGCGCAACGCAAGGCTTTGCGCAGTATATTCTGGAGGCTCACGGTGATGCGGAAGGCAAGCCTTCCGTTGTCATTGCGCATGATTCCCGGCATTTCTCGCCGGAGTTCGCGTTGGAGGCTGCTTTGGTTCTGGCCGGCAACGGGATTGTAGCCAAGCTGTACCCTTCCCTTCGTTCTACGCCGCAATTGTCATTCAGCGTGCGTCACTTGGGCGCTACCGGCGGGATTGTCATCACGGCAAGCCATAATCCGCCGGAATATAACGGCTATAAGGTGTACAACCGTGAAGGCGGCCAGCTGGTGCCGGATGAAGCGGAGAACGTGATTGCCCGGATTCAGGAGGTGGATTCTTTCTCCGCCGTGAAAAGGCTGTCGCAGGCGGATGCCGAGGCTCAGGGTCTGCTGGTTTGGCTGGGCGAAGCGGAAGATCAGGCTTTTGTGGATACGGTGACCAATGTCAGCGTGAATCGGGAGCTTATCGCGTCCAAGCTGGGCGAGGATTTCAAAATCGTATTCACGCCGCTGCATGGAACAGGTCAAGCCCCGGTCGAGCGGGTGCTTCGGAACATCGGCTTTAAGCATATCCATGTCGTTCCTGAACAAGCCCAGCCGGACGGCAATTTCTCCACGGTGAAATCTCCGAATCCGGAGGAACGGGAAGCGTTTACGCTTGCGATGAAGCTTGGCGAGGAAGTGGGAGCCGACATTTTGATCGGAACGGATCCGGACGCAGACCGCATGGGGGCCGTCGTGAAGAACGCTCAGGGCGAATACGTCGTGCTGACAGGCAATCAATCGGGCGCGATTATGATCCACTATTTGCTCGGTCAATTGAAGGAAGCGGGCAAGCTGCCTCATAACGGTGCCGTTATCAAGACCATCGTTACGAGCGAGATGGGAGCGGCGATTGCGGAGCATTATGGTGCCGCCGTGTTGAATACATTGACGGGATTTAAGTACATTGGCGAGAAAATGACCCAGTTCGAGGAGTCCGGCAGCCATACGTATCTGTTCGGCTATGAGGAGAGTTACGGCTATTTGGCAGGCAACTATGCGCGCGATAAGGATGCCGTGCTGGCCTCGATGCTGATATGCGAAGCCGCCGCCTACTATAAAGGACAAGGCAAGACGCTGTACGATGTGCTGCAGGAGCTTTACGAGCAGTTCGGTTATTTCCTCGAGACGCTGGAATCCCGGACGCTCAAAGGCAAGGATGGCGTTGCCCAGATTCAAGCCAAGATGTCCGATTGGCGCGACAATCCGCCCCAGAAGGTCGGAGGTGTATCGGTTAAGCAGGTCCTTGACTACGCAGAAGGCCTGGACGGATTACCGAAGGAAAACGTGTTAAAATATTTGCTGGAAGACGGTTCATGGTTCTGCCTGAGACCTTCGGGCACCGAGCCGAAGATCAAAGTATATTTTGCCGTGCGCGGTGAATCTCTCGCCGATGCGAAGGCCAAAATTCAATCGCTCTCGGATCAAGTCATGGCCCGGGTAGACGCTTAACCATAGATATATTTTAATGAGAGAAGAGAACGAAGGGGATTTACGATGGTTGCTGCAAGGCATCAATGTAGCTGTTGCCCTCCATCGTAAATTCCCGCAGGTTCGATGAGGAGGTACTTTCGTGGTTCAGAAATGGAAACGCTGGAACACGGCAGCCCGCAAGTGGCTGTGGATTCTGGTTGTTCTTGGCGTTGCAGCGGCCCTGCCTGTAGGTTATGACCGACTGCAAACAGAATCAACATCAAAGAACGTTGAGTTGGTGTTTGATTATCGGGATTTGTTGGATGTCGCGGTGTATCAATCCAAGCCGCAGGATTTTATATCCGAGCAGCTGGATCGCCTGAAAGAGGCCGGCGTGATCAGTATGGCGCTTTATGAAAGCACGCTGGACGAGCTGGCGAAATCGCGGCGGATATCGGTATATGACGGGCAGCAGGTCGCCGATCTGACAGGTACGACGGTCTCCCCGAACGAGAATTTTACGTATGTTGCATTCCTGAACGAGGAAAGCGCAGCTTTAATTAAACCTATCATTCAAGACACGTTCACGAGACTGGGGATTCCGGTAAGATCATGGCAGTTCGATCGCGCAGTGGACGGATTGGTGCTGGAAACCCCGCGTTCCAATGCGGTCATCAAACCGTTGTCTCCAGACCCGATTACGATCAGCATGCTGAGGGAGAAGGGCTTTAACATTGTGCCGCGTCTGTCGGACAGTCTTCCGTATGACCAGGCTTATATGGAGAAGCTGATGGCGTACTTCGCGGATAACGGCGTGAAACGCATTCTGTTCGAAGGGGATTCCGCCAGAGGTTTCAATGAGCAAGCCGACATGAAAAGCCTGGATTCCTTTGGCCAGCTGTTGAACGAACATGGGATCGGCCTCGTGGCGATTGAGAATATCAAGCGTCCGCAAAAAGGCTTTACGAAACTTGCCTATTTAACGGATTACAACGTAACCCGTATTTATTCCTTAAGCGAGCGGGATGCTAATCTGGAGCCCGAGGTTATCGGGGACCGCTTTGCTCTGGCATCCAAAGACCGTAACATTCGGATGTTCTATTTGAATGCAGAGCCGAGCCGGGATATGACCAAGGCTACCGTTACTCATCCGCTCGACAATCTGATTGACAGTTTGACCGGATCGGGACAAGCCATCAAGCAGATCGAGGACAATGGATTTACCATGGGTCCTGCAGAGCCGTTTAAAGTAACCGACTCGTCCTTGCAGCGTTACTTCAAGCTTGGGGCGGTCGTCGGAGCCATCGCGTTGATTTCGCTCATGATTTCCTATTACATTCCGTTTTTGACGATTGCAGCCTTCCTGATCGGGCTCGTGGGCAGCGCCGGATTGTATGTTCTAAAGCCGACATTGCTTGAACAGGCCTTGGCTTTATTTGCCGCGATCAGCGCTCCAACGGTTGCCGTCATATTGGCCATCCGCAAAGTCAATGAAACGCAGAAAAGCATTCCGGACATGAGTCCTGGCAGAAGAGTGACCCATTCGATCGTGTTGCTGGTCAAAACCTCGATTTTGTCGCTTGCGGCCGTACCGATCGTTGTCGCGTTATTGAACAATGTGACGTATATGCTCGTACTGGAACAGTTCCGTGGCGTAAACTTGCTCGCAGCAGCTCCGATTGGGCTTATTGCGATCTACGTGGTTCTGTATCGCGGGGGATCGACTTACAGCGCAATTCTCAAGCTGCTTAAAGCACCGATCTCGTTGACATGGGTCATCGCAGCAGGGATTGTGGCCATTGTTGGCTGGTACTATCTCACCCGTACAGGTAATGCAGGTTCCGTATCTTCGATCGAAATGACATTCCGTACATTCCTGGAAAATACGTTTGGCGTGCGTCCGCGTAACAAGGAATTTTTACTTGCTCATCCGATGATGGTACTCGGCGTGTTCCTGTCATTTAAGTACCGTCATGCCGTATACCTTCTCATTATCGGCGTGATGGGGCAGCTGTCGATGGTCGGAACATTCACGCATATTCACACGCCTCTCTATATTTCGGCGATTCGCGTCGTATTGGGCCTTGGACTCGGCCTGATCATCGGATTGATCGCGATATTGGTATGGCAAGTGGCAGAAAGGATCTGGAAACGATGGTCTCCACTTCTAAGACAATAGTCATTTCCGGATATTACGGATTTAAAAATAGCGGTGACGAAGCGGTGCTGAAATCGATTCTGACCGCATTAGAGCAGGAAGGACAGGCCGCGGGGGTCGATATCAACCCCGTTGTGCTTTCCATCGACCCGGAATGGACTTCGGCTGCCTATGGGGTTAAATCCGTACATCGGATGAAGCTCGGCGAGGTTCGACAGGCGATCAAGGACAGCGACGGCTTGATCAGCGGCGGAGGAAGCCTGCTGCAGGATGCCACCAGTCCGAAGACCATTCCTTATTATCTGGGCGTTCTCAAGATCGCGCAGTGGCTCGGTAAACCGACGTTCATTTATGCCCAGGGCGTTGGCCCGGTGAACCGTAAACTGTTTTATCCGATGATTCGCTCGATCTTCCGTAAATGCACGTATATCTCGGTGCGGGACATGCAGTCGGGCGAACTGCTTCAGTCCATGGGATTATCGGGGGAAGCCGTGCACGTCGTGCCAGACCCGGTAATGGGGTTGCCGCTGCGAGCCGGAGAGGGTGTCCATCGGGATTCCCACCCGGGATCAGCGTTGAAAAAGAATGAAGCTGCACCAGTTTCTTCTATAGAAGAGCAGCGCGAATCATCCGAAGGACCTGTAAAGGCATCCTCGTTATCAAGCGGTGAGACGGAGGGCTCACTTCCGGTCATCGGTATTTCGGTTCGGTATTGGCATCCGGAGCGAAAAGAGCTGAAGGCAGTAGCGGAAGGTTTAAAGGCGTTGGCCGAACAACGACCGGTGCATCTTCGCTTTCTTCCTTTTCATCAGCCGGATGATCTTGAGGCTTCGCAGTTTATAGCGGATGCTGTGGGCGATATTTTCAAGAATGGCTCTAGTATCAGCTTCTACCGTGAGGAGAAGCAGCCGCAGGACATGCTGCGCGAGGTTAGCCGTTGTGATATGATATTGGGCATGCGCCTGCATAGCCTGATCTATGCCGCGAATCAGAGCGTGCCGCTGCTCGGAATTTCTTATGATCCGAAAATCAACCACTTCTTGAAGCGGCTTGGCAGCGAGCCTGTCGGAAGCAGTGAATCCCTTGATCCGAGCGTATTAAAGGATCAGATGCTGAAGCTGTTGGACGACGCAGCGGCATGGAGGGCGGAGCATGGCGAGCAGATTGCCGTGCTGAAACGCGAGGCTGCCATGCCTGCACGCCACATTGCCCAATATTTACGCCATAGAGGATGATAAACATGAAACAGACCTATCCATTTCCTACCGTATCGGTATTCGAGATTCCGTTTTCCAAGCTAAGCATGAAGGATACGGTGAAATACCTGACAGAGGCTGTGCAGTCGGGGCAGCCCCACCATGTGATCACGGCGAATCCGATCATGGTGATGACGGCCGTCAACAATCCGGAGTATAAAGAGATGATGCAAAGCGCTGAAATCATCGTTCCGGACGGCACCGGAATCGTCTGGGCCGCCGGTGTGGGCGGCGATCCGTTGGAGGGACGCGTGACCGGCTTCGAGCTTTTACATGAATTGTTGAAGGTCGGGGAAACCTATAGATGGAAGTTCTTTCTGCTGGGAACTACCGCCGAAGTGATTCAGGAAGCTGCCGAAAGGTTACAAATGCAATATCCGGCTGCAATTATATGCGGCTACCGGGACGGTTTTTTTGGGCCTGATGAAGATGCTGCCGTCATCGAACAGATACGGGCGGCTTCACCGGATATTTTGTTTGTGGCGCGCGGTGCGGATAACCAGGAACCTTGGATTGCCCAGCATAAACAGGCGCTCCAGGTTCCGGTCGTGATGGGCGTCGGGGGATCGTTCGATATTATCTCCGGCAAACTGAAGCGGGCACCGAAGGTGTTCCAAAAGCTGCGTCTTGAATGGTTTTATCGCCTTCTTAAGGAGCCCACCCGTTACAAAAGAATGCTTGCGCTGCCGAAATTCGTAGTGAAAGTGCTGCGTGAGAAAGAAAACGTAACGAAATCGAGCTAAATGGCTCATTTCTGTGGGTAAAATCCGGGAAATCACCGGAAATTGGCATTGGTTTTCGGACCCGAAGGGAGTATAATTCAACCGGTAGACTTTTATTGGGGGTCGAATGATTACATGTTAATGATATACATCATCGGGTTTATCGTATCGCTGGCGCTCGCTCTGTTCTTAACGCCGCTTGTAAAGAAGTTTGCGGTTAAGATTGGTGCCGTTGACGTTCCTAATGCCCGCAAGGTTCATACCCGGATCATGCCCCGACTCGGGGGACTCGGCATTTATCTGGCTTTTATTCTTGGACTGATTGCGGTTCTTCCTTTTTTGCCGGATAGCCTGTCGCCTCGTGATGCCAACTTCATGAAGGCATTTCTGATCGGCGGTTCCATGATCGTATTGATCGGAGCCTTGGATGATCGATTTGAACTTTCGGCCAAAGTGAAGTTTTTGGCACAGATTGCAGCTGCTTGCGTAGTTGTATTCGGATTTAATATTACCGTGGACTTTGTAAATATACCGTTCCAGGACCGGTACTCCATGCTGGAGAGCTGGGTATCGATTCCGCTCACGATCTTCTGGATCGTCGGCGTAACGAACGCGATTAATTTGATTGACGGGCTTGACGGACTTGCAGCAGGCGTATCCGGCATTGCAATCGGGACGATCCTGGTCATGGCCGTCTTGATGGGCAACACGACCGTAGCCCTGCTCTGCCTGCTGCTGCTTGGCAGCATTATCGGTTTCCTGTTTTTCAACTTCCATCCGGCGAAGATTTTCATGGGGGATACGGGGTCATTATTCCTTGGATTCAGTTTGGCCATGCTGTCCCTGCTTGGATTTAAGCAGATTGCGATTGTATCCTTTATTACGCCGCTGATCATTATCGGCGTTCCGCTCTCGGATACGTTCTTCGCGATCATTCGCCGCAAAATCCAGAAGAAACCAATCTTTGCTCCGGACAAGGGCCATTTGCATCACTGCCTGCGTGAGCTTGGATTCAGCCATCGCCAGACCGTGTTGATCATTTACGTCATTGCCGCGTTTTTCGGCGTATTGGCCGTCATTCAATCATCGGCTGCCATGTATGAAGCGAACTGGGTGACGTTTGTGGTTATCTGCGTCATGATGTGTTTCATGCAGATCGGTGCCGAAGTCATCGGACTGGTCGGCAAGACCAAACGGCCGATTCTCGGGCTGATTAACCGGATGCGGATGAAGGCAAATCCCGAAAGCCGCACCAAATAGAACTTATTCTTTTTCATTATGCGTCCGGTATGGACATGCCAGCCTCGCCCAAAAAGGGTGAGGCTTTTTTGTGTTTTTTCTAAATAATTGAATGTCTGGGACCGATATATGAACTATGCGCAAGTACCAATCTGTCAGTGAAAGCGAGGGGACCCAGTGAACGACGCAACACCCAAAACGGACGACAACGTCCGAACGATCAAGGAGGCACAACCGTTGAAGAAAAATTTCCGTACAATAGCAAGCCTGTTATTGGCCATTGCTATGTTCTTTTCCCTTATTCCGGCATTACCGGCTTCAGCTGCGAATGGAGCCTTGTTTTTTCACTTTTCCAATCTAAGTACGGATCCGAATTCTCCCACGCCGGAGAACCGAAGCTCGATTTCGGTTTCGGGTACCTACAACGGCATTAATCCGAATACCATTCAGTATGAAATCAAACGCTTTGATGACACGACCACGGGCGGCACCGGCGTCAAGCCGATCCTGGACGAAGCGGCAAATACGTTCGAGTTCCTGAGTGTGCAGTTGAACCAAGGCGTGAACAAAATCATCGTGTCCGGCATGAGCACGCAAGGCCAGCAGATGAGTGCTACGGCCTATGTGAAGTTCTCCGATGTACCGGCTGTGTACGAAGTAGCGCTCAGTGATGGACGCGTTCTGGAAGAGAATGCTTCCAAGCCGGTTGTCGTTACTACGCAGACCATCAGCATTTCCGTCAAAGCGACGAATGGATCCAAGGGTGTTACCGTCAATGGGCAGAATATGTATGCCGGCGGCGGCGATACGTATTACTCCGCAGGGATCCTGCTGCAGAAGGGTGTCAACGATCTGGTGATCGTCGTGAACTCCGAATCGAAATCCCAGACCATCAATAGACAGGTCGTCTATCATCCGACAGGATCCATAACAGTCAATCAATTGCAGATTGGCGGCACAAATATCGATGGACAGGCGGTTGTAACCGGTACAGTTAACGGCGTCATCTCCGGTTATGTGATCGTGGATGCTCCTCCGGCTGGTACCCCGGCGGTTCCCCCGATTCTTGAAGTATCCGTATTTCCGGTAGGATCCACAAATCCGATCACGACCTCGCCTGCCACCGTAGGTGCGGCAAGCGTGCTGGGCAATACCTTGATGTACCCTTTTACAACGACCGGGTCAACTAGCATCACTCAGAGTGGGGATTACTTTGTACTCACTAAGGATTCTACTACTGGTTTCGATGTAAAGAATTCATTTACTTATCGCGATGTCAATGCGCCTACCATCAAGCAGGTGTATCAATTGTACGGTGTAACGGAGAGCGGAGGAACGGTATCGGCTACCTCCCAATCCATTTTCCCAAGCAGTAACAACACCGTCCTGAATGAACTGCCGATTTATTTGATGGTCGAGCAAGTCAACGCAGGCAATGTGGAGATTGAGTCCAGCAAGGGCGGCGGCACGATTGCCCAGAAGTTTACCTATAACGGCAACACGGTTTTTAAAATCACAAACCTGCCTTCAGGACAACAAAACTTAATCATCAAGGTCAGCAATGGTTCGGGCGTTTCCGATACCAAGGTGATCCCGGTAACGTTCCTGTCATCCACGTACATTGATATTTATCATTTGTATAACAATCAGGTGTTTAAGAATAGCACAGATTTCAATCAGGTAACGGGTCGGATTGTGAACTACACGGGAACATCAGGACTTACGATTTCCTTGAATGGTAACACTCGCGATTTGACAGTGAACGGAAATGGCGAGTTCAGCTTTACAGATACGACGTTCCTGCAGCTGATCCCTGGTCCAAATACTCTGGTGGTCGCTGACAAGAGTGGAAAAATCTCGACGAAGCTGACCCTGCTGTATTTTAGCGATACGCGTTCAGTAATCAAGAATATGATTCCATTCCCGGTTGGTTCCGCTACGGAATCCGATCCGGACGGATTGTTCAGAGAAACGGCTGAGAATGCTTATAACACATATGAAAAAGCTTTGGGCCTTCGCTTTGAAGTGGAATACACGGATGAGATTACGGTGAACCTCAGCCATCCTACGCCATCCATCTTTGCTGTCTTTACCAAAGACAATACAGGAACCTGGACTCTTTCTGGCGGGGCTCTGAAGACGCAATTGGATGCCATTAACCAAGCAGATCACAGCCTGTACTATTCCATTGTTAATGGTTCAAGCTCCAGCTCTGCCCGCGTTGTGTTTAAAGAGCTGGCACTTCCTGAGGTAGGATTACAGGCAATCAGCATCGGTTCGCGTTATCAGTCGGTTACGACCACAGATACCATTGAAATTACTCGTGAGCGTGCGCCGTACGAAGTTCTTTCTCCTAGGCTCCCTAACGAAGGCGTATTGAAACAGAATTTTGTAGAGGTAAGCATCAAGGCTGAAGGAGCTGATTCCATTCTGATTGGCAAAACGCCAATGGTGAAATCCGAAATCAGCGATATTTTCCGTCTCGAGGTCAAGAACCTGAAAAACGGAAAAAATACGATCAAGTTCACGATTGAACAAGGCACCAAAAAGACAAACGGCCAATTCGTCGTAACGTACACCGACGATGCAACGGAAGGCTCCCAGTTTAAAACCAATATTTCGAAGTCCGGTAAAGTGTCCGTATTTAAAGGCGGCGTATCGCTTTCCTTGCCGAAAGGCACCGTGCTTCAACAGGCGAAATCAAGCCCTACGGCTGAAGTGCCTACGATCAATCTGCTTGGTGAACATGACATCCTGTTTGGTATTGCCAACCAGATCGATGGACGGACCGTTAAGGCTTACAATCGAATTGGCGAAATTGAGAACGGTGTAGAAATGGATGGACGCCTGTCCCTCATTCCAGGGGATAACAACAATGCGTTCCGTTTCACTCCGGCAGCCCATTACGGCTATTCATCCCCTCTTTACTGGCTGGATGCCGGATCGCTTAATGCCTACAGCAGCAACGTGGAAGACTTTAATGTAAAAGCGGCAACGCATCCGTACGCAAAAGGGAATGAATTCCATCAGCGCTTGATTCCGCAGAACTGGATGGAGTTATCCCAAAAGGGTACAATCACCTTAAAATATGATTCTGCACTGGTGAACTCGGCTTCCAGCAACCTGGGCATCTGGTGGTACAACCCATCCCAAGGAACTTGGATCAACATCGGCGGGAAAGTAGACCCTAAGAAGAAAACTGTTACGGCTCCATTTAAGGGATTTGGTTATTACGCCGTTAAATCCTTGCGTTATAGCTACTCCGATGCGATCTCGCATAAGACGGCCCGCAACGATATCGAATTGATGCTGGCCAGAGGATACATGAAGGCGTCCAAGACGGATGCATTTGGCGTGTATGATCCAATGACTCGCGGTGAATTGGCTACGATTATCGTGAAGCTGCTGGATATTCCATTGGATTATGATACCGATAAGAACAAGCTGACCTTTGACGACATTTATCAGGAAAGTGTTGTCAACAGCATGCAATGGGATTACCGTTACATTGAGACAGCCGCCAGAAAAGGAATCATTCGCGGCATCGCGCCACGAAGCTTTGCTCCTAATATGGAACTGACTCGTGAAGAGGCGGCCAACATGATCGCACGTGCGCTCAACCTGAAGATGGGCGATATCGAAAAAGATAAGGCCACACTTCAGAAGCAGTTTGAAGATGTTGGCAAAATCAAATCGAATTACTCTTACCCAGCCATTCTTGCTGTAAGTAAAGCCGGCATCATCACTGGCGTTGCCAACAGCTTGAAGGAAGGCGAGAAGAAACCGACGTATAACTTCAACCCGGATGCTGTTCTGAATCGTGCGGATACAGCGACGATCGTGAAACGCATGATGAACAAACTCAAAATGCTGTAGTCTATATATTAAGAAGAAACTGCATGAAAAAAAGGAACGAGAGCCGATGCCTGAATTTCTAGTGGCAGAGCTCTCGTTTTCTTATGTGCAAATTATGATGGATAAGGTTATATATAACATAATTAACAAGATCTTAAGGGCAGTATTATAGCCTGAGAAACCGTTTACCAATATCTAATGTTTTGTAATTTCATGTAGAATACGCTACAATAGCGGAAGCACATACTATTTTTAGAGGGTGAAGATGAATTTATGAAGCCGATATTATCAAAAGCGCAGCTCGACTACATGAAGGCGAAGACCAAGTTCGAGGAAAAAGCCAAAGTGATGGAGAAGAAGATTGAGCTGGCTCGTGCCGCTCATGATGAGATAACTCAGGAAGTCATGGAGGGACTCGTTGTTGAGACAGGCTTTCATGATTCATTTAACGAAATGACAGCAGCAGAGAATGCGTTGATCCAGTGGTCTCATACAACAATAAAACATGACAAAACATATCGTACGAATAAAGCGGAGATTGATCTGATGTACGAAACACTGCATAGCAATCCAGAGATGCGTGCACGAATTATCCAGCTTGCTATGAAGATTCGCTAGGATTCTACAAAGGGCGCCCACAGGGCGTCTTTTTTGTTGTCGCAATATGTAATCAACCCAATGTTAGGCGAATCGATAATGATTTCGAAAATATTTTCAAAAAAACTTTGCAACTGCCGCAACTTTTTGAGAAATCAAACGTTTATAATGTAGAACCCAATGAGGAACCCAAGATTATCCGATGCAAGAAGATTGTCTATAAATTAGAAAAATGTTCTTTACGGAGTATGGGACTCGTTGTATAATACCTAGGTAGGATTAGGAATCTATTCTAGTTTGTAGTGTTCTCTCGCTAACAAGATTCTGTGATATCGTCACAGACATCATTTATGATTTATGCTCAACTCGGGAAAGGAGGTGCAGGACAATGAGTGATAAGAGCTACCAAATTAAAGAAAACAATCAAGTGATGATTCAAGGAGGAGAAAAAAAGGTTATGAAGAAAATTTTATCCGTAGCACTGTCTACAGCAATGGCATTCTCCATGTTTGCTTCTGTTGCATTCGGTGACGATGCGCTTAACACACAACAGAAATTTGATGTACTGAAAGAAAAAGGGATCTTTACTGGCTATCCAGATGGAACTGCTGGTCTTGACAAAGAAATGACTCGCGCTGAGTTCGCGAAAGTTTTGGTAGGCATCATGGGTCTTGAGCCAATCCAAGGCAAAGCGTCTTTCAAAGACAAAAATTACAAAGCTGACAAATGGCCAGCTCCTTATGTAGAAGCAGTATACGCTGCAGGCATCATGGAAGGTAAAAACACAACGAAAATGATCTTCGACTTCAACGGTAAAATCACCGTTCAAGAAATGGCGAAGGTTCTCGTTGTTGCTCAAAAACTTGATATTCCAACAGAAACGAACAACAACGCTTCTGACTGGGCTAAAGGTTATGTTCAAGCAGCAATCAACGCTGGTTTGGTAGATGCTAAAACAAACCCTAAAGCTAACGCTTCCCGTTCCCAATTGGTTGAAGTTGCTTACACAATCTACTTGTCGCAACAAAAACCAAAAGTGGTTTCTTATGATGTAACTGAGAGTGGTAAAGTTGTAACTTTCAAACTTGCTAACAACGAAAGCGTGAAAGTTGAACTGGAAACGCCTCTGAAAGCTAACACTGCAACTGAAGTTAAGTTTACACATAACAACTACGAGTACACTGAAAGTGTAACTTGGACTGTTACATCTGCGACTAAAGTTGAATCCGCAAGTGCTAAAAACCTGAAAGAGGTTGAAGTTGTATTCGACGGTAAAGTTGATAAAGTGACTGCTACTGACAAAAACAACTACGTCATCGATTCCAACTCCAAAGGAATTAAATCGATCACGTTGCTGGCAGACGGCAAAACTGCCCGCATCTTGTTGAACGAATCCAGCAAATTTACGCAAGGCACTACTTATAAAGCAATTGTTAAAAACGTGAAAAACGATAGTGGTACTGTATTGCCACAAGGCGAGCTGTCATTCACTGTTTCCGACAACACTCTGCCTGCTGTAACCGAAGTGAAGGCTCTTGGCACGAAAGTAATTAAAGTGACTTTCTCCGAGCCAATCGTTTCGCCTTCGAGCAGCAACTTCCAACTGGATGACAAAGCATTTGTTGGCAACGTGAAGCTTGGTCCGGACCAAAGAGAAGTTATCCTGAGAGACTACACAGGTAATATTTCTGTGGGAACTCACAAATTGACAACTTCCCTGATCGAAGACTATGCTGGTCTGAAGTCTCCAGCTGATACTAAAGAATTCACAGTTGCAGTAGACTCTGAAGGTCCAAAGGTTACTGAAGTCTCCGCTACTTTGGAAAAAGTAACAGTAACATTTGACGAAGAGATCGATCCAGATACTGTAACTAATGACAGCTTCTACTGGAAGTCTGGTGACAGCAAAAAGACAGGTAAAGTAACTCAAATCTCCAGTAATGTTTATGAGATTGACTTTACTGAAAACCGTCTGCCTGGATATGAAACAACTCTGTTTGTTGAAGTTAAAGACTATTCCGGTAACGCTAACCCAGTAAAAGAACATAAAATTACGGCAAGTGTTGACTTGGTACAACCGCACGTAGTTGAAACAAGTTTCGGTGCTGACAGACCTAATACACTGACAGTACGTTTTGACAAAGCTGTATATGCAGCTGACAAAAAATACTACACAGTTAAAAAAGGTAACGATACGATTCCTGTGAAAGATGTTGTTGCAGCTGATGCTTCCAACAAAATCTTCTACGTTAACTTCTTCAGCAAGCTTGACTACGGAACTTACGATCTGACAGTTAAAGACGTAAAAGACCGTACAGCTTTGGGTAATACAGTGGTGGAATACAAAGGAACATTCGTAGCTAACGACACTGCGAACCCAATGATTTCCTCCGTTGATTACAACAATACAAACCGCAAGCTTACTCTGAACTTCGGTAGAGAAATGGATCTGGCTGATCTGCAAACCAGAGGAAACTATTTCATTGCCTTTAAGAAGAATGGTTATACTGACGCACAGAACATCGCTATTCCAGCTGATGTGACTGTGAATCCAGTTAACGGCGGTAAGTCTGTTGTCCTTCAATTCCCAGAGTACATCGATGGAACTCGCGTAACGTTTGGACCAGGCGGATCTGTTTCGAAAGTATGGACTACCGGTCTGAAATCCAAAACTGGTCAATATGTATCCTTGGATAACCAAGTATTGACTGAAGCCGGAGCTTCCTTGAAGTGGGTTGGAGCAACACAAAAAGATGCTAAAACATTTGAACTGACATTTAACCATGTTATTGCTAATGCTAGCACAGGCGACTTCCTGGTGAATGGTCAATATCCATCAAGTGTCAGCATCAGTGATGGTGTTGTTACTTTGAAAACAAGCAGTGAATTTAATGGTGGCGACATCACTATCTTTGCAAACAACTCCATTGAAACTTACTCTAATAACAAACTTAACTTAACTACCAATGCTACAATGCCAGTGAACAATGCTGCAGCTCCTAGAGTAGTAAAAGTGGACGATACAAGAAAGAATGGAGTGAATGCTACCGGGGCTGTATATAACTCCTTTGAAGTAACTTTCTCTGTTGATGTTGAAGCAGCTGACTATGCTGACGTTAAGAATGATATCATTCTTAAAAATGTTGGTAAGACTAACAGTCCAGTAATCAACAAAGCCGGTTATACAGTTGAGAGAGTTTCGGACCGTGTGATCAGAGTGGATATTTATGATCCGGAAGCTCTTAACAACCCTGTTCAGTTCCAAATTGCAGATAATGCAAGTTACTTGTATGCAACAAACTCCAGTCCACGGGTTTATGTTACTAAATCCAGTGAGTATCAAATTGCACCACCAGCTCAAAGCACTGACTCTGTATCTGTAACGGGTACAAAAGTCACTGTTGCTGATAAGGGTGCTCTTGCCCAAACTGCAGATCAAAATGGCCTGAAGTTTGTCGCTAAATCTGTTGGTACCGGACTTAATGGTAACTCCGTCGTTATTACAAAAAATGCTGCACAAACAGACAAAGTTAAAGTCAATGGACTTAACATCACTGTGAATAACGATGCAACAGTTTCTGATATCATTGCAGCAGTTCTTACCGCTGATGTGAACTACGAAGCTCAAAAAGGTTCTACTACTGGTTCAATTGCTGATTCAGCATCATATGAGTTCAATGGTGGTAAAGCTGTAGTAGAAGGACAATTGACTGTTAATCTTAACAACACTGTAACTAAAGTTGTTGATGGTAAAGTCATTATTGCTGGAAAAGAATATTCAGCAACTGCTAATAACAGTAACACCATTGTTGTAACAACGGGAGATGCTGATGTTGTTGGTGAGCAACTGATCGGCAAGGTTGAGTACAAAGGTAAAGAGCAAGCAATTTCTGTACAAATTGCGAAGTAATCTTAACCCGTACAAATAATCAAATCCAACTCACACCGGGGAACATTTAGTTCTCCGGTGTGTTTTTGTATTCAAGATTAACTTAAGGTTAATAAGAACCTTCCAAACCAGCTATAGCTTGATCTTCCTATCAAAGTTCAATAGAATTAATATAAGAAGCAGGAGACTTCTAAGGAGGAACAATTTATTTATGAAATCATATTGGAAAGTATCCCTTGCTGCCCTTGCTGTAGGCGCTGGCATATGGATCGGCTCAATATATAACACCACCGCCACTGGCGCAGGCACAACCCCCGGCACAACTGACGATCCGGTTGTCACCAAAAGCTATGTAGACCAGCAAATCCAGCAAGCACTGAATGGCGGTGGTGGAGGGAATACAAACCCAACCAATCCTACACAACCATCACAAGGTGCCGATGAAGTGAAGAACGTAGCGCTGAAGCCAGGCAAAATTCTAATCGCTGATGCCGGAACCGAGTTCATCGTGCGTTCAGGTAACGCTGTGATCTACACAGAAGTCGCTAGCGGCGTTGCGGATCTTACCGATGGTAAAGACCTGTTAAACGGCGAAACGGCGCCTAAGAACCATCTGCTTTCCTTCCCGCGTGAAGGCCGAGGCATTCAGGTAAAAGAAGGCCAGACAAGCAATCTGATTGTCATGGTACGCGGCGGTTACACCATTAAATAGTGTCAGCAATTAGGGGCGTTAGCCCCTGCTAATATTGCCTCTTCCACCGACGGCATTGCGAATAACTTTTGTCCGGTATAATCCTCTTATAATTATTGCCAGTTGTGACAACGTTTTATACGTGTGAGTGCTTTGAAATCGACACATACTACTTCTGTAAAAACCAATACAGGAGGTGTATTTTCAATGGCACGCAGCAGTCGTAATCGTCAAGTGGTTCCGGAGAGTCGTGAAATGCTGAAGCAGATGAAATACGAAATCGCAGCAGAGTTTGGATTACCGGTGGGGTATGGCAGCAGCTCGTATGGAGCGGATACGGAATTCGGTTCTGAGCTTGGAGCCATCGGAGGAGGTTCCTCCAGCCGTCGTGCTGGATGGGGGCATCTGACATCCCGTGAGAACGGATCCGTTGGCGGAGAAATCACGAAGCGTTTGGTTCAGAACGCCGAGCAAAGCCTCTTCGGCAGACTGTAGTTATTTTTCGATATAAGACGGAACTTATTCTTGATTAACCTCCGATTGAAAAACCCAAGAAAATCCTTGAAAAACAGCTCACTAACTGGATTGACACCTGGTAACAAATAAGTTAATATGCATGTTGAGGATTGTACATTTCAAACCTTTTCCTGTCGGAAAAGGTTCATTTTTTGTGTAGGACCTCTTGATATATCACATACTATTCATATGGGAGGTTGATCTCATGTCTTTAACAGGGCGACGTTTATTTACATCTGAGTCCGTAACTGAAGGACACCCGGATAAAATCTGTGACCAGATTTCTGATGCGGTACTCGATGCTTTTTTAGCTAACGATCCGAACGCACGCGTAGCTTGTGAAGTTTCCGTTGCGACAGGTCTTGTTTTGGTCATTGGTGAAATTAGCACTAAATCTGAATACGTGGATATTCCATCCATCGTACGCAATACCGTGAAGGAAATCGGGTATACCCGTGCTAAATACGGTTTTGATTCCAATACATGCGCGGTGTTGACATCGCTGAATGAGCAATCGGCCGATATTGCACAGGGGGTAAACGCTGCACTGGAGAATCGTGATCCTTCCCAAGTGGACAAGGAAACCGAGAACATCGGTGCTGGTGACCAAGGTCTGATGTTTGGTTTTGCAACCAACGAGACACCAGAACTGATGCCTCTTCCAATTGCATTGTCTCACCGTATCGCTCGTCGTTTGTCCGAGGTTCGTAAAGACGGTACGCTGGATTACCTGCGTCCGGACGGTAAAACCCAGGTAACGATCGAGTATGACGGCAATACGCCGGTCCGCGTGGATACGATCGTGGTATCGACTCAACATGCCGAAGAAGCAACGCTGGAACAAATCCAGAAGGATATTAAAGAACAAGTCATTCTTCCTGTCGTACCGGCTGAATTGCTGGACGCAGAAACCAAATACTTCATCAACCCTACCGGCCGTTTCGTTATCGGTGGTCCTCAAGGCGATGCTGGTCTGACTGGCCGCAAAATCATCGTGGACACCTATGGCGGCTACGCTCGTCATGGCGGCGGTGCATTCTCCGGTAAGGATCCTACAAAAGTCGACCGTTCCGCTGCTTACGCGGCGCGCTACGTGGCTAAAAACCTGGTTGCCGCTGGACTCGCGGACAAGTGCGAAATCCAATTGGCTTACGCCATCGGTGTCGCTAACCCGGTGTCGATCAGTGTCGACACCTATGGTACAGGTAAAGTAAGCGAAGAGAAGCTGGTTGAGCTTGTTCGTAACAACTTTGACCTGCGGCCGGCTGGAATCATCCGCATGCTGGATCTTCGTCGCCCGATCTACAAGCAAACGGCGGCGTACGGACATTTTGGACGTACCGACCTGGATCTGCCTTGGGAACGCGTTGACAAAGCCGAAGCGCTGAAAGAACAAGCTGGCGTAAACTAAGGTATTTTTAAGATATGTTCCGGATATAAAGTTTAGGCATGTGCCGATTCCATTTTTCTTTTGAAAAAGGCACATGCTTTTTTGTGTTTAAAATCCTCTTAAGATGTAGGGATGAAACAGGAGAAGGATTTGAATTTATGACAAAAATGCAATAATTATAATGCCGATGCCTAGTGTAGGTATCGGTTGTTTTCGACTAATAATTGGTAATAAAGGAATATACTTTATGACAAACTAGTTACTTTTAGATGAAAATATAGTAACATAGGATTGATTTACATAGGCTCCTAAAAAATGCCGCTACAATTTTGCTAAGACTTGGTGTACGATACGCGAAAGTGTTTTTTTTATAACAAATTCGTAACTTTTCCTCAAAAATGAAGTCTATTAAATAGAGACTTTATATGTTCGGCATCCGTGTTGAACGAGAGATGGGAGAGTTACGATTACATGGTTAGTCAGGGGAAAACACTGAAGTCTGCAAAATCAGGCGTGGGCAAGAAATGGTTGATTATCACATTGGCCGGGGTCATCTGGGTGGGCCCTGTGCTTAGCAGCGGTATACCGGTGATAGGGAATCTATCAACTTCTTCGGTAGCATACGCGGCAACCACATCAGCGAAGAAGCTGGGTGAGGAAATCATTACGTCCGGCGCGGTTTTGATGAAGTATCAGTATATCAACAGTGCCGGCGCGAAATCGCTGGCGAATGTCATCCGGGTGGATCTCAACAACAAATATGTGAAGCTTGATGTCATGACAGGACAAGGCAATCAATTTACAACAAGACAAAGCACGGGCGGAATGGCGAAGGAAAACGGTGCGGTCGCAGCGATTAACGGGGATTTCTTTAACACCGGCAGCGAAGGGGCTCCGATGGGTGCTCAAGTATCGAATGGTCTGTTGATGTCAACCCCATCTGATCTGAAAGGTATGTATGCCTTTGGAGTGACGAACGATGGAACGCCAATTCTGGATGAGTTTGCATTCTCGGGGAGTGTTACGGCAGAAAATGGGGCCTCATTCCCGCTCTCGGGTATGAACAAAACATCCTATGCGCCAGAGGGTACTGGATCTACGTACAGCCATGCGAATTCAGCCTATATCTACACCAGCGCATGGAAGGCTATTGAGCGTCCTAAGAACAGCTCGACAACGCCAACGGAGGTTATGGTAACGGATGGGGTCATAACCGATATTTCAGTGATGGCAGGATTGCCAACAGCGATACCGGAGGGAAGCTACATTTTGCGAACCCATGGGGCTGCGGCAGAGTTCGTGAAAAATAATCTGTCTGTCGGTCAAAGGCTGGAAGCGGATTATGCTCTGGTGTACAAAAAATCAGGAAAGAAGCTGGACCCATCAACACTTCAAATGATGATTGGCGGCCATACGATTCTGGTGGATAACGGCAAGGCAACGTCATTCTCTCGGAACGTGAATTCGATTGGAGGGAGTAGGGCGCGTACAGCGGTTGGTTACTCCAAAGACGGACGTTACGCCTACCTGATCGCTACGGAGAGCAACGATAACAGCAAAGGGATGACGCTGCAGCAGCTTCAGGATTTCATGACGAAGGTTGGCGTGTGGAAGGGAATGAACCTCGACGGCGGCGGATCGACCACGATGGTCAACCGACCGTTAGCCGAGATGAATACCCAGCTGACCTTCAACACGGAATACGGAACGACGCAGCGAAGCATCGTTAATGCACTAGGCGTGTTCTCCACGGCACCAAAAGGCAGCTTGAAGGGCTTGAAGGTAAGCGGCAGCAACACACTGTTGATCGGGCAGATCGGAACATATCAACTCAAGGGCTATGATACTTACTATAATCCCATTGAGGCTGGCTCGATTAAACCGACCTGGAAATCCAGCAATGGCAACCTTGCGGTTAACGGCCAAAGCATAAAAGCAACGAAGCCGGGCACATCGACCCTGACGGCGGTAAGCGGCAGCACGAAAGCGACGATGCAAGTCAAGGTGCTGGGAGCGGATGATCTCGTTGCCTTGACTACAGGAGTATCCAGTGCACCACTGCAGGCTGGAACAAGCGTTTCCGTGCCGGTGACTGCCGTAACGAGCAACGGCCAAAGTTTGGAGGTTCCGAGCAGTGCGCTGAAATGGGAGTTTATCGGATTCAAAGGCAGCGTCAAAGACGGCCGCCTGACCGTATCCTCCGTGAACAGCAATACGAAAGTCGGCTATGCCATCGCACGTTATGACGGATTTAGCACGGTCGTTATTTTGTCGGCAGCAGGCGAGAGTACGTGGGAGAACTTCGAGAATGTGAATTACCCGGTGAAGTTCACGACCAACGTGCCTGCAGTTACCGGGACGGCAACGATCCAAAACGGCAGCGGAACAAAGGCAACCTCCAAAGTCTTGAACCTAACCTATGATATGACAGGCGGGCTGGGACAAAAAATGTACGCTTATGCCGAGCTGAATGGCACGACAGGCAAAACGATTCCTGCACAGGCAACGTCCATGACGATTGACGTGGAGGGAGATAACAGCCTGAACTGGCTGCGTGCCGAGCTCAAGGACAATACCGGAAAAACCGTGTACGTCGATCTGGCTAAGGCAATTGATTGGAGCGGCTGGAGGACGCTGAGCATCGATTTGAGCGGATATAACATTGCGTTCCCGGCTCAGATGAAGCGGCTGTATGTCGTGAACGTGGAAGAGGGTCAGGACGAGCGTGCATTGACCGGGGCTGTGTCTTTTGACGATATTCGCTTCACGATGCCGTCCCTGTCAGGAAATGAAGGACTTCCAACAGGTAAAGCGGTCATGACCATCGGGCAAAAATCGCTCATGCTGAATGGTTCGAAGGTGGCAATCGATTCCGCGCCAATCCTGAAAAACGGAACGACCTATGTTCCGATTAAGCATGTGCTCGACGCCTTCGGCGGGCAAGCGACCTGGAACCAATCCGCACAGCGGGTAGGCGTCCTGAGAGGCGGCATGCTCATGGAATTGACGGTAGGCAAAAAGGAATTCATCCTCAACGGTAAACGCAGTTCGGCGGCTGTGGCACCTATGGTTCAAGGCGGTAGGACTTTGGTCCCTCTTCGTCTCGTTTCCGAGCAATTAGGCCTTAAAGTAAAATGGGACAAGAACACGAAGACCGTTACGATCGAATCATGATATGGTATGATATGTATATGAAACGTTAGAAATGGAGTAGAGTGCGTGGATTATCAAGCCGATGCCATCGACCGTGTCATAAAAAATGCCATCAAAGTGATGGAGGACAGCAAATACCAAATGTTCGAAATATTGGAGGCGTCGCGGCAGGAGCTCGCGTCTCTCAATCATGAACTGCAGCGGACATTAAAAGAAACGACGGAAACCTTAGAGAAGGTGGATCAGCTGGAGCTGAACTACCGCCGTTCCCGGATCCGGCTGACCGAGGTCAGCCGGGATTTCGTCCGGTACAAGGAAGAGGACATCAAGCAGGCGTATGAGAAAGCAACGCAGCTTCAGCTTGACCTCATGATCTACCGGGAGAAGGAAATGTATCTGAAGGCAAGACGAGATGAGTTGCAGAAGCGGGTTCGGAATGTCGAGAACTCGGTGGAGCGCGCAGAATCGATCGGATCTCAGATGGGCGTGGTGTTGGAATACTTGTCCGGCGAGCTGGGCCAGGTATCCCGAATTATCGAATCTGCGAAGAACAGACAGGTCATTGGACTCAAAATTATTCTGGCGCAGGAAGAGGAACGGAAGCGCATATCCAGAGAGATTCATGATGGACCTGCGCAATTGCTGGCGAATCTGGTTCTTAGGACGGAAATTGTAGAAAGAATGCTGGCAAAGCAGGAATTTAAGATGGTGCAGGACGAAATAGTAGATTTGAAGGGCCAAGTGCGTTCGAGCCTGGAGGAAATGCGAAAAGTCATCTTCAATCTGCGTCCAATGGCACTCGATGATCTAGGATTAATCCCCACACTGCGTAAATATGTGCATGATTATGAAGAAAAATCGAGAATCCGCACGATCTTCGAGACACGGGGGAAAGAGCATCGTCTCTCTTCTGCGATGGAGGCGGCCATCTACCGGTTGGTGCAGGAAGCACTTTCGAATGCTGCAAAACATGCTTACCCGACTTATGTGCTTGTTGAAATCACGTACCAGGCGCAATTGGTCAAAATCGTGGTACAGGACAATGGCCTGGGATTCAATGTCGATTTGCTGGAGCAGAAAAGCAAGGACCACTTTGGGTTAATTGGCATGCGGGAGAGGGTTGAGCTGCTCGAAGGGAGAATGGAGATCGATTCAGCCGAGAATCAAGGAACCAAGATCGTGATTCATATCCCGACGAACGTAGAAAAGAGAAAGGAGTAATCGGATGGAACATTTGGAGAAAGAGAACACGATTATCAAAGTATTATTAGCGGATGACCACCAGCTGTTTAGGGAGGGTCTGAAACGCATACTGAATATGGAGGATGACATTGACGTAATCGGCGAATGCGGCGACGGCATTCAAGTGCTTGAGTTCTGCAATGAAGTGAAGCCGGATATCGTGCTGATGGACATCAACATGCCGACCGAAAACGGCGTTCAAGCGACTGAGAAACTACGTGAAATGTTTCCTGAGATCAAAGTTATTATTCTGTCGATTCATGACGACGAAAGTTATGTGTTTGAAACGCTCCGTAAGGGAGCGAACGGTTACCTCCTGAAGGATATGGAAGCCGAGTCACTGATTAATGCGATTCGTTCGGTACATGAGGGATATGCATTTATCCATCCGAAAGTTACGGGCAAGCTGATCCACCAGCTCCGCCGGATGACGTATGTAAACGAGGCAGGCGCGATGGCGGAGAGCGGTTCGCGTGAAGCTGGAGTCAAGTTTGTGGCAGGCGAGAACAACCCATTGACAAGGCGCGAAGCGGAAGTGCTTAGACTGATGGCCGAAGGCAAGAGCAACAAGATGATTGGAGAATACCTGTTCATTAGTGAAAAAACTGTAAAAAACCACGTCAGCAGCATCCTGCAGAAGATGGAAGTGGACGACCGTACGCAAGCGGTTATCAACTCGATCAAGTATGGCTGGGTGACGTTGTAATCGCCGATCCGAATGCACGGACGCGTCTTACATAGGGAGGGAACTGCCAAGGGCGGTTCCTTTTTGTTATGATCATTAGGGATTTATAGCATGGTTGAACCTTTCGCTAACAAGCATACATAATAAATAACTGCTTATACGCTGCTTTTTTTGATTAGAGTGCGAGGGCTTTCTTGATATCGCAAGAACGGGCGGACTATCTTGTAGAGGGAATGTCGATAAACGTCTTCCTTATGGCAATAAGCCGTTCCCGACAAGTTCCGTGTGGGCGACGGTTACATAACTGTCACCGTCCTTTCCTGGTCAGCATATATTGTTGATAAGAGAAGGAGGTGAGTCTCATGGTTGCCCAATTGCTGTGGATACTCGCGGTGTACGGGATCGCTGTTGCTCTGGTTCATATCGTGCATGCCCGTCATCTCCGAAGAGCTAGTGAAGGCACGGGGCGGCGCAGGCATTATGTGCTGATCACGTCCAACCATGAGCGGCAGGTGGAATGGTATTTGAGAGCCCTTTCCTGGTATGCCCTGCTGAGCGGGACGCGCGTGCGCGTCACCGTCCTTGATGACCAGTCGTATGATGATACGTTAAAGATTGTCAAGAGATTGACTCATTTGTCCGGAATTGAACTGGTATACGGGACTTGGAGATCCGGTGATCCGGCGTCACAAGAAACGGATGTCGATCCGAATGAAGACGAAGTCATACGGGTCGATCTGAGAAACCCGATGGAGGCTGTTCAGATTCCATATGTACAGGGATAAACATCGGCAAGTTGTTTTGGTTCCCGGGATGACACTCATATTGTTGAAGGCGTGAAGCACACTCCGAGCGTATAGCGAGGGGTGTGCTTTTTGCGTTTATTGGTGTATTGGGGTGGAAGATGCAGAGATCGGATTCTTTAAAATTGCAACTATGACAGTATTCGACAAAAGGTGTTGTGAAACGGAGATGTTTTAAGTTGGACGATCTGAGCGTTGAGGAGAGAAACAAATAGGAAATGGAAGTCACTGCAGTTAGATCAGGACGATTGTGCATCTATATTGATTTGGAACTAACTCAAACTCTGGCTTGAAAATCTATCTTCTATTAGCAGTGCGGGCTAATGGTTTGGAGTGGTTGAGGATAATGGACGATAGGTATTTGAGAAAGAAACCTAATTAAATTGTTATTCACGGAACTCTATCGAATCTTTCATATAATGCTTCCCCGACTGGTATTAGATCTACCCAATTTTTTAAACGAGGATCTTAAAAGCAACTGAAGCATGTTGTGAACTACCTAGTTCCAGTACCCCTACATGATCCTTAAAGTTGTTTATATGTCTCGATATTGGAGTTGATGTCATGCAGATTGCCATTTATGCCATTCCGGAAGCAGAGAAATGGAATTGCTATCTCTCGCTGGATATGAGGGTGGATCTTCAATGGTGGTATGGAAGAATGGGACTGGAGGATGAAAGGGCTGGTACACCGTTATTGGTGCTGCTGTCCTCTCGAGTACCACTGGGATGGGCCGTTGAAATCCAAGCGAGATTTCAGCCGATTCCAGACATGGATCGATGGGAGAGGCCAGATTGGCAGAGATATATGTATCAGGCATTAAGCCCGTTTTTACTGCAAGAGCCGGAGAGCAGCAGGTCGAAATGGAGCGCCTTGTTGCAGGAAACCCAATTGTTGGATGGGACTTACCTAAGTTCCCTGATCGAAAAGGAAACCGTGCTAGTGGGCTTGGATGCACTGGTGCAGCAGGCGGAGCTGCTGATCGAGTGCATGTCCGGACGAGCCTTGCTTGCCGGCGAGGTCGAGGCATTGTTGGGGGAGGTCGCCGTGGGCACCGGCGACTGGCGCGCTGCGGCCCAGCTCGGCGTCCTGCTGGGCCGCCTGCGCTTGGAAGCGGGGCTGGCACAGCCCGCCCCGCGCGGTGGGCCTGGCTGGCTCCGCCGCCGGGCCATGGCCCCCCGCTGCCGGCGTTGCGGCAGCGAGGCCAAGAGCCGCACGGCATGCGCCGCGTGCGGCTCGGCGGCTTGCGCCTATTGCGAGGCCTGCCTCGCGATGGGGCGCAGCCGCGCTTGTGCCCTGCTGCTGCATGGCACAGCAGGGTCGGCCGTGCGGAGCACGGCTGGGGGTTCCCCCACCGCGGCCTTGGGCCGGTGGGGGCTTAGCGCAGCGCAAAGCGCCGCCGCTGGCGCTGCGCTGCGGTTTTTGGCGGAGCCGCCCGCAGGGGGCTCCGCGATGTCCGCCGCCCGGTTTCTCATCTGGGCGGTGACCGGTGCCGGAAAGACCGAAATGATCTTTCCGCTGCTGCAGTCCATTCTGGATGCGGGTGGGCGCGTCTTGGTTGCCGCTCCAAGACGGGATGTGGTGCTGGAGCTGGCACCTCGGCTCTCCAAGGCTTTTCCCGAGGAAACAGTGGTCACGTTATATGGCGGAAGTCCGGACCGTTGGAAGCGGGGAAGCATCACGCTGGCAACGACGCATCAGCTGCTGCGTTTCAGGGGAGCTTTTGATCTGGTCGTGATCGATGAGATTGATGCTTTCCCCTATCATAACGATCCGGTGCTGGATTACGCGGCCAAGGGTGCTTGCAAACCAGGGGGGAAATATATCTATCTGTCAGCTACTCCGCCTACGCCTCTACAGCGCGAAGCAGCGGCTGGCCGATTGCCACATGCGAAAGTTCCCGCCCGCTTCCATGGTCATCCGTTACCCGTTCCTCAAAAATTGAAGATGTTTGCGGTGAACCGCTGTCTTCAAGAAAAAAAGCTTCCCCCACTCCTGGTTCGCAGCCTGAGTGCCTCTCTGAGACGTGGAGCTCAGGTGTTCTTGTTCGTTTCCCGGATCAAGCATATTGATCCTATTCTGGAACTGCTCCGCAAGGCGATTGCCCATATGCCGATTGAAGGTACTTCATCCATCGACCCGGAGCGGGCGGGCAAAGTGATGTCCTTCCGAAACCGCGAGATTCGCTTGCTGGTGACAACAACCATTCTTGAACGCGGGGTAACGGTTCCCAAGAGTGATGTTTTTATTTTGGATTCAGATAGCGAGTTATTTGATGAAGCAGCCTTGATACAGATGGCCGGTCGTGCGGGCCGATCCAAGGATGATCCGGCAGGACGTGTAGTGTTTGCTGCGCCGCAATGGACCAGGTGCCAAAGCTCGGCAGTTCGGCAAATCAAGGCGATGAACCGAATTGCTGGTAAGGGTGGGTATTTACGAACAGTTCAAGAACTGTCGGGCAAATAAGAGGGTGACTGTGAGCCAGCGTATGAGCGTTAATTATAGTTCTCGTCCTCCTGATGTTAATCTCATGGTACCTTATGGAATCTAATAGATTCACATAGATACTTTTAGCTCCCATACATTCTCGCCTCTCACAGATACTCGCAGTCTTCCATAGATTCTTATAGTCTATTGGATTTCTTAGATTCTCTTAGATACCCAGTGTCTCTCATCGTTCTCAGATTCTTATAATTCCAGATCATCCTTACATCACGAGGATCATAGATGACTGATGGAGATACGGTAATGGATCGAGTGCTTCAACAGCTTCTGGCATGGAGGATGTAGTGACTGATTTTCATCCGAATCGAGAGTTCGCGGTCAAAGCGCAGTAAATATTAATCCTAAATCATATAGCTCACTCAATATAAATGAAATAAAAATGCTAATAGGTTATTTTAGTGGTCCACAATTGGCGATATGAACGCACGGTTTACTCTTTAGTCTTTTATCCGCAGAGCAGCATTATTTTTTAATCTATCCTAGAAAGGAAGTTTGTATTTGATATCCAACGTCTTAAGCCAACTTCTCGGGCACTTGCATCGTTTGCTAAAACCGATGGACGAGATCTGCCTCACTTGCGGGAAAATAGGTTCATGTAATCAGGAACTTCAGGGGATATGCCATGCCTGTTATCGGCAGATTCCATGGATCAACAGACCTCGATGCCTGCGATGCGGACGGGGAATCGGTTGTCCTGACTGTACTCGTTTAGGCGTGAACGATCGAAGTTTTGTTTTGAATCGGAGTGCGGTAACCTATGACGCGCAGATGAGGGAGTGGTTAGCCCAGTATAAATATAGAGGGAATGAACGGTACGCGCCTCTTTTGGTCGAGATGATGCTTCGAGCCTTTACGATGTTCCATCGAGAGGCGAACGTCCGTATGGGTGATCATCGTTTGCGGAACGCGCATAGTGTACCCTGGAGCATACATGCGGTTACTTCGGTTCCGGTTAGCCAGGAAAGGCTGCGAGAGAGGGGGTTTAACCAGGCAGAAGTGCTGGCTAAGGGGCTTGCGGCTAGCATAAAAACTCCTTACGTTCCGTTGCTGGAACGTAACCGTCACACAGATAAACAGAGTTTTAAGAGCCGGATGGACCGGCTAAAGGATATGGAGGGCGTTTTTGGCGCGTTACAGCATGCACCCGAAGTGTTGACGTCTATAAGTAAGCGGGGCGCAGCGAATACCGGTTCTCCAGAGGAGATCTTACCGATCATAGGGCCTCTTCGTATATTACTCGTCGATGATATCTATACCACCGGGAGTACGATTAACGCTTGCGCGCGGGTTTTGCGAGGATATGAATCTTTCTTGGAAATGCCCATCGAGATTTATAGTTTAACCTGGGCCCGCTCATAAACAACCGAAATAGGAAAAATATGTGGATTCTCCTTTCGAATGATAGACGTAAGCCCTCAGATAATGTAATCTAGGGGTATCAAAGGATCTATGTGGCATGGAGGTTGTTGAGCATGAATTTGGGGAATTGCCCTCGGTGCGGCAAGTTATATACGGTGAATATTCGGGAAATGTGTCCCGAATGCATGAAAGTAATTGAGAAGGAATACGAGAAATGCGCAACCTTCCTGCGTGAGCAAAAAGGCGCAACCATCCATGAGGTATCTGAGGCTACGGAAGTATCCGTGCGGCAGATTACGAAGTTTATCAAGGAAGGCCGGATCTCGATTGCGAACGCGCCGAACCTGGCGTATCCTTGCGAAGTGTGCGGAACGTTGATTCGCGAGAGCAATATGTGCGAGTCCTGCCGGACCCGATTAACGAGGGAGCTAAGGCAGGCGGCTGCTGGCGACCAGGAACATCAGCCTGGGTCCCGCAAAGACAGAGAGACTTACAGTGCAGTCGATAAACTGCGCAAATACTAACTTTTGAACTATTAACAATGTTTCATATCCGGCCGATAAACTTAGTAAAGCTTATCGGTCTTTTATTTTAAGTGAGGTGAATAGGGCGTGAAGATTAACGAATCGGGACGTGTGAACGGCATCAATTCGTATCAACGGAATATTGAATCTCGGGAGATGCAGCATATCGATAAGAAGAAACGCCGCAAGGATGAAGTATCAATCTCCCCGGAGGCGATGGAACTGAGTGCACAGAGTAAAGTACAGGATCCGGAACGCGCGGAGAAAATTCAGCGTTTGAAGGAAGCTGTAACCAACGGCACATATGAAGTGCCGGTTGATCGTTTGGCAGACAAATTACTCCCGTATTTTCAATCCTACAATAAATCAGGTGAGTCCAAGTGAGTGCTAGATCCATAATCGAATATATGAAGCGTCAGGATGAGCTGCATCAGCAGCTCATAGAGGCAGGGAAAGATAAAAGGCAAGCCATTCTGGATAATGATGTGGAACGTCTTACAGCGGTCATGACCAAGGAGAACCGCCTGCTGAAGCAGGTGGCGGAAACGGAAGCGCTGCGTCAAGGTGCCGCAGATGATTTTTTGCGTGAGAAGGGCATCCGCTCCCAGCTTCAGCTGACGGTTACTGAAATGACTCGTCTTGTATTTAACCCGGATGAAAAAATAGAGCTGCAGGATGTGCAACAGCAATTGATGGACAGACTTATGGAGCTCAAAGAACTGAATGCCATGAACCGGGAATTGATTGAGCAGTCTCTGGCATTTATAGATTATAGTTTGAATTTATTAGTCAGCCGTCCGGAGGATGATATGCTTTACCAGCATCCGCAACATCAGAATCCGGCGGGCAAAGGCCGAAGCATGTTTGATACCAGGGCATAAGCAGAAAGGAAAATGTAGATGAGATCCACATTTCATTTGCTCGAAATCGGAAAGAGGGGCTTGATTGCCCAGCAAGCTGCACTTAACACAGCTGGTCATAACGTTACGAATGCGAATACGCCGGGATATTCCCGCCAGACAACCCGCCTGGTTGCAGCTAACCCGATCGCTTTTCCGGGATTGCAGCGCTCTCAAGCGGCTGGTCAGCTCGGGATGGGTGTAGAAGCGGAGAGTATTCAACGGGTTCGGGATTTCCTGCTGGATATCGAATACCGCAATCAGAACACGAATTTGTCGACATGGAGCGTTCAGCAAGAGACTCTTTCAAATATTGAAGGAATTTTTAATGAGCCTTCGGACAGCAGTTTGAGCGCAAGCATTGCAGAGTTTTGGACGGCTTGGCAGACGCTGAGCAAGAATCCAAGCGACACCGATTTGTCCGCCCGGATGGCGGTTCAGCAGAAAGCGATCGCTTTGACGGAGACGTTTAACCATATATACTCCCAATTGGATACGCTCAGCAACAACTTGACGTCCCGCATCGACACCAAGGTAGCGGAAGCTAATAACTATATTGAGCAAGTGGCGGAATTGACGCAAAGCATTAAACGGATTGAGGGTCTTGGCGATAACGCAAACGATTTGCGCGATAAGCGGGATCTGCTCGTTGATCAGCTCTCATTGCTCGGAAACGTCAATGTCACGGAGACCGGTGACGTTTATCAAGTGACGTTTGGCAACCAAGTTGTGGTTGATGATATGACGTTTACCCCGATTACTAACGCCATTGCCGGGGCATTGACCGGCGGGGAGATTGCCGGTTATGTGACCTCTCGAGATGTGCATGTTCAAGGGTATATCACCCAGCTGAACATTATGGCCAATACACTGGCTACAGGAAAAGTGGAAGTGACACTGCCCGCTGGAACGATTCTTCCTCCAGGCGTGAACATACCGAATGCGGTTATGGATGCGAATAATCCGCGTAAACTCGCCAACGATACCAAGCATACCGTAGACGGTCTCAATGGGCTGCATAAGCTGGGTTACACTCTGAATGAGCCGGCGACGACCGGCGGCGACTTCTTTGTATCTGCTAACGGAGGGCCGATTACGGCGGGGAATATGAGGCTAAGCCAGACCATTCAATCCGATCTGAAAAACATCGGGGCCTCCCTGCGGACCGAAATGAAGACTGATCCGGTGAACGGTACGACCTCCGAGGTGGTATTGAAAGGAAACGGCGGCATGGCGCTTTTGATCGCGCAACTGTCAGAACGTACGTTTAATTTCAATCCGAATAACAACAATGGCGCTATAACGAACGTGACAGACTTTGGTGGATATCTTAATTCCGTTATCTCCAAATTAGGTACGGACAGCAGTAATGCCATCAAGATGGTGGAGAACGGCACGTTGCTGGTTGAACATGCAGATACACTCCGCCTATCGATTAGCAGTGTATCACTTGATGAAGAGATGTCAGATCTCATTCGTTTCCAGCATGCTTACAGCGCTTCATCTCGTGTTGTCACTACCATTGACGAGATGCTAGACAAATTAATTAACGGTACCGGCATTGTCGGCAGATAGGAGGAATAAATCATGCGCATAACCCAATCCATGATGACGAGCTCCATGATGAGCGGTCTTCAAGGCAACTATAAGAGACTGGATAAATATCAGGAGCAAATGATGACCCAGCGCCGGATTAACCGTCCTTCCGACGATCCGGTGGGTGTTGCAAGTGCTCTCCAATACCGTGGTCAGATTACGGCTACAACGCAGTTTGAGCAAAACGCGGATGATGCGGACGCGTGGCTAAAGTATGGAGATACGGTTATGACCGAAGTTACACAGATTATCCAAAAGCTTTCGGAGCTGGCTGTGCAGGGCGGAACGGATACCGTGCCGAAAGATGCCCGGGAGAATATTGCGGCTGAGGTGGATCAGCTATACCAGCAGTTGGTTTCTCTTGGAAACTCCCAATTTAAGGGGAAGTATATTTTTAATGGCGAGAGAACCGATGAGAAGCCATTTCCTGAAGACCCTACTGCAACTAATTATTCCTTAGATAATGGGGAAGTGAGATATCAAGTTGGAGCTGGAATTACGGTGTCCGTGAATACGCCAGGAGAGCAAGTGTTTGGAGCATTTGGGGATGCATCCGGGATATTTGCAGTCGTTGACAATTTCAAGAAGGCATTACTGGCAAATGATACTAACGCTATACAGAATTCCATAACTGATCTTCAGAAAAATTTGGAGACGACTATTACAGCGCAAGCGGAAATGGGTGGGAAACAAAATCGACTTGAGTTCACGTTGAGTCGATTAGGTGATCTAAACATTAACTATATGGATCTGCAATCTAAAGTGGAGGATGCGGATATTTCTAAGGTCATTATTGATTTGAAAACCTCCGAGAGTGTATATCAGGCATCATTGGATACGATGGCTCGTATCATTCGACCTAGTTTACTTGACTTTTTGAGATAGGGGTGGTTGGATGAATTTTCCTCGAATTCAGATTCAACAGGGTTATTCCCAAGTGGGTCTGCAAATCTCAAAAGGACAGCAAAGCATTGAGCAGTCTCGGCCTGTGCTTAATATGTCGCAAAAACAGGCGTCTTTAGAAGTGAAACAACTTAATGGTAAGCTGGAGATTGATTCACGTAAAGCTTGGTCCGCGCTTGGAAAGGCTAGATTTGAAGAAGTCACTGATAGGATTGCTCAAGTGTCACTTCAGATCTCCATGGAGAATATTGCAGAGGTGGCTCAAAACGGAGATCGCATGATGGCTTTTCACAAGGGTGGCAATGTATTTGCAGATATAGCTCGGCAAAATGTTTTTAAGGAACGTCCTATAGAAATCGCGGGAGAACCTAACTATGACAACGTAGATGTGACATATAATCCAGGTCAGGTACAAGTAGAGTACATTCCAGGTAATGTTATTATTAATCCTGAGGTTCACAAACCGGTGATTGATTATTATCCTGGGAAGGTGAATCCTTATCTTATCAGACAAAACTTTATATTTATGTCGGCTACGGGCAGACAACTGGATGCAGTTGTCTAGTGTAGCAGATACAATAGCTATAATGAGAATTCATTATAGCTATTATTGTTAGACGAGGAGGAATAATAATGTTTATACTCACCAAGAGATTTGGTCGAATTGAGATAGAAGAGAAACAGGTCATATCATTTACAGGACCTATACTGGGTTTTTCAGAAACAAAGTATGTAGTTTTGCATAAGCAGGATGATGAGAGTCCTTTTGATTTTTTACAATCGACTGAAAATGAGAATTTGACATTCATTGTAATAAACCCGTTTCATTTTTTTGAGGACTATGAAATTAATCTTGATTCTAAATGGTTAGAGTCTTTAGACATCCAGAACGATAGAGATGTTGATATATTGGTCATTGTTACCGTACGCAATGCAGAGGATATAACTTGCAATCTGAAGGCTCCAATTTTGTTGAACAATAAAAACCGACTTGCAGCACAGATTATCTTGGATCATAGGGAATATTCTACCCGACACCCATTGTTCGAAAAAGCGAAAGGAGAAGGTAGCGATGCTGATCCTATCGAGGAATAAAGGCCAGAAGATAATGCTAAACGATAACATCGTACTTTCAATCATCGAAATAAACGGCGATCAAGTTAGAATTGGGATTGAAGCGCCTCCTAATGTAACCATATACCGTGAAGAGATCTATGATGCGATACAGCGCCAAAATAAAGATGCTGTTGAATTTACTGAGGATATACAAAATATCCTTCAGGAGGTTACAACACAAAAGACCAAATAATTTTTATTGAAATTAATAATTTGCTATAAACATAATCATCAGAACGCCGATATATATAATATGGTTCGGAAGACATGGTAGTGACGGCCGCATGCTATGTCCCGATCACAATAGGGTGAAGCAAGGATGCAATCACCAACACATTCCAAGGAGGAATTCTCAAATGCGTATTAACCACAATATCAGTTCTTACAACACACAGCGTCAACTGACTTTTAACAACACACAACAAGGTAAATCTCTTGAAAAGTTGTCTTCAGGTTACAGAATCAACCGTGCTGCTGACGATGCTGCAGGTCTTGCAATCTCTGAGAAAATGCGTAACCAAATCCGTGGTTTGGAACAAGCTAACAAGAATGCTCTGGATGGTATCTCTCTGATCCAAGTAGCAGAAGGCGCATTGAATGAAACTCATGCTATGCTGCAACGTATGGCTGAATTGTATGTTCAAGGTGGTAACGAGACCCTGACTACTTCTGATGCAGAGAAAATTGACTCTGAAATCGCTCAATTGTCTGCTCAAATCGACAGCATTGCTACCCAAACTCAATTCAACGGTAAGAAACTAATTGCTGCTGACGTAACTGGTAACCTTACTTTCCAAGTAGGTGCGAATGCTGGCGAAACAATTACTGTTGCTTTGCAAAAAGCTGATGCTACAACACTTGGAGTTGACTTTACTGCATTAGGTTCTTTGGCTACTACTCCTACCAATGCCACAGCTAACACAGCATTGACTAAAGTTCAGGATGCCATTAACGAGGTATCCAAAATTCGTTCCGATCTGGGTGCTGTTCAAAATCGTCTCGAGCACACAGTCAACAACCTGGGTACAACTGCTGAAAACTTACAGGCAGCAGAATCTCGCATTCGTGACGTAGATATGGCTAAAGAAATGAGCACATTTACGAAGAATAATATCTTGCAACAAGCAGCTACAGCTATGTTGGCGCAAGCTAATCAACAACCTCAAGGTGTACTGCAGTTGCTTCGCTAATCTCTTAAATTAGGATGGGCCGGCCGGTTTTCCGGCTGGCTTTTTAATATTTATTGGAGGGAATAGATATGAGAATATCAGGGGATTCAACCCAGCCTTCCTTTTCTTCTTATAGACGCTCGGAGAATAAAATTCCTAATCAGATAGCAGAGCATCAGCAATTGGACACTGTTAGTGTAGATGCTGGCCTATTTCAGGACAAGGAATTAAATCAGCTTGTGGAAAAGTACAACCAAACGCTGCAAGAGAATGGGACTGCGTTGAAATTTAGTATACATGACAAAACTCGCTCAATTGTTGTTAAGGTCGTTGATATCAAGACAGAAGAAGTGCTAAGGGAAATCCCTCCTGAGAAAATAATAGATTTGGTATATAACCTGTGTGAGAATCTGGGGATTTTCATTGATAAAAAAGCATGAAAGGGGTTGAATTTAAAAGATGAGCAACATTTCCAGTCTTTACAACCCAATAAGGTATACAGGTTTAAGCTCTGGTATGGATATTGACAGCATTGTTAAGAATCTAATGCAGGTTGAACGTCTGCCTCTTCAAAAGTTAACACGTCAAAAAACCAGTCTAATATGGCAACGCGAAGACTACCGTTCGATGAACACAGCGTTAACTTCCTTTCGAAAAGCGGCTGAAGGTCTACGCTTTGGTAGTTCTTTCGAAACGAAGCAAGTCGTGTCAAGCAATCCAAATGCTGTGGATGTAACTGGATCTAGTGGCGCTTCTGAGGGGTTTAATACAATCAAGGTGCTGAATTTAGCAACTTCTGCATCGCTCACTGGCAAAGCATTAGCTGCAGACACAAAGACGGACGCGGTAGTGAGTACAGGTGGAGATATCACCATTAAGGGGCCGAAGGGTACTTCCACAACGATATCAATAACATCTGGGAGCTCATCCATTGATTCAATCATTAAAGACATTAATGCTCAAACAACGGTAACTGGTGTGAAAGCCAACTATGATACCAATACTAAGAGACTATTTCTAACTACCGATGTTACAGGCGCTAAGTCAGAAATTACTGTCACTGATAATAGCAATGCTTTTAAATCAATATTCAATATGGATTCATTAACTAGTAATGGTGTTAATGCGAAATTTGAGTTTAACGATGCTGTAGGTGTTAACGCACTCGAGAGTGAAACGAATAATTTCACATTAAATGGGCTTACTATAAACTTGAAATCTCCAACTACAGAGCCAGTTTCTGTAACAGTATCGAAATCTAACGAAGTAGCGTTTGATAAAATTAAAGAGTTTGTCAATCAGTATAATACTATTGTAGATCAGTTTTATTCGGTGACTAGCACAAAACAGGACCGTTCTTACCAGCCACTTCTGGAAGAAGAAAAGTCGCAAATGACTGATAAGCAAATCGAACAATGGGAGACAAAAGCTCGTCAAGGTTCACTTTATAATGATTCTACTCTAAAAGGAGCTTTGGATGATTTCCGTGTTGCATTCCGGGAACCCTTAGAGGGATCTACTTTTAAGTTTCTTAGTGATATAGGCATAAAGGTAATGTCTGACCCAAGGCAGAATGGTAAGTTGGAAATTGACGAAGAAAAGTTAAAGAAGGCATTGACAACAAATCCTGATGCAGTTAAAGATCTATTCACTAAGCCGTCTAGTACCGTTGGTGATACTCCTGAGAACAAGAAACAACGATTATCGGAACTTGGTTTTGCAGAACGGTTATACGAATCAATAAATAATCAGATAAACAAGATTAATAAAAGAATAGGTATGGGGTCTGTCGAATCAATTGATGACAGTATTCTAGGTAAAGACTTAAAAAGAATTAACGATCGGGTAGCAGATCTGCAACGTCGATTAACAGATATTGAGAATCGCCATTATAAAAAATTTACTATGATGGAACAAGCGTTACAAAAATTAAATAATCAAGGTTCATGGCTATCATCACAGCTTTCATCATTGTAATAAAGAATAATAGTAAAGAATGGAATGATAGAACTTATGCAAACTAACATACAAGATAAGTATTTAAAGGTTCAAGTTGAGACAGCTTCACCAGGAGAACTCACTCATCTATTGTATCAAGAGTTGGTTCGTACTCTAATGAGGGCTCGACAAATGGTTATCCAAAAGGATTATCAAATAAGTAATGAGCTTCTCCATAAGGGTAGAAGCATTTTATTTGAACTCATGTCTACTCTGGATATGAAATACGAAATTTCAAAAGACTTGTATGCGTTGTATGAGTTCTATGCAAAATGCATTGCTGAAGTCATTATTAATCATGAAATCGATATGCTAGATGAAGTGATTGATTTTGCAAAGGGTATGTTTGAAACATGGAAACAAGCGCTTCAGATTGTAAAAGGCGGGAGTGCAGAATGAGTGGGAATGTGCTGGAATTACTTCAGAAATTGAAAGAACTCTATATTGATGTAACGAAGGGGAACTCTCTCGAACTTTATTCAACCCGACAGAATGAAATGGATGCGTTATTCACCCGTATTCAAGGTCATGAAATTGAGGATAATGCGAAACCTCTTTTGCAGGAATTGGAGCTACTCAATCGATCGTTGGTTCAGCAAATTACCATTGAGAGAGAGCTTTTAGCTCAGGAGAAAAGATCATTTGAAAGACAAAAAGCTGGTGTCGAACAATATTCCAGCTCCGCCGTACAGCAGTATGAGTCTTATTTTATCGATAAGAGAAGTTAAAGAAAACTAAATATAGGAGGAACGCAAGTGAAGAAACAGGCAAGCAAATTAACTTCTTTGCTCTTGGTGCTTTTTATACTGATGGGTGTATATCCGCTAGGAGCTCAAGCTGCTGATAATTATGTATCCGTAACCAAATCAGTTAGTCCTACAACGATAACTACTGAAGAAGAAGCGTTAGTGACCCTAAATATTAAAGGAACACCACCAGTAAATGTTATCAGGCCTAATGACGTTATTTTGATTATTGATAGATCAGGTAGTATGAGTGACGAGAATAAAATGCAGAGTGCAATAAATTCTGCCAAAGGGTTCATAGATCTTATGGATCTTAGCAAGCATAGTGTAGGTATCGTAGACTATAGTTCAGCTAGCAATATTAGCTCTTATCCTCTGAGTACGGATAAAGATGCAGTTAAAAACTATGTGAATGGTTTAAGAGCAAATGGTGGGACAGCAACAGGTGACGCTATCAAAAAAGCAAGGGAATTGTTAGCAGATCACCGTCCTGATGCTCAGCCAGTCATTGTTTTGCTAACGGATGGTGATGCAACGGAGCCTAGTGGAAATGCATATAACTATGCACTTTTAAATTCTAACGAGGCAAAACAAGAAGGTATTGTTTTTTATACTATCGCTCTTCTAAATGCGAATGCAAATCCTGATACCAGTGGCCCTAACTTGCTTCTGAAGGAAATGGCGACCACTTCCCATCATCATCATTTTGTCCTTGGATCCGTAGGGTTAGCTGATATTTATGCAGCTATTGTCCAAGAAATCGGGTTAGCAAGTGCTTACGATGTTGTCGTAAAGGATATCGTTTCTCCTGAATTTGAAATTATTCCAGGATCCTATGATTCCAATATTCCGAAGCCAACAGTGAGCGGGAATACATTGCGATGGGACTTTTTAGAACTTAAAACGGATACGTTAACATTTACTTACAAAATTCGACATAAAGTAGACAAACCCGTTGGTACATTTAGAGTTTCGACTCCGGATTCTTCTATAGTATATAAAGATTATACTGGAGCAGAAAGAAAGATTAGTGTACCATCTGAGAATGTTACCGTTACATACCCTAAACCAACTTTAAATAAGATTGAACCAGAGTCTGGACATGTTAATGGTGGCGAAACTATCGTTATTACAGGTACAAATTTTAGACCGAATCCAAATGTGAAGTTTGGAGTGGCGGATGCCTTGAATATCCAGTATATTAGTCCGACAGAGATTCGAGTTGAGGCACCAGCTGGTAATCAAGGAATAGTTGATCTTACGGTAATAAACGATGACAGACAACAAGTAAAAGCAAAGTATTTATACTATGCTGACCCTATTGTCACTGCCATAACCCCTTCAAGTGGAACAATGGGCGGGGGAGAGAAAATAACAATCTCCGGTCAACATTTTCTGAATGGTTTAAAAGTAAAAATCGGTGAAAATGAAGCCAAATCCGTGATATATAAAAGCAGTACAAGTCTAACTGTTACTGTGCCAAAATCTTCGCTAGCGGGACCAGTGGATGTTAAAATTGAAAATCCTGATGGTAGAAGTGTAACAGTTCAGAACGGTTATACTTATATTGCTCCTCCAAAGCCAACAATAGAAAGTCTTTCACCAAATCAAGGGCAGCTTGAAGGTGGCGAAAGTGTTGTTCTAAAAGGAACGAATATTGAGGCTGGTGCGAAACTTTATTTTAATCATGTATTGGTTAATTTGACTATTGTAGATAACACTGAGGCTAGATTCCGTGCACCAGCCTGGCCTGTTGCAGAAAAAGTGGATGTACGATTAGTAAATGCTAGCGGAGAAGAAGCGTTGCTTCCGGAAGGATATACTTACTTGGAGCCACCTGCACCTCCAGCACCAACAATTGAAAAAGTGACTCCGAATAGTGGTCAACTGAAGGGTAATGAATTGGTAACCTTGACAGGTACTAATATTAAGACAGGTGCTAAATTATATTTTAATGATGTTGAGGTAGGAGCGACAATTGTTTCTGAAACTGAAATGCGTTTCCGTACTCCAGTATGGGCTGTTGTTGAGGCAGTAGATATTAAAGTTATTAACCCTGATCTTCAAGAGGCATCATTGGTAAAAGGGTACAGTTATCTTTCACCCCCAGGACCAGAGGTAACAAGTCTAACGCCAAATGAAGGTTTAATCGAGGGTGGGTTGAATGTATCGATTAAAGGCTCCAATTTTGTTAATGGAGCAAGAGTATACTTTAATACTAAAGAGATTTCGACCACATTTGTTTCAGATACTGAGCTCAAGATTAAGACTCCAGTTTGGAGCACGGATGAGACAGTGAATGTAAGAGTCTTGAATCCAGATGGGCAAGAGGTTATGTTGAATAATGGATTCACTTATATTAAACCAGCGTTGCCAGAGGCACCGACTATAACAGCAATCACTCCTAATCAAGGGGAAATCAAAGGGAGTGACTTAATAACTGTAACAGGTACAAATTTTGTTGCTGGCTCGAAAGTTTTTCTGAATGATATCGAGATCTCGACTTCTTATATGTCTAGTACGGAATTAAGATTTCGTACACCAGCCTGGCCATCAGCTGAAACGGTAGATGTAAAGGTTGTAACTCCTAGCCAACAGGAAGCTATTTTAATGCAAGGGTTCACTTATACAGAGCCCGCCAAAGCTCCAGCACCTACATTGATAAGCGCTAGCCCAAGTAAAGCCCTCACTACTGGTGGAGAGTTAATATCAGTAACAGGTAGTAATTTTGTAAATGGTGCTAAAATCTATCTTGATGATACGTTAATATCAACTTCATTCGTATCGAATACCACATTAAGATTCAGAACTCCGGTATGGAACCTAGCTGAGAGTGTAGATGTTAAGGTAGTGAATCCTGATGGAGGGGAAGCTATTTTAGTAGATGGATTTACTTTCGAAAAGCCTGTAATAAATCCTCCAAAAATAACGAGTGTAGATCCGAATACAAGCCTGTTGACTGGTGGTACATTGGTGTACATTAATGGAAGTGATTATAAATCAGGTGTTAAATTGTATTTGAACAGTACAGAGGTGCCGGTTTCCTTACTATCTGATAAAATGCTGCGTTTCCGCGCTCCTGCGTGGTCTGTTGCCGAAACAGTAGATGTGAAGGTTATAAATCCAGATCTTCAGGAAGCAGTCGCAATACAAGCATTTACATTCACGGAACCTCCAAAGCCAGCAGCACCTACTATAGCTAGTATTAGTCCAAATGCCGGTCCATTAGATGGAAACAACTATGTATATATCAAGGGTGAACATTATCAGGCGGGTGTAAAAGTGACATTCGGAAGTGTAGAAGCTAAAAGTGTTACATTGCTTGATGCTACTCAAATCCGTGTATTGGCTCCAGCTGTAAGTGCTATCGGTTCTGTTGATGTCAAAGTAACAAATCCAGATGGACAATTTGCAATTGTTACGAATGGATACACTTATCAGGAAGCACCTATTACGATAAGTAGTATTTCGCCAAATAAAGGACCGTTAGCTGGAGGTCAACTGATTTATATTTATGGCTCGAATTTTAAATCAGGAATGACGATGCAATTGGATGGTAAGTCTCAAACATTTGAACTGTTAAGTGCTGGTTCGATACGTTTCAGAACACCTGCAGGTACAACTGCTGGCGATGTTCCAATCGTATTGACAAGCTCCGGTGGCTTAACAGCCTCTACTACTTATACTTACGAAGCCCCACCACAACTCCCAGCGCCTACAATAACCTCTATTAGCCCTGATCATGGGCCTTTGTCAGGAGGAGCTCTCGTATATGTGTACGGAAGTAATTTCCGCGCAGGTATCACTGCAACATGGGGGGGAACAAACTTGACCATCTCGTATCTTAGTACGGGATCCATTCGATTTAGAGTACCGGCTGGGACTGCTCCTGGTCCTGTCGAACTCAAGCTGATCAACACAGATCAACAATCGGTATCTATTAATTACATTTATGAATGATATAAAACTCTGATATTTCCCCATTAAATTATAATATTCTATCTGTGGTTTGGTCTTTGTTGCCAGATGAGTTCGTTAATGTACTAGAATTTTATATCAAAGTATCTCTAAAACATCGGGGTGCCTTTTAGGCACCCTGATTATCTTTAAAATTAAGGAGGTATATCTAATGAAGCTTCCCTTATCACTATGTATGATTGTAAATAATGAACAGAAATTCATTAAAGATTGCCTAGACTCCGTAAAGGAATTTGTTTCAGAAATAGTAATAGGAGATACTGGATCCACTGACATGACGGAAAGTATAGCTAGGGAATATGGCGCCGAAGTATTCAGAGTGAATTGGAAGAATGATTTTGGAGATGCTAGGAATGCAGTATTGGAGAGGGCCTCTATGCCGTACGTCTTGGTGATGGATGCTGATGAACGTTTAAATCAATCTAGTTCTGATCAACTCATAAAATTCTTTGAGTACGAAACTACTAATCCTGGCAAAGTTGTTATAAAAAATATGGTTCGTGATAATGATATAACATTTGGACAAGCTACGCGGATATTTCCCAACCTACCAGATTACCGTTATACTGGACGAGTACACGAACAGCTTCAATATCAAGGGAGGACACCCAAAAGTCTTCAAACTAATATAATCATCGATCATTTAGGTTATAAAGATGGAATAGTAACTGAGAGAAATAAAATCCAACGAAATTTATCCATATTGACGGAAATCGAAAAATCATCACCGCATGATCTATATGTAATTTATCAGATTGGAAAGACCCACTTTGTAGCAAAAAACTATCCTGAAGCAGTTAAATATTTGGAAAAAGTAATAAAATCTATACCCTCGAATTCTTTAACAAGCTCTACTTTTGCTTCAAGTGCTTGGCTTACTTTATGTTATTCCCTGTATTATATGAAAAGTTTTAAGCTTTTGAATAAATATATAGAAGAAGGCATTGAATTTTTCAATGATTATACCGATTTATACTTTATATATGGTTTATCGTTAACTTCTATGAACCATCCAGACGCTATTAAAATGGTGCCGTTGGTATTTAATTATTGTTTACAACTGGGAGAAGCTGATTCGACTAAATATGAGACGACAATGGGAGTTGGCAGTTACAAAGCGCATTATAACCTAGGGATATATTGGGAAATTATCGGTGAGATTGATAAAGCTTACTCTCATTATTTATTTGCCGTTCAGCAAGGGTATCAAAATGCGGCTGTCAGGTTGAAATTGTTGTCAAAATAGGGGAGAAGATATGAGTAGACCATCCATAAGCCTGTGTATGATAGTCAAAAATGAGGAGAGATTTCTAGCACGCTGTTTAAAGAGTGTAGAAGGTCTGGTTGAAGAAATTATTATTGTAGATACAGGATCATCAGATAACACAAAAGAGATCGCTGAGTCTTTTGGCGCTAAAATATATGCATTTGAATGGGTAAATGACTTTTCAAAGGCTCGCAATGAAGCATTAAAATATGCACAGAGTGATTATATTTTAGTTTTAGATGCGGATGAATATTTAGAAAGTCGGGATCAATTATTGTTACTTTTAGAGTCTCTTCAAAAGGATGTATACTTCTTAAGTATAAAAAGTTTCTTAAGAGGTGGTATCAGTACAATACATCCTGTAATTCGTTTGTTTAGAAATGTACCAGAATTAAAATTTATCGGAAAAATACATGAGCAAATTATAATTCCGGGAGACTCTCTTTTTACACAAGATTATTTAGAAGTAACGATCAATCATGATGGATATATGAAGGATGTTATAACTGAGAAAAATAAAGAGCAACGGAATTTGAAAATATTGCTAGAGGATTTGAAAGAGCAAGAAACGGGATTTGGATTATTTAACCTAGGTATTCAGTATAAAATGATGGCGGAATATGAACAAGCTATTAAAATGTTTGAAAGGGCATTTCCACTAAGTATTGAATATAGTTATATGTGCAAGTTAATCACTAGTCTAATACAGTGTTACATGGAGTTAGAACAATTCGATAAAGCCCTAGTTATATGTCATGAATCGATTGAAGCTTACCCGAATTATACTGACCTATATTATTTGCAAGGACAAATCTATGAGTCGCTTCATTATATTAACGATGCAAGTGAGAGTTTTAACCATTGCCTTAAGATGGGTGATGTAAAGAACCATGAGTTAATGACTTTTCATGGAGTAGGGAGTTATATGGCTTTAACTTCCTTGGCAGGAATATCTCTAAGAAAAGGAGATATGGCTCAAGCCGTTCAGAAGTTAACGGATTCATTAAGAATTAACAAACATTATATGCCGTCAATCAAGTTATTGTTAGATATTACAAAGAATACACCATTTAAGGATGCGTTTGAGTTCATTTCTAAAACATGGGGGATAACCTCGATAGAGGATTTAAAAGAGTTGATAGGTGTTCTATATAAATTACGCCATCCATTTCTTTATGGATTTTGTGAGTTATACAACAACAATGTTGACAAGTCTATATTAGCTGCTGGCTATTTATATAGCAAACGTTATAATGAAGCAGCCAGTATATGGTATGAAATTGAGCGCATTGTGGATGAAGATGAATTAGAAGATGTGATACTCTATTCTATTCTTACAAAAGACAAAACATTAATTCAAAAATATAAACATAATTTATCTTTACGGGAGAAAGACTATAAACTTATTATTCGATGCCTTGAACGAGAAGAACTAAATAATAATCATTGGACTAAAGATATAGAACAGTTATTAGTTAAATTTTTTGAAAAACTAATACAGTTGCATGAATTCGATACGATAGATTATTTTGTTAGTCAGATGACCTCATATAATCTACAGTTCAGTTTTGCTAAAACTTTGGCAAGTTATGGGTTTGTTGATATTGCTATTAATATAATGGACATACAGTTGCCGAATGTTGACAGGGAAGCATTAGTTTGGATAGCAGACCAATTAGCTATGATGGGAAATTACAACGAGAGTATGCGTTTTTATGAATTTGCAAATGAACAAGGAGCTTCATTCAATGTACTTGAGAGCATGTATCAAATATGCATAAAAATTAATGACAATTATAAGCGGTTTGATTTAATTCAAGCGATGAAACAATTTACACCAAAATCAAAATGGGCAAACAAACTTGAACATTATAATTTCTTAAGTAGATGAGGGAGCATATGAGATGGAGGATTACCGATTGAAAACGAGCATAATAATACTAACATATAACCAACTTAACTATACAATTCAATGTATAGAAAGTATTCGTCAATATACGACTCCAGATACTTATGAAATTATTATTGTAGATAATAATTCCACAGATGAAACAAGACATTGGTTATCGCAACAATCGGACATCATTACTATTCTTAATGATAGTAATTTAGGTTTTCCTAAGGGATGCAACCAAGGCATGGAAGTAGCAACAGGCGATTATATACTTCTATTGAACAACGATACAGTAGTTACAAAGAATTGGTTGAATAATTTGTTGTATTGCATAAACAGTGATGAGCGATTCGGAGCGGTTAGTTGTATTACTAACAACTGTTCGTATGCACAAACCATTCCTGTAACTTATAACAATCTACATGAGATGCATGCATTTGCAGCGAGTCATAACGTTTCAGACCAAAGTAAGTGGGAACAACGACTTAAACTAATCGGTTTTTGTTACCTTATCAAAAGATCCGTCGTAGATGAGATTGGTTTATTGGATGAACGTTTTACCCCTGGCAACTATGAAGATGACGACTATTCACTTAGAATCCGTATAGCAGGGTATGAACTAGTATTGTGTAAAGATACCTTCATCCACCATTATGGAAGCGTATCTTTTCGAGAAGATTCTTCATATAGCAAATTAATGAAAGAAAATGCCAAGAAATTTGAAGAGAAATGGGGATTTAATCCGATCTACTCACAACGTATTCGATTTGACATCATAAATATGATGGATAGCTATACTGAAGCTCCATTAAATGTTTTGGAAGTTGGATGTGCTTGTGGGGGAACACTTATGAATATCAAGCATCGATACCCAAATAGCAATCTATATGGTATCGAGCTAGACGAGGCTGCTTCGTCGGTTGCGTCTATTATAGCTGATGTTCGGAATTATGATGTTGAAAGAGGAGTGATGAAATATGATGATAACTTCTTCGACTATATCATTCTTGCGGATGTACTTGAACACCTTTATGATCCATGGAAAGTATTGAAGAATCTGAAAAGATATCTGAAAACAGATGGCAAGATATTGGTTAGCATTCCGAATCTTATGCATTACACTGTAATCAATGGTCTACTAGAAGGCTCCTTTACTTATACAGATGCAGGTATCCTTGATCGAACACATTTAAGATTCTTTACGCTTCAAGAGTTGAAGAAGATGATATTACAGTCGGGGTATTATAAACTTGATATAGCTGCTAAGACTCTGCCTAATAAAAACAAAGGCACAACTGATAGATTGTCTGGGATAGTGAGCCCAGCAGTTATGGAGCAGTTTAATGTTTATCAATACTTAGTAAGCGCAAAAAAACATGATCTAGAGGAAACATTTGAGTATATAATGGATCATACTGAGGAGACGCAAGCCATAGTTAATAGGGTTAGTGCTTATACTGCAGATGAAGTTATTCAGTCCGTATTACTATCGGTAAATGAGAATCAAGCGGAATTATTAAACACCATTGGGGTATCTCACTTTTCTGTAGGTTCATATGAAAAAGTATTGCCGTTCTTTGAAAATGCATTTTATTTAGACAATAATAATGATGAGATATTGTATAATATTTCATATTTTCTATGTTTCGTTGGTGAGTCTTCGAATGCGAGCCAATTTATAGATCGTCTGAAGGAAGTTAACGAAAAATCGTATAATCAGCTCCTGGATGTGATAAAGGATTTCGTTCAATAAAAAATCCGTGTTCCCTGTTTCAGCCCCTTCCCTCCCTGGTTAAATATCCATAAACCTATTTTGTCCGCAAACTATTTTCGCCCGCCAACTCAGTCGTGAAGCCAAGTCGACATTTTTCCCGGTTTTCTGCAAAAGAAAACCTTTTCCTTGGTAATTGACACTGGATAAGTCGGGTGCTATAGTCGGAAATGTGGACAATTAGTGTCACACTTTATTTGACAATGAAGGGAATGTTAGTGCATGCAAGGTAAAGTGAAATGGTTCAACGCAGAGAAAGGTTATGGCTTCATCGAGACTGAGGACGGCGGCGACGTATTCGTACATTTCTCCGCGATCCAATCCGAGGGCTTCAAGACTCTGGAAGAAGGACAATCCGTAGAATTCGAGATCGTTGAAGGCGCTCGTGGCCCGCAAGCAGCTAACGTAATCAAATTATAATCATCCCGGCATAGCCGACCTACATAAACGGTAATCGATGGTTAACAATTGGAGATTCGCTAGCCCAAGACTCCGGAACTTCCGGGGTCTTTTTTTTGTATCCGACCTTCTAAAAATATTGTGCTAAAATTCACAATTCTGTCTTTTTACATAGCCATAACAAAATGGTATAATGAGGGTGCAAAGGAGGAGTGCCCAATGCAATTCACTATCCGAGGTCAACAAATTGAAGTGACCGATGCTTTGAAGGACTATGTTGACAAGAAACTCAGCAGGCTAGATAAGTATTTTGATGCACCCCCCACCTCTGAAGGATACGTCACCCTGAGTGTCATTCGAGGATTGCACACGGTGGAAGTGACCATTCCGCTTACCGGTGTGGTACTTCGTGCGGAAGACCGAAGCGATGATATGTACGCTTCTATTGACGCCGTTGTGGACAAGTTGGAACGTCAGATTCGCAAGCACAAAACCAAGCTGAACCGCAAGATCAAGCAAGAGGGCGGACTGAAGACGCTCATTGCGGAGAACGGGGCAGCGGCCACCAGTCAGGTGGATGCCGAGCAAGTGGAGTATGACGAGGACGAATACGAAGTCGTCCGTACGAAACGTTTTACCATGAAGCCGATGGACGTGGAAGAAGCGATCCTGCAGATGAACATGGTAGGCCATAATTTCTTTGTATTTTCCAACATTGACACACAAGAAGTAAATGTCGTCTACAAGCGTGATGACGGCAAGTACGGATTGATCGAGCGGGACTAAATTTTAAGCGGCAGTATTCCTAAGGGAATGCGGAGGCAGCTGGCCCGGTTCGAATTTTAAAATGAAATCGAAATGTAAGATGAGCCTTCATCCGTGTAAGCGGGTGGGGCTCTTTATTTGGATATGCGGCTATGAGACGCGTAAGGATCTTAAAAAGGGTGGGATTTGATGGTAAGCCCATCGGAGTATGCCGAATAGTGCATTTTTATAAGATAAAGGAGTTCTTAGGGGACTACGGGGCCACCTTAAACAGCACCAGACACAACCACGTTGAGGGACTTCCTATATAGCCGGATCGCGGCCGATTTGGCCGCTTGTTCAGCGATAACTCCAGACGACGGCTTCAGGCTTCATCCTCTGCTTATTCCTTACAATGGACATCGATGTTTCTGTCCTCATTAGATTTAGAATTTCATTTAGGAGATGAAGATAATTCCATTGTTGCGCGCTGGGGAAATGCTCCACGCAACTTTTTTCTGCCTCTCCGCGTCTTTATAGAGTAAGGCTTCGCGTAACAGACATCTCTTGTAATAGCACATATTGTTGCGGCATCCCTTACAAACTGTTACAATTTATGCAAACCCTCATTTTATGGGACGGGCTTTTTAGCCTGCATGAAATGGGACCATCATAAGGAATCAATGAATCGATTTCATCATTTAACCCTTTGGCATTTAATGAAGTTGATTCTATCACTTGTTTTGCACGAAAGGGGTTAACCATGCTAGGACTTGTCAAAAAGATTTTCGGCGACACCAACGAGCGTGATGTCAAACGTCTCATGAAAACGGTCGATGTAATCAACAAAATGGAACCGGATTTTGAGAAGCTCTCCGATGAGCAGCTGCAAGCCAAAACCGAGGAGTTCCGTGCGCGGATCGAGAAAGGTGAGACGCTGGAGGAATTGCTTCCCGAAGCGTTCGCGACAGTTCGCGAGGCTTCCAGACGGACGCTTGGCAAACGTCACTATGACGTGCAGTTGGTCGGGGGGATGGCTCTCCACGAAGGCAAAATTGCAGAGATGAAGACCGGTGAAGGTAAGACCCTTGTAGGTACGCTGCCGGTTTACTTAAATGCCCTGCTTGGCAAAGGCGTTCACGTTGTAACGGTCAATGATTATCTGGCACAGCGTGACAGCCAAGAGATGGCGCAAATATATAACTTCCTGGGAATGACGGTCGGGGTTAACCTGAGCGGCATGGAGCACCCGGATAAACAGCAGGCCTATGCTTGCGATATTACGTATGGAACGAACAATGAGTTCGGCTTTGACTATCTGCGGGACAACATGGTCCTCTACAAAGAGCAGATGGTTCAGCGTCCTCTTTATTTCTGTATCATTGATGAAGTGGATTCGATTCTGGTTGACGAAGCGCGTACACCGCTCATCATCTCGGGACAAGCTCAGAAATCGACCGAGCTGTATTTTGCAGCCGACCGGTTCGTGAAGCGTCTGACGGCCGAAGAGGATTATACGGTGGACATTAAGGTCAAATCCGTAGCCTTGACGGAGAAAGGCGTGGCGCTGGCGGAGCGTTCCTTCGGGATCGAAAACCTGTATGACCACAATCATGTAACATTAAACCACCACATTGTACAAGCGCTGAAAGCGAACGTGATCATGCGCCGCGATGTGGATTATGTTGTTACCGACGACGAAGTGGTCATCGTTGACGAATTTACGGGCCGTCTGATGGCTGGACGCCGCTACAGCGACGGTCTCCACCAGGCGATCGAAGCGAAGGAAGGCATTGAGGTTCAGAACGAGAGCATGACTCTTGCGACGATTACCTTCCAGAACTACTTCCGGATGTATCGCAAGCTGGCAGGCATGACCGGTACGGCGAAGACGGAGGAAGAAGAATTCAAGAAGATCTATGGTCTTGAAGTGCTTCAAATTCCTACGAACCGACCGAATCAGCGTGTCGACATGCCGGATGTGGTTTACAAGAGCGAAGATGGCAAGTTTAAGGCAGTAGTAGCCGAGATCGTGGAACGCCATAAGAAGAACCAGCCGATTCTGGTGGGTACGGTTTCCATCGAGAACTCCGAGCGCTTGTCTGAAATGCTGAAACGCAAAGGCGTCCAGCATAAAGTACTGAATGCGAAATACCATGCGGAGGAAGCGGAGATCATTTCTCGCGCCGGTCAGCCGGGATCGGTAACGATCGCGACGAACATGGCGGGACGCGGTACGGATATTTTGCTTGGTGAAGGCGTACAGGATATTGGCGGACTTCACATTATCGGTACGGAGCGTCACGAATCGCGCCGGATCGATAACCAGCTGCGCGGCCGTGCCGGTCGTCAGGGTGACCCGGGGTCTACCCAGTTCTACCTGTCCCTCGGCGATGAGCTGATGAAGCGTTTTGGTACGGACAACGTGCTGAACATGATGGAGCGCCTTGGCTTTGAAGAAGATCAGCCGATCGAGAGCAAAATGATTACCCGTGCGGTTGAATCCGCACAGAAGCGGGTAGAAGGCAACAACTTCGATATGCGTAAAGTCGTTCTCCAATACGATGACGTCATGAACCAGCAGCGCGAGATTATCTACAAGCAGCGCCGCGAGATCTTGGAATCCCAAGACATCAAGCAAATCGTTGTAGAGATGATCAAGCCGGTCATTGACCGCGTCGTGCAGGCTCACTGCAGCGATGACATTCCGGAGAACTGGGAACTGCAGGAAGTGGCAGACTACGTGAACAGCAAGCTGCTGGACGAGGGTGCCGTTACCCGCGAGGATCTGTGGGGCAAAGAAGCCGAAGAGCTTACCGAGTATCTCTTCGATCGCGTGATGAAGAAATACGAAGAGCGCGAGCAAGCCATCGGCGAAGAAATGGTACGCGAGTTCGAGAAGGTTATCGTGCTGCGCGCGGTAGACAGCAAGTGGATGGATCACATCGATGCGATGGACCAGTTGCGTCAGGGTATCCACCTTCGTGCATACGGCGGTACCGATCCGCTTCGCGAATACCAATTCGAAGGCTTCGAAATGTTTAATGCGATGATCGCTACGATCCAGGAAGAAGTGGCGACCTACATCATGAAGGCTCAAATCGCAACAAACCAGGAGCGTCAAGCGGTCGTGGACGAGAACAAAGTCTCCACGAACAGCAGCAGCGAACCCGCCGAGAAGCGACCGGTCCAGGTGGCTGAGCAGATCGGCCGGAACGATCCATGCCCTTGCGGCAGCGGCAAGAAGTACAAGCATTGCCATGGACAGAACGCGTAAGCGATCCGTCCCAAAGGCGATGAATCGTATATAGAATAGCCCGTCCAGGTGATGGGCGAGGATTTTTCTAGCTCCCTTAAGAGCGGCAGATGAACCGGGTGATGGTGGTCTTTTCCACGGTGATCCGAATACCCCTGCCGCGCTTAAGGGAGTTTATCTGAATAAACAGCGAAATTACTGGTACAGCAAAGTAAATTTCTCTTGAAATGGAACGTTTTCCATGGAGGAGAGGGTATACTGAAATTATTACGTGTAGATAAGAAAGGACGAGGACTCATGATCGATCCAAGTGTGAAGCAGGACCTGCGTGAAATCAGCAAGAAACTAACCAATCTTAGGGGGTCTCTTTGACTTAGATCTCAAACAGGAAATGATTGAGAATTTTGAGGAGAAGATGGCGGCTCCGGATTTCTGGGACGATAATGAGAAAGCTCAGGCGCTCATCGCCGAGATGAATGCCGTGAAGTCATCCGTGGATCAATATCAGAAGCTGCAGGCAGATTACGATGATGCCGTCGTGATGATCGAGCTGGCGGATGAAGAGGGCGATGACTCCCTTGCGGGAGAGATCGGAGAGACGATCAAGGACCTGGTTGGGCGCGTGGAGGAATTTGAGCTTCAGCTGCTGCTGAACCAGCCTTACGATAAAATGAATGCGATTCTTGAGCTGCATCCCGGCGCGGGGGGGACCGAGTCTCAAGACTGGGGCCAAATGCTGCACCGCATGTACACGCGATGGGCCGAGAAGCGCGGCTTCAAGGTGGAGACGCTGGATTATCTCCCTGGCGATGAAGCGGGAATCAAAAGCGTAACCCTGTTGATCAAAGGCTTTAATGCCTACGGATATTTGAAGGCTGAAAAAGGGGTTCATCGACTGGTTCGGATCTCGCCGTTCGATTCTTCGGGCAGACGGCATACGTCCTTCGTGTCCTGTGACGTCGTTCCTGAGATTAACGATGAGGTTGAACTGGACATCCGCACGGAGGACCTGAAGATTGATACTTACCGTGCGAGCGGTGCCGGTGGTCAGCATATCAATACGACGGACTCGGCCGTACGGATCACTCACCTGCCAACGGGTGTGGTCGTAACCTGTCAGAATGAACGGTCCCAGATCAAGAACCGCGAGCGGGCGATGACGATGCTTCGTTCCAAGCTCTACGAACGCAAAATCGAGGAGCAGCAGAAGGAATTGGCGGAAATCCGCGGCGAGCAGTCCGACATCGCATGGGGCAGCCAGATTCGTTCGTATGTTTTCCATCCGTACAGCATGGTTAAAGACCATCGTACACAGGTGGAGACCGGTAATATTGGAGCCGTTATGGACGGGGATCTGGATGGATTTATCGACGGGTACTTGCGCAGCCAGATCAAGCAAGAAGTCGAGTAGGACGTTGAGGAGAGATTTATAGAACTATGGCGCAATCCGCTGGCAATCCATCGATCAACAAAAGAAAAAGAGAACCCTTGATTCCGATCAACGGTCCGCTTCGGCAGACGGTGGACGCAATCTTTATTATCGTCGGCTCCTTTATTATGGCGCTGTCGTTTAATCTGTTTTTCCTGCCCAATCACATCGCCTCGGGCGGCGTCTCGGGTTTGTCCGTTCTTGCGCAAGCGTGGCTCGGCATTGAACCGGCCTTTACGCAGTGGGCGCTGAACATTCCGTTGTTCGTGCTTGGCTTTTGGCTGCTTGGACGCGACTACGGCATCCGCTCCCTGCTGGGAAGCGTGATTTTGCCGCTGTTCGTCTTTTTGACCAAGGACTGGCCGATTCCAACCTCTAACCCGCTTCTGGCCTCCATTTATGGCGGTATCGGCGTCGGTATCGGCATGGGGCTGGTCTATCGCGGCAGGGGGTCAACCGGCGGGTTGACCATCGTGGCGCAGCTCCTGCAAAAATACAGCGGCCTCAGCTTTTCCGTCTGCGTTGTACTGCTGGATGCGATCGTAATTTCATCGGCAGCCCTCGTATTGTCGCTGGAGCAGGCGTTATACGCGCTGATTGGACTGTACGTAACAGGCAAAGTGATTGATGCCATTGAGCTGGGCTTTAGCTTTACCAAGGTGGCCTACATTATATCCGATCATACGGAGCCGATTACCAAGGCCATTCTTGAGGACCTTGACCGCGGTTTAACCAAGCTTACCGCAGAGGGAGGCTATACGGGCGAACACCGGACGGTCCTGATGGTTGTCGTCGGACAGAGCGAAATTCCCCGTCTCAAAACGGTGGTCCAATCGGTGGATCCGAATGCCTTCGTCATCATTAGCAATGCCCGTGAGGTATTGGGCGAAGGATTCCGCAATATTAAGGCGTAGCCTCGCGGCTCGTCAGCATACTCTCTATAAAAAAAGAAGTAACCCATTCGTCAGACGGCGTAGTCTGAACATGGGTTACTTCTTTTTTTGTAATGGGATCGTTACCGACTGATCTGAACCAGCGTAATCTTTGCCTTGGAAGTGTCCGCCATGAAGGAGATGCGGGTCTTGCCGAAAGTATAGACCATCTCGTATGCCTCTTCCATGTCGTTATAATACATTTCGTAGGCGCCGCCTAAATGCTTTTTGACGTCCGCAAAGGTTTGGTTCGGCAAGCCTTCTTTACCTATTAACAAGCACCACATGCCGTTAGAGTCTGTATAAGGGTTTTCGAAATTAAATCCGGCATACGAAATATTTTTGAATTTCCAAAACTCGCCGCCGTAGTGGTAGAATGAACTCACAGGTTTTCCCAATTTCGAGGCGATCTGATTTTGGGTCATGCCGAATTGGACGCCGCCAAAGCCCGGGATGACTCCTTTCTTCAAATAAGCCGCCGTGTTTTTGTTGAGGATTAACATGGGCGCAGGTTTGGTTTTGGCTTGGGTGGTTGAAGCGGCAGCGAAACTGGGATGAGGAGCTTGCCACGTTAGGCAGATCAGTAAGAGAAGACATAATAGGCCCATCGTTCTTTTGAATATCATGGTTTTACCTCCGGGAATCTAAGTTGTAGGAACATATTTCCTAAAGAGGATTATATCAAAGTGCAGTTTAGGTCGATAGACATATTTATTAGGTTAAAAGTAATAGGGAGCGTGAAGTCTTAGTTTATAGAACAAGTAAGGGGGACTTACGAATGGAAATCGAACAGATCTACGGCAGTTTGCCGGTGCTGGAAACCGACCGTCTGCGACTTCGCAGAGTATCGATGCAGGATGCCGATCAGATGTATGCCTATGCCTCAGACGATGAGGTGGCGAAATACGTCACTTGGGAGACCCATCGCTCGATCGATGACAGCAAGCGGTTTATTCAATTCATACTGGCTCAGTATGCCAAGCATGATATTGCCCCGTGGGGGATCGAGCTGAAGGAGAGCGGGAGACTGGTCGGGACGGTTGATTTTGTATGGTGGAAGCCCGAGCAGCAGACCGCGGAGATCGGTTATGTGCTGGCGCGGGATTGTTGGGGGCAAGGCATCATGACCGAGGCGGCCTCTGCGCTGCTCAAGCTTGGTTTCGGCCGTATGGAGCTTGTACGCGTACAGGCTCGATGTTTGGTGGAGAATATCGGCTCTCAGCGCGTAATGGAGAAGATCGGCATGTCCTATGAGGGGACGGTGAGGAAGGGGATCAAGGTGAAGGGGCAGCATTGGGACCTCAAGCTCTATTCCATTTTGAAAGAAGAATTCGATCCTTCTCGATAGACATTGCCCTAGAGCCCGTTAGCAGTTTGGATCAAATTTGAATAATCCATTGTATTTATATGAATATGGTCGTATAATAATACATATTTATGAGACGGATAAAGTCAATGAATACCTTGGAAGCACATATCGCTTTTGACGCAGGAAACGGAACGCTTCCGTAGAAGTTCATGACCAGCCTGACTGCTTCTTGCAGCAAAACGATACCAAGAATCATCAGCGGACACGCGTGGTTTTTGATACCCAACATAGGATGAAGAGGGAATTTAGGCGGCATGGATCGATCGGAAGAAGGAAACGGAAGAGCATGGCGTAGAGATGAAGGATGGATGAATGGGACCTTGCATAAGGTCCTTCAGCTGTTCCTTGGGGAGAGGGATGAGAATATGACGGACACAAATACAGTAAGAGTTGCTATTGTTGGATCTACCGGCTACGGTGGCGTGGAACTGATCCGCTTGCTGCAAGCGCACCCGCGCGTTGAGATTACATCGGTAATCTCTTCATCGACGGCAGGCGTACCGATATCGGACGGATTTCCGCATTTGACCAATATCATCACACGCAACCTGGATGGCGTTAACCCGGCGGAAATCGCCGAGGTTGCCGATTTGGTATTTGCGGCTACGCCTTCGGGCGTCAGTGCCAAGCTGGTACCGGAGCTGCTGGATGCAGGCTTGAAGGTCATTGATCTCTCGGGCGATTTTCGCTTGAAAGATGGAGCCGTATATGAACAGTGGTATAAACATACGGCTCCAAGCGCGGAGCTGTTGGAAAAGGCCGTATACGGCCTGTGCGAAGTGTTTGGCGAAGAGGTCCGCGATGTGGATTTCATCTCCAATCCGGGCTGTTATCCGACCGCGACGCTGCTGGGCCTGATTCCGGCCATCAGCGCGGGCTGGATCGATGCTTCATCCCTTATTATCGACGCCAAATCCGGCGTGTCCGGTGCAGGACGGGGAACGAGCCTGATGACGCATTATGCCGAAATCAACGAGAACTTCAAAGCCTACAAGGTGAATAAGCATCAGCATATTCCCGAGGTCGAGCAGGTATTGACGCAGGTAGCGGGCGAACCGATCACGGTCACCTTTACGACGCATCTGGTACCGATGACGCGGGGGATCATGAGCACCATGTATGCCACGCTGAACGGTCCTTACACGGAAGAGGATTTCATTGAACTGTACCGCCAGTATTTCAAGGATCGCAAATTTGTGAGAATCCGCGACCTGGGCGTATGGCCTGCAACCAAAGAAGTCAGCGGGTCGAACTTCTGCGATATCGGCTTTGCGGTGGATGCGCGTACGAACAGGGTGACCATTATATCGGTCATTGATAATGTGGTGAAGGGTGCAGCCGGGCAGGCGATCCAGAACCTGAATTTGATGATGGGATGGGAGGAGAGCCTCGGACTTACGTTTACGCCGATTTATCCGTAAGCGGCTGGGGATACAGACATGGGAGAGAATACGTTTGCGATTATCGATGGGGGCAGCATCGTAACGCCGCAAGGCTTCAAGGCTGCCGGGCTCCATTGTGGACTTAAAAAGACCGACCGTAACGACCTGGGCGTCATTGTATGCGATGTGCCTGCCGTGGCGGCTGCCGTCTATACGACGAACCTGTTCCAAGCGGCACCGCTGAAGGTAACGCGTGAAAGCTTAGAGGACGGCAAACTTCGCGCGATTGTCGTGAACAGCGGGAATGCCAATGCCTGCACGGGCAAGCAGGGCGAAGAGGATGCTTACACGATGCGCGCCAGCACGGCTGCGCAATTCGGCCTGGACGTGAACGATGTGGCTGTTGCTTCGACGGGTGTCATCGGGGAGCTGCTGAAGATGGACCGAGTATCCTCCGGTATTGCAGGCTTGCCTGCACGGCTCAGCGGCGAAAGCGAAGGGGCTGAAAGCTTCAGCCAAGCGATTTTGACAACCGATCTGGTAAAAAAGGAAGCCTGCGTTACCGTACAGGTTAACGGCACGAAGGTGACCATCGCCGGCACGGCGAAGGGATCGGGGATGATTCATCCGAACATGGCGACCATGCTCGGATTCATGACGACGGATGCGGTCATTGGCCAGGAAGCGCTGCAGCTGCTGCTGCGCCAAACGACCAACCTGACCTTTAATATGATTACGGTGGACGGCGATACAAGCACTAACGATATGCTGGTTGCGATGGCCAGCGGCCTGGCGGGGCATGACGTATTAACGCCGGAGCATCCGGATTGGAATGCATTCGCAGCCGGCTTCCACTATGTGTGCCAGCAGCTGGCAAAAGCGATTGCACGTGACGGAGAGGGAGCATCCCGCTTGATCGAGGTTCGCGTGGACGGCGCCGAAAGCGATGATGACGCGCAAGCGATCGCCAAGACGATCATCGGCTCCAGCCTGGTCAAATCGGCGGTGTTCGGTGCGGATGCCAACTGGGGACGGATCATTGCGGCTGTGGGCCGCGCAGGCCGTCCGGTCAATCCGGAGACGGTGGATATTGCCATTGGCCCGATTTCGGTGCTGGAGCAGTCAAGGCCCGTTGCTTTTGATGAAGATGCGGCGCTGGCTTACCTTCAAGGCGACGCCGTGGATATCGACGTGAAGCTGCATATCGGCAGCGGGTCGGCTACGGCTTGGGGCTGTGATTTAACCTATGACTATGTCCGCATTAATGCGGCTTATCGTACTTAGATAACTAAAAAATCAGGACGGAGGAGATGGATATGAAGAGCACGATCGATCAGGAGAATTCGCAGCCGGTTCAAACCTCAAGCGCGGATACGTTTGTGATGAAATGCGGCGGCAGCACGCTCGCGGCCCTTCCGGACAGCTTCTTCGAGGATTTGAAGAATCTGCAGGATAAGGGGGTTAACCCTGTTATCGTGCACGGCGGCGGTCCCGCAATTTCCGGCAACCTGGAGAAACTCGGCATCGAGACCGAGTTCGTGAACGGGCTGCGCAAGACGACGGAGGATGTGCTGGACGTCGTGGAGATGGTGCTCGCGGGCACCATCAATAAGCAGATCGTACGACGCATTCAAAGCGTGGGCGGCTCTGCCATCGGCTTGTCCGGTTCGGACGGCGGGTTGATCGAGGCCAAACCGGTGACGAACCATGCGGAGGTGGGCTGGGTCGGCGACGTTACGTTGGTGAAGTCATCGATCTTGAGCGGCGTGCTGGAGATGGGATACATGCCGGTGGTTGCGCCGATCGGCGTGGATCCATCCGGTCAGCGTTATAACATCAATGCCGATACGGCAGCTGGTGCCGTGGCGTCTCATCTGGGCGTTAACCGGATGATCGTTGTCACCGACGTGCCGGGGATCATGAAGGGATCGGGCGGCGAGAAGCGGGTGCTCCCGACCGTGACGGTGCAGGAGATCGAGGATATGATCGGAACGGGCGAAATCTATGGCGGCATGATACCGAAGGTAAGAGCAGCCATCAGCTGCATTCACGGCAAAGTGAGCGAGGTCGTCATCGTGGACGGAAGCGAGCCGAACGTGCTGAGCCGGGTGCTTGGAGGCGAAGTGCTGGGCACGCGTATCGTGCGGATGTAATCAGGCAGGTTTGATATACCAGAACTTATGAAACTTCAACGGAGAAGGCGGCATCATTCCGGAGAAGCGAAGCGGGCCCCTTTGTCCACGGAATTTATCCTTGATTACATGATTCCATGAAAATCTGTGGGCAACAGGGATCGGAGGAATGATCCCAATTCGCAGTGCTGGTTAAGCTTAATGGATGTTCATATCGTAGGACGGTTCAAATGTGAACCACGAAGCTATGCCAAATGCAAAGGAGAGTGTGAAGGCTATGGGAAAAGAAGCAGCAGGCGGTGTTAAAGCAGCTAATGAAAGCTCGTTGTTCCAAACGTACGCCAGATACCCAATCGCCCTGGTCAAAGGGGAGGGCAGCTGGCTATGGGACGATCAAGGCAACAAGTATCTTGATTTTATGGCCGGTCTGGCGGTAACGAATCTCGGCCATGCCCCGGTAAAAGTGAAAGAGAAGCTGAAAGCCCAGCTGGATGAATTGTGGCATGTCTCCAACCTGTTCCACATTCCGGGCCAGGAAAAAGCAGCCGAGCTGCTGACAGCCAACACCTGCGCGGATGCGGTCTTTTTCTGCAACAGCGGGGCCGAAGCGAACGAAGCTGCCATTAAGCTGGCACGCCGCTACCATCAGAAGGTGAAGGGAACGGGACGCTACGAGGTCATTACGTTTACCCAGTCCTTCCATGGTCGGACGCTGGCTACGCTGACGGCCACCGGCCAGGATAAGGTGAAGGAAGGCTTCCTTCCGCTTCCGGCAGGCTTCAAGAGCGTTCCTCTGCATGACCTTCCGGCGCTGGAAGCAGCCATTAACGACAATACCGCAGCCATCATGATCGAGATGGTGCAGGCTGAGGGCGGCGTGCATCCGGTGGAACCGGAATTCCTTCAAGCCGTCACCGGGCTGTGCAAGAAGCACGGACTGCTGCTGATCGTGGACGAGGTGCAAACGGGCATGGGCCGGACCGGCAAGCTGTTTGCGCACGAGCATTACGGCCTCGAGCCGGATATTTTCACCGTGGCCAAAGGGCTCGGCTCCGGGTTCCCGGTCGGCGCGATGCTGGGCAAAGCTTACTTGCGCGAAGCCTTCACGGCGGGAAGCCATGCTACGACGTTTGGCGGCACGCCGATTGCCAGCGCCGTCATCCAGGCCACCATCGAGACGATGCTGGAGGACAACGTGCCGCAGCGCGCGGCCGAAGCCGGAGAATATTTGATGACGAAGCTGAATGAGAGCCTGGGCAGTCATCCTTTTGTGAACGCGATCCGGGGGAAAGGCCTGCTGATCGGCATCGAATGCGTCGAACCGGTTGGCGAGCTGGTGCTGAAAGGACAGAGCCGCGGGCTGCTCTTCGTAACCGCAGGACCGAACGTGATCCGGCTGCTTCCGAATCTGTACGTCACGAAACAAGAGATCGACCAGGCGGTGTCGATCGTTACGGAACTTATACATGAGCATACGGCGGTTAGCCAAGCATAGAAGAATCGTACAGCAGCATTATGGACAATAACAGCATGGTTAAGGAGGACTGAAGAATATGGCCGCTAGCGGACAATTGAAGGAATTAAGCCTGAAAGGGCGGGATATGATCGAGCTGGACGAATACTCGACGGAAGAGATTCAGTTCTTGCTCGATTCGGCAATCGAGATCAAGCGCAAGCAGAAGAAAGGCGAAGTCTATCAGCCGCTGAAAGGCAAGACGATCGGCTTGATTTTTGAGAAGTCGTCCACGCGGACGCGGGTGTCGTTCGAGGCTGGGATGTTCCAGCTGGGCGGACATGCACTCTTTTTGAGCAAAAACGATATTCAGCTCGGACGCGGCGAGCCGATCAGCGATACGGCTCAGGTGATGTCCCGTTATCTGGACGGCCTGATGATCCGTACCTTCGGGCACGACAACGTGGTCAACCTTGCAAAATATGCTTCGATTCCGGTCATCAACGGCCTGAGCGACATGGCGCATCCATGTCAGGTGCTGGCTGATTTGCAGACGGTGCTGGAGCACAAGGGCAAGCTGAAAGGCCTCAAAATGGCCTTTATCGGCGATGGCAACAACATGGCGCATTCGCTCCTGATCGGCGGTGCCAAGATGGGCATGCATGTGGCCGTGGCCAGTCCGAAGGGCTATGAGGCAGATGCCAGCATCGTGAAGCTGAGCGAGGAAATCGCGGCGCAAACGGGCGGCAAAATCACGATTACCCAAGACCCGCTCGAAGCCGCGAAGGATGCGGACGTGATCTACACGGATGTATGGGCAAGCATGGGCTTTGAAGAGGAGCAGGCACAGCGGGAAGCCGCCTTTGCGGACTACCAGGTAAATGAGGAGCTGGTGAAAGCGGCGAAGCCGGATTACTTGTTCCTGCATTGCCTCCCGGCCCACCGCGGCGAAGAGGTCAGCGAAGGCGTGATCGACGGTGCCAATTCCGTCATTTTCGATCAGGCCGAGAACCGTCTCCATGCCCAGAAGGCTTTGATGGTTGCTTTGATGGCATAAAGCCGTTGTTGGCAAGGAACATTCTCTATGAAAATGCGTCAATGGACGTTTTCTTTAGTATAATGAAGGACAGGGTTGTTAGTAACAAAGAGAGGGAGTTAAACCATGGCAAAACAAAAAATCGTACTGGCGTATTCCGGCGGTTTGGATACGTCCGTCATTCTGAAGTGGCTGAAAGAAACCTACGATGCGGAGATCATTGCCTTCACGGCCGATATCGGCCAGAAGGAAGAGCTGGACGGACTTGAGGAAAAAGCGCTGGCGACCGGCGCCTCCAAAGTATACATCGACGATCTGCGCGACGAATTTGCGAATGATTTCATCTTCCCGATGTTCCAAGCGGGTGCCATGTACGAAGGGCAGTACCTGCTCGGCACCAGCATCGCGCGCCCGTTGATCGCGAAACGCATGGTGGATATCGCACGTGCCGAAGGCGCGACGGCGATTGCGCACGGCGCTACGGGCAAAGGGAACGACCAGGTTCGTTTTGAGCTGGGCGTTGCCGGCTTGGCACCGGACATTGAAGTGATCGCGCCTTGGCGCATCGAGGAGTTCCGTAACTCCTTCCCGGGACGCGCGGAGATGATCGCTTACGCGGAAGCGCACGGCATTCCGGTAACGGCATCCGCTGCGAAATCTTACTCTATGGACCGCAACTTGCTCCATATCAGTTACGAGAGCGGCGTGCTGGAGGACCCTTGGTTCGATGCAAGCGCGGAGGACAGCAAGGATATGTACCTGCTCAGCGTATCGCCTGAGGATGCGCCGGATGAGGCGGAATACCTCGAGCTTACGTTCGAGCAAGGGAATGTCGTTGCGCTGAACGGCGAATCGATGAGTCCGCTGCAAGTGATGGAGAAGCTGAACGAGCTGGGCGGCAAGCACGGCATCGGTCGCGTGGATATGGTGGAGAACCGTTTCGTCGGCATGAAGAGCCGCGGCGTCTATGAGACACCAGGCGGTACGATCCTGTTCACCGCTCATCGCAAAATGGAGTCCATCACAATGGACCGCGAAGTGATGAACCTGCGCGACAGCCTGATTACCCGCTACAGCACCTTGGTTTATAACGGCTTCTGGTTTGCGCCAGAGCGTCTGGCATTGCAGGCGCTGGTGACCGAGAGCCAGAAGAACGTTACGGGTACGGTGCGCGTGAAGCTGTACAAGGGCAACGTCATCGGCGCAGGCGTGAAGAGTCCGGTGAGCCTGTACAACCCGGACATCGCCACGATGGAAGCCGATCCCACTCAAGCTTACGATCAAGGCGACGCTACCGGCTTTATCCGCTTGAATGCATTGCGTTTGAAAGTGGCAACCGGCGTGAATCAGAACCAATAAAACAGTCTGAGGGCCCGTGTAACGGAACAAGTGCATCGGATAGAGCGCAGTAACCGAACGCGGCCGAAGGATACACGATATGAAGTCTTATGTCTTATAACTGGTACGGTAATAGATCGAATAGAAGCGTAAGGGTATGAACGTATTAGTAATGAACAGGCTGAAGGCCGTTTTCATGCTGGAGAGCTCCGTCGATTCTCGTGCAACGGGATGAACGGAACCTCTTAAGCGGGAAGCGGCCCTCTGCCTTAAATCAGAGAGGGGCAAGTGTTGTGAGCAAGTTATGGGGCGGACGCTTTACGAAGCAGACCAACGCATTGGTAGAGGAATATACGGCATCCATCGGTTTTGACAAGCAACTGGCCGAGGAGGACATCCAGGGAAGCCTTGCGCATGTGTCCATGCTGGGCAAATGCGGCATCGTGCCGGCAGAAGACGTGGAGACGATCAAGGCAGGATTGGGCAAAGTGCTGGAACGCATCCGTGAGGGCAGCATCGAGTTCTCCGTATCGGATGAGGATATCCATATGAACATCGAGAAGAATCTGATCGAGGAAATCGGACCTGTCGGCGGCAAACTCCACACGGGCCGCAGCCGCAACGACCAGGTGGCAACGGACATGCACTTGTATTTGCGCAACCGCGTCGTGGCGTTGACCGGCATGCTGCACGAGCTGCAAACCGCATTGATCGGGCAAGCGAAGGATAACCTGGATACGATTATTCCGGGGTATACGCATCTGCAGCGTGCGCAGCCGATTCTGTTCGCGCATCATCTGATGGCTTACGTGTCCATGTTCCAGCGGGATATCGACCGCCTGATCGACAGCTATAAGCGGATTAACGTGCTGCCGCTCGGGGCAGGCGCGCTTGCGGGCACAACGTTCCCGATCGACCGCCATTTCGTGGCCGAGCAGCTCGGTTTCGACGGCGTTTACGAGAACAGCCTGGATGCGGTCAGCGATCGCGATTTCATTCTGGAATTCCTCTCGGATGCTTCCATCATCATGATGCACTTGTCCCGCCTGAGCGAGGAGCTGGTGCTCTGGAGCAGCACCGAGTTCAACTTCGTCGAGCTGGATGATGCGTTCTGCACGGGCAGCAGCATTATGCCGCAGAAGAAGAACCCGGACGTGCCGGAGCTTGTCCGCGGCAAAACCGGACGGGTATACGGCAACCTGATGGGTCTGCTCACCGTGCTGAAGTCGCTGCCGCTTGCTTATAACAAGGACATGCAGGAAGACAAAGAGGGCATGTTCGACACGGTGGCTACGCTGGAAGGCGCATTGCAGCTGTTCGCGCCGATGATCGCCACGATGAAGGTCAACAAAGGCCGCATGCGCGAAGCAGTGAACACCGACTTCTCGAATGCAACCGACATTGCGGACTTCCTGGTCGGCAAAGGGCTTCCTTTCCGCCAGGCGCACGAAGTGATCGGCAAGACCGTATTGTACTGCATCCAGAACAACAAATATCTGCTGGACCTGACGCTGGACGAATTCAAACAGTTCTCTGAGCTGTTCGACGACTCCATCTATGGCGTGCTTCAACCCGAGACGGTGGTCAATGCGCGTAACGTTTACGGCGGCACGGCAACCGAGCAGGTGAAAGCGGCGATCGACCGCAGCGTCCAAACCCTGCAGGTCACGGAAGAATGGCTGAGTCTCCGCCAGGGGAATGTAGAGTAAGGATACAGAAAACCTGACATAGCAAAAATAAAGGTGGACCGGCAAATGTTACATTTGCTGATCCACCTTTTGTTGTGTAACGATGAGATCCGTTGAATGCGGGATGGCCTAAAATTCTCTCGCGAAGAGAAGTACACCAAGTACACCCCATGGAACCGCGAATGAACCGCAAACACGTTCATGGCGTGCATATTATGGGTTCATCAGGCTTTCAACGGAAGCCATTTCAGAACATCCTGGATATGGGTATCCCAATATCCCCAATCGTGGCCGCCCGGCCCTTCCTGATACGTGAGATCCAGGGAGGTTGCTTCGCAGGCTTTGCGGAACGCTTGATTGTCTTGGTAGAGGAAGTCTTCCGTTCCGCAGCATTGATACAGCAGCGGTTTCGGTCCCTCGGAGCGGTCCACTTCCTGAAGCAGCCACAACAGGTCATTGTCGGTGCCGGTAATGTCCCGATCTCCGTAGACTAAACGATGCTCAAACAAAGCCTCGTTTCTATTAATATGACCCGCCATGTCGAGCGCGCCCGACAGGCTTGCAGCAGCGGCGAAGGATTCGGGACAGCGAAGGGCAAGCTTGAACGCCCCGTAGCCGCCCATGGACAACCCGGCGACGAAGTTATCTTCCCTCGCGTGGGATAACGGGAAGAAGGAACGGGCGATGGTCGGCAGCTCCTGGCTGATAAAGGTCCAGTATTTGCCGCCGTATTCCATGTCGGTATAGAAGCTGCGATGCACTTGCGGCATAACGACGGCAATGCCCATCTCGGCCACGTAGCGTTCGATGGAGGTTCTGCGCAGCCAGATGGAATCGTCGTCGGACAGGCCGTGCAGGAGAAAGAGCGTCGGGTGCAGACCGCTTTTGGCATGATTCGTCATGCCGATTTGTGAAGAGGTTTGCTGAGGGAGAATGACGGTCATGGACGTACTGAGACCGAGCACCTCCGAGTAAAAGTGACATTGCATAAGTGCCATGGATTATGTATCCCCTTTCATTTTTGAAATTGAGAGATCAAAATGACGAGCCTATTAGGATCATATCACAATCGATCTCCCTTGCTCCAAGTAAATCTAAGTCATCGTCTGCGGCGGGCGAAAACGGATTTAAAGTCTGCTGCGTTCGGAAGCTTCGCCATTCTCCAGGAGCATAAAGGCGGTCAGCGACCGAATTGAATCGGATGGAATGAATCAGTGCATAAAACGCCTCGGTCTTCAGACCGAGGCGGGGTTCAGCCATCGGGCTGTTCTATGATGCGCTGCGTTGTGTTATCTTAGAGGGAGATTATGGCTCCATCTGGTGAAGGATTCAATAGCATAGATTTAGAAGTTCAGCGAGTGTCCAGTTAAGATATAGCATGATGATCCTATTTGTGAATCTGGAGGAGTATGCTCATGATACCACATGACGATAAACTGTCCGATCTGAAGATTACGGGAACCGGCAGCTCAAGCGGCGGCCAATACGGCAAGGTGCGAATCGATGGTGCCGGTCAGGTGAATGGAGATCTGGACTGCCGGGAATTAACAGGCAACGGAACGATGAGTTTGAACGGCGACGTAGCTGCCGACAAGATTCGCGTGAACGGTTCGGGAACCGTTAAGGGGACGGTGGACGCGGAGGAGCTGCATGTAGCCGGCAGCCTGAGCGTGAAGAGAGGCGTGCGCAGCCGGTCCATTTTTATCGGGGGGCATTGCAGCATTCACGGTGATTCCGAATCGAAGAGGCTTGATGTAACCGGAAACCTGAGAAGCCAGGGTGACGTGCGGAGTGAAACGGCCACGTTTCATGGGGGCTTCAAGATCGATGGCCGCCTGCATGTAGGAACAGCGGATATTCGGCTGTTGGGCCGCTGCCTTGCGCAGGAAATCGTCGGAGACCGGATCACGATCCGCAAAAAAGGAAAGCGTCTCTGGGAGATGCTGTCCCTTCCATTACGGGGAACGCGGCTGGAGGCACGCATTATTGAGGGCGATGTCCTGGATCTAGAGTATGTCGAAGCCGATATCGTTCGCGGCAACCGGGTGATTCTCGGCCCAGGTTGCGAGATTCGGCAAGTGGAATACCGGGATGAATTGACGCAGCACCCGGAAGCCCAGGTCAGAGCATCCCGGCGGTTTTAAGGGCGACATCGGGTCAAACATCCGGGCATAGGCCGAATAGATGGCAAGGAGGCAGCGATATGGCGCATAACGGAACAGTTGTAGAAAGACCCGGTGTTTCCATAACGGGTGACGGTGTCGTTGGCGGCGGTATTATCGGCAAGCTTCGGATAAACGGTGAAGGCGTCATTCATGGCGACACGGATTGCCATCTGCTACGCTGCAACGGGAGCGCGGTCATAAACGGAAGCCTGCTCGGAAGGCAGGCTAGAGTGAACGGCCATGTGAAGGTGTCCCATCATGTCCAGATGGAGCACGTCCGGGTGAATGGAAGCTTGGATGCCGGCGGAAGCGTTAGGATCAGCCGCATCGGAATCAATGGCGGCTTGAGCACGGGAGCCGATCTGTTTGCGGTCAAAGGCGTCGTGAACGGTACCTTGGATGTTGGCGGCAATCTGGAAGCCGAAGAGATGACGGTCCGCGGCATACTACGCGTGAGCGGGTCCGTGATAGCTCGGGAATTGACGCTGAGGCTCGTTACGCAAGCCTCGCGCGTCAACGAACTCCGGAGTCGAACGGTCTCCGTAGCGCCTACGGTGCTGGCCAAATGGTTCCGTTCCTCACGGATCGGATATCTGAACGCCGAGCTGGTTGAAGGCGAGGATATCCGTCTGGAGAATACGAGCGCGGCCATTGTCAGGGGCAGTAGAGTCCGTATCGGAAAGGGCTGCTCTATCGGCCGGGTGGAATATACCGAGACGTTCAGCGCAGATGCCCAGGCGGAAATCGGAAGCTATTATAAAATCGATGCACGACATTAAAATAACGGCAAGGAAAACAGCCCGTATTCGCGGTTCGATTCGCGAATGCGGGCTGTTTCGTGTCAGCTTCGATTTACGGGGCGCTGATACCGTCCTCAACGACTTCCTCTTTGGGCGTTTCGTTCGCATCCGGCAGCGGGACCTCGTTGGTCGGATTGATGGCAACGATGCTGTTCTGGGGACGGTAGGTATCCTTGGATATTTTCACGTTCTCCACGACCTTCCCGTTCACTTTCTTGGTTCGGTAGGTTTCAACCACATAACCTGGTTTCCCGTTCTGAACCACCTGCTTCAATCCCGGCGGCAGCGAGTTGTTGTGGATGACCTTTTCCGGGGACGGCAGGGTTTCGATCGTGGTTGATACCAGCTCGTATTCCGTATTCTCCGGGAAGGTGCCGAACATCTTCAGCGTTAAATTGCCGTGCGATACCTCGGACAGGATCAGCAGATGCTTGCCTGTATTGTTTCGGAAGCGAAAGTTGATCGCCCCTTCGGCAAAGGTGGCGTCCTGTCCCTTGGGCAAGTAGCTGACCGGAAGGGAATGATTCCGCCTTTCGGTGATCTCCAGCCCGATCAGCAGGGCGGCATGATATACCGTGCTGGATACCTGGCAGATCCCGCCCCCGATACCGGGCACCAGCTTGCCGTTTACGATAACGGGAGCTTCCTCAAATCCATACTCCTTCTTCGCAACATCAATGATATGAGCATAATTGAACTCATCGCCGGGCTTCAGAATCATGCCGTCCACGGCTTTGGCGGCAGCGGTCACGTTATGTACGCGCCCGGGCCCGCTGGATCCGAGACCGGTGGAGAATTCAATGATTTTTCGCTCAATGCCCTCGTCCTGCAGCGACTTTACGGTAACGGGAGGCTTTTGACGGATAAGAGGCAGCTGCACCGCAATGGCTTCTTCAGGATACGGTTCCGTGAAGTGGGACTCGTTCGGAAACGCTGCGCTGAACCCTTCATAGAAAGCAGGCCAATCGATGCGGTACGCGGTTTTCTCCGGGGTATACCGGACCACATCATCTTCGGAAATGCTCCGCACTGCGTTGACAGGCTCTCCAAAGCGTTCTTTTTGCCAGTCTTCGTTTAACCGCCCTTTCAATACGTCGCGATTCCAGTCGGTGGATATATGCCATTCCAGCTGAAACTGCCGCCGGTAAAGAACCTGTTCCCATAGCGATCCTTCGGACAGCTTGGCGATGGCTTCCTTGAATTCGGCTGCGCTGAACCGAACGCCGGCTTCTTGGAGACTGAAGTTTTCCGTGTGCCCTTTGAGGGCCTCCGACTCCAGCGTCACCTTGATGCTTGTCATGGCGTGGAGCCGCTGTTCCAGCTCGGACAATACCTCGTCGGCGGGTAGCCCTCCTACCTGCCAGCCGGAGAGAACGACTCCCTTCGGCAGCTCCTTTTGGTTTGCGTACATCGTCAATAGACCGAAACCGACGGAGAGGAGAAGACCGATACTGATGACAAAGATGAGACCGAGATGAATTTTTTTCATTTGAAACCACCTTCTTAACTTCGTATTGGCCGCAGTACATGCACTTGTTCATGTATATGTCACGGTGGGCTTAAACTTTCGGGTACTCAAAAGGTAACAAATTTGTTACAATAGACGATGTCGTGAGGATTTTTCTTGGATTTTAAAGGAATTCGATGGAAACTGTCGAAAGTATAATGGCTAATTATGGATTGGGAAGTGATGAAGTGATCGAAATGCAGGACGTATGGAAGACTTATCCGAGCGGCGCCCATGCGCTTCAAGGAGTTTCCGTTACCATTAACCGCAATGAATTCGTCTATGTTGTCGGACCGTCGGGTGCCGGCAAATCGACATTCATGAAACTTATCTATAGAGAAGAAGTGCCGACCAAAGGCCAAATTTCCGTTAACGGATTTAATATCGGGAAGCTGAAGCAGCGCAAAATCCCCTATGTTCGCCGAAATATCGGGGTTATTTTTCAGGACTACCGTCTGCTGCCCAAGCTGACTGCTTACGAAAATGTTGCTTTTGCCATGGAGGTTATCGAAGCGCCGCAGCGTCTCATCAAGAGACGGGTTATGGAGGTGCTGGATCTGGTGGGCCTGAAAGCCAAGGCGAACCGCGAGCCTTCCCAGCTCTCCGGCGGGGAGCAGCAGCGGATCGCCATCGCCAGGGCGATCGTGAACAACCCGTCCGTCATTATTGCGGACGAGCCTACGGGCAACCTGGACCCGGAAACCTCCTGGGGCATCATGCAGCTGCTGGACGAAATTAATTTCAGGGGAACCACCATCGTGATGGCTACCCACAACAGGGATATCGTGAACACGATGCGTAAGCGCGTACTTGCGATTGAGCACGGACAGATCGTCCGCGACCAGCAGAGAGGAGAGTACGGGTATGAATTTTAGAACCTTCTTGCGGCACTTGCGGGAAGGGGCGAAGAGCGTTTTCCGGAATGGATGGATGTCGGTCGCATCGATTACGTCCATCGTGGTGTCATTATTTATACTGGGCGTTTTCATGCTGTTAGTCATGAATGTGAACGCATTAGCCGATAAAGCAGATAGCAACGTGCAAATCAATACGTACTTGAATCTCAATGTGGACGAGAAGCTGCGCGAAACCATCAAAGGCGAGATCGAGGCCATGCCGGAAGTCAGCGCCATCAAATTCGTGTCCAAGGAAGAGGGCATGAAGGAGCTTGAGGAAAGCCTCGGCTCCGAATGGGTGGAAGGCTTCAGCGAAGCGGACCAGAATCCGCTTCCGGACGCATTCGAGGTTTCCGTTATCGAACCGACCACGGTCGGGTTTGTTGCCGACAAGATTACCGCGCTGAACGAGAAGTATGCGGAAGAGCCGATCCTGCGCGTCAAATACGGGGAGGGCACGGTAGAAACCTTGTTCAAGATTACGAAAACGGTGCGGAATATCGGCTTTATTTTCGTAGCGGGGCTCGGCTTGATGTCCATGTTTCTGATTTCGAACACCATTCGGGTAACGATTTTGGCCCGTCGCCGCGAGATCGGCATCATGAAGCTTGTCGGCGCGACCAACAACTTCATCCGCTGGCCGTTCTTCGTGGAAGGAGCCATGATCGGCCTTCTGGGCTCGATCATTACGGTTACGCTGCTGTTTATAGGCTACAATCGCCTGTACGCCGCGTCGCAGACGGATTTGACGCTGGCGAAGAGCCTGATTCCATTGGGAGATCTGTGGCTGCTGCTCGGGACCATCATCGTGGCCCTTGGCATCGTCATTGGCATTTGGGGCAGCACCATGTCGATACGTAAATTTTTGAAAGTATAAAACAAGGTAAAGGATGGGGAGCGAAACTTGAAGAAAATCGCCGCAGGAGTAGCAGCCTTATTACTGGCCACTGTTATGATCCAACCGACCGTCGGACAAGCCGAGAAGAAGACCGCAGCCGATGTAGACAAAGAGCTGAGGGTGCTTCAGGAGCAGGTCAAGAAAGCGCGGGCGCAGAAGAGCAAGGCAGCGGATGATAAACAAGAAGCCCAGCATTATAAGAATAAAACGACGAAGAACCTGAAATACGTAATGGAGCAAATCAACATCGTCAGCAATGAATTGACCAAGATTTCCGTCAAGATCGAGGAGACGGAGGATTTGCTGAGAACAACGACCAAGGAGCTTGAAGCGGCGGAGGAGCGCATCGCATCCCGCGAGAAGCTGCTGGAATCCCGGATTCGCCTTATCTATATGGATGGTCAAGTATCGTATCTGGATGTGCTGCTCTCCGCAACCAGCTTCAGCGATTTTATTGAGCGTGCCGATTCCTTGAAGACCATCGTCGATCAGGACCAGGATTTGCTGGTGCAGCATAAGCAGGACAAGCTGCTGGTTATCGACAAGAAGAAAGAACTTGAAGGGCAGTACGCAACCGCCAAGGACCTGTACGGCCAGATGGAGGACCGCAAGAGCATCCTGAACGAGAAGGAACAGGAGAAGCGCGTTCTGCTGGCCCAGTACGATCAAGATATCGAGGATGCGGAAATCCTGACCGAAGAGCAGGATAAAATGCTGGTTGCCCTGGCAAGCAAGCGTTCGGCCCTGCAGAAGGAAAAGAATAAGCTTGCTGCCGAAGAAGCGGCCCGTAAAGCGGCGGCTGCCAAAGCGGCTGCCGCGAAGAGAGCAGCCAAGGCGACGACGCTGGGCGGCAGCAAAGGCGGAGGTGGGTATACCGGCAACGGCGGACCGTTTGCGATACCGGTCTCCGGAGCCAGACTCTCCTCCGGTTACGGACCGCGCGTCCATCCGGTAACGGGCGAGGTTGGCAAGATGCACACGGGTCAGGACTTCGCGGTTCCGCAAGGGACCGAGATCCGGGCAGCTGAGAGCGGCACCGTCATCTTGGCCGAGTGGTGGAGCGGTTACGGAAACTGTGTTATTGTTGATCATGGGGGCGGCGTATGGACCTTGTATGGGCATATCCGCAACGGCGGCATTAAAGTCAGCGAAGGCGACAAGGTGTCCAGAGGGCAGAAGATTGCCGAAGTAGGCTCCACGGGTCAGAGCACGGGACCGCATCTTCATTTTGAGGTTCGGGTCAACGGATCGCCGGTGAATCCTTCGCCTTATCTGTAACATAAATGATGACGCAAACCATATAACCTTCAATACCGCTGTATAAATATCCCCGGCAAGCCAATCATATACTAGGTGGACGGGATTCCCCTGTGTGTAGCAGTTGAAACGTACAAAGGCGGTGAAGTACTTGCTGAAAAAACGAACGGCTGTCTTTCTGGTCATCGCTGCCATGCTGTGCGGCGGGCTGTTAACGATGGCTTTGACCCAGCTGCCTGCTCCAAGTCAGACCGGAGACGGCGGCGAGGGATTGCTGGCCAGCATCGCGAACAGGAATGGACTGGAGCAGTCTGAAGCGAAGAAACTGGGGACAGCGATTGACCTCATCGAAAGCAATTATTACAAGGATATCGATCGGTCGAAGCTGATCGACGGCGCCATCAACGGGATGATGGAAGCGCTGGAAGATCCGTATTCCAACTATATGGGCAAAGAAACGGCGGCCCAGTTTGAAGAAAGCATTGAGGGCTCCTTCACGGGGATTGGCGCGGAAGTGTCCTCCGTAGACGGCAGCGTCGTCGTTGTATCCCCGATCAAGGGATCGCCTGCAGACAAAGCCGGCATTCGGGCCAAGGATACCATCCTTTCCGTCAATGGCGAATCCTTGCAGGGCCTTGAGCTGAATGCGGCCGTTAACAAGATTCGCGGTCCGAAGGGCTCCAAGGCCGTTCTTCAGATCAAGCGGGCAGGATCCGAGCAGCCGATCGAGTATGTTATCGTTCGGGATGACGTCGATCTGGAAACCGTGTCGGCACGGATGGAGAAGGGCGGAATCGGCGTGATCGAGATTTCCCAATTCTCGCTGAATACGGGCGAACGCTTTAAGGAAGAGCTCAAGAAGCTGGAAAGCCAAGGCATGAAGGGACTGCTGATCGACGTCCGGAACAATCCCGGCGGCGTGCTGTCCGTTGTCATCGACATCGCAGAGCAGTTCGTGCCTAAAGGCGAGCTGATCGTTCAGGTCGAGGACAAGAATAAGAAGCGGGAGAAGCATCCATCCAATGGCGTGGCCAAATCGTACCCGATTACGGTGCTGATGAACAAGGGCAGCGCCAGCGCTTCCGAGATTTTGGCAGGCGCATTGCAGCAGTCCGCCGGAGCTACCCTAATGGGCGAGCACTCTTTCGGAAAAGGGACCGTGCAAACGAGCTTTGACAAGCAGTTTGGCGACGGAAGCCTGCTCAAGGTGACCATTGCCAAATGGCTGACACCAAACGGTACCTGGATCCATGAGAAGGGAATCGAGCCGGATATTAAGGTGTCGCAGCCTGAATACTTTACCGTTGCGCCGATCGATAAGAAGAAAACCTATGCGTACGACACGAACAGCACGGATGTGAAGAACGCGCAGATTATGCTTGAAGCGGTTGGTTACGCGGCAGGACGTACCGATGGTTACTTCGACCGGAATACGGAGAAGGCGGTCAAGAGCTTCCAGAGCAAGCACAAGCTGAAAGCGGACGGCATCATTAACAGCGCTACAGCCGAGGCATTGGAAGGGGCATTGATCGAGAAGATTCAGGATCCGAAAGAGGATAACCAAATGAATCGCGGAATTGCCGAGGTTCGGAAGGAAATCGCCGCTAAGGCGTCGAACAAGTAAGAAGGCTGAACGTTAGCCTTCTTTTTTCTTAGGAGATATCAGAAAGCGTACACTTCGAAGCATCTTGGAACTGAAAGGAGCGTGGCAAGCCGTTGGAGACATTGAAACAACTGCTGATGTATGGGATAGATGCAGGCATACAACTGCTGACGCAGCCCTTTTATTATATTTCGATTTTGTTTGTCATGCTGTTTTACCGAAGGCAGGTGTTGGTGGAGCGCAAGCTGTTCCATGTGAAGCTGCATTCCTGGGGATTGCAGACCTGGCGCACGTTTCTGGGGGGACTGGCGGCAGGCATTAGCGTGTCCATCGTGGTGGCCTTCTTGGGGATATCATTAAGCTTGGAAGCCATTATATGCATATGGGTGACTTCGCTGATCCTGATGCTGTTTCATATCCGGTACTTATGCTTTGCCTATTCCATCGGTCTGCTCGGGATCATTCAGTTTGTGTTGGGCTGGTTTCCGAATTGGCAGCCGGAAGGCTGGATTCATCAGGTAACGGCAACGATCCTTGGTTTGGACATCCCGGCCTTGCTGGCGTTGTCCGCCGTTCTGCATTTTGCGGAAGCTTTGCTGGTAAGGATACAAGGGTCGGGATTTGCCACGCCGCTGTTCCTGGAGGGCAAGCGTGGCAAGCTTGTCGGCGGCTATCATATGCAGAGCTTCTGGCCGCTGCCGTTGTTCCTGCTCGTTCCGGCGGTTGGCGGAGGCAGCGTGCTGCCATGGACACCGTTCTTTGGCGGCGATGCCTGGAGTACGGGCTTTACCATGATGGCACTGCCGGTCGTAATCGGCTTCGGGGAGATGACGCAGAGCATGCTCCCGCAGGAGAAAGCGGGGATTACGTGGAAGCGTCTCATATTCTATGGGGCGATTGTGCTGGCATTGAGCCTGCTGGCCGAGTGGTGGTCGCCGCTTACCATCGCGGCCGCATTAGCGGCGCTGCTGCTGCATGAGGGCTTGGTATGGTACAGCAGGTACGAAGAACAGCAGCGCAGCCCGATGTTTGTGCATCCGGTGCGCGGATTACGCGTTCTCGCCGTGCTGCCGGACAGTCCGGCGAGCGAGCTCGGCATTTTGGCAGGGGAGACGATCCTCAAGGTGAACGGTAAGCTGATTCACAGCAAGGAGCAGCTGCACAGCGCCTTGCGCCAGAATCCGGCCTTCTGCAAGCTGGAGGTTCAGAACCATCAAGGGGAGAGCAAATTTCTCCAGCGTGCGATTTACGCCGGGGACCATCATCAGCTGGGAGCTATCGTGGCGCCAGACCCGAGGGATGGCATCGCGGTGGGGCTGAAGCCGGTAAGCTTGATCACGCTGCTGGCGAATAAACTTCATATTCGCAGCAAGCGGGGGGCTTCCGGCAGCAAGACGTCCGGCGGTTCCGAAGAAGCGGGATTCCCTTCATCGTGATACGGCAAACGGGCCTTTGTCCAACATGGACAAGGGCCCGTTTTTTAGCTTCATGCCGTTATGTAATGGATAGGCGGGACTAGCCCTGCACCTTTTTTAAATAAAAGATAGCGATTTGCGTCCGGTCCCGAAGATTCAGCTTGCCCAGAATATCGGTGACGTAGTTTTTGACGGTGCCTTCGCTTAGGTAAAGCTGCCCGGCAATTTCCTTATTGGATAGGCCCTCCGCGATAAGGGCGACGACCTTTTTCTCGGCAGGGGTGAGCCCGAACTGTTCCAGCTCAGCGGATCTCGGGACTGGCTGCGAGGTTGGACGAAGCATGCCGGTCAGCTTGCGGGCGATATCGGGATGTATCAGCATGTTACCGTCATGCACCGTTTTGATCCCCTGGATGATGCGATCGGGCGGAATGTTTTTCAGCAGATAACCGCTGGCCCCGTTCCGCAGCGCCTCCACGATATAATCATCGTCATCGAAGGTAGTCAGCATCAGCACCCGTACATCAGGGTATCGATCGCGAATGCGCCGGGTTCCTTCCACGCCGTCGCATACCGGCATCCGGATGTCCATGAGCACGACGTCGGCCTGAAGTCCGTCCATCAATAACGATAGAGCCTCCTCCCCGTGTTCCGCGACAGCCGATACTTCGATATCCGGATCCATCCCCACCAACAGTTTCAAGCTTTCCCGGATGAACGGGTCATCATCTGCAATCAATACGGATATCATGGATAGCCACGATCCTTTCTATAAATTAGGATGCTGCCGTCATGTCAGTTACATAATCTCCCGCTTCCGGTAGACAGGCAACCGGGTGATGACGGTAAAAGGCACGGATTTTCTGACCTCCAGCGTTCCTCCCACCACTTTGGTTCGTTCGAGCATGCCGCTTATCCCGATGCCATGACGGTCTGCCGCAGCGATCGGGTTCGCCTCCTCTTGGACCGTGCCATCATTGGAGACCTCCATTCGAACTTCCTCGTCTCCGTACTGGAGAAAAATTTGGACCTGCTTGGCTTCGCCGTGACGTATGGCGTTGGTGATGGCTTCGCGGGCATTTTTGTATAACACCACCTGTTGGCTTGGATAAAGTGGATAAGGAATCCCCTGCAGCACAAGCTCGGTCTCGATTCCGGTCTCCCTGCCGGTCTCCTCCAGCAGCCGATCCAGGGAATAATCGTCCATGATCCGCCTTGACGGATTCATCTGTTTCACGGCGGTCCGCATCTGCTCCATGCTCTCCCCCAGCTGGTCGCGGACTTGATGGAGCATATCCATGCCCCGGGCGGCATCCTGCGGCACGATATGAAGAGCGGCTTCCATCATCATTTTGACGCGAATCAGCCGATGGCCGATATCGTCATGCAGCTGGCGGGAGATGCGGTTACGCTCCTCGGCCTGGGCCGCGCTTTCCACCTGATGGGCGAACTGCAGCAGCTGTCTGCCTGCCTCGTCCTGCTGGAAATGCAGTCTTTTCAGCTCGTCGTATAAATGAATATGATCCAATTCCTTCTGGTTCATTTCATGGATGCGGTGGAATGTCACAGCCAAGAACAGAAACAGCAGATTGGCAGTCGTATGCAGCAGCGCATCGTAATCGGTAATCGCGATGTTGAGCAGTCCAAGGTGACCGAATGCCAGCCACAGCCTAACAGTCCGCTCGAACAAGGGCAAATAGACGCATAGAGAGGATATGGACAGGAATACCATCATGAAGCCGTATTGGTGGCATAGCCATAGGGACAACGGGATTTCCAGCAGTATGGCTGCTTTAAGGTAAGCAGGCGAAGGCAGGAAGCGGCTCAGCACCGCAATCGCCAGAAAAAGCAGGGTGTACACCATATATTCCCCGTAATCGTCGAGCTGCTGCAAAAAGATATCCGCTGCGGCGGGCAGGAGAATGAGGCCGTACCTGAGATAGGCAAGTGGAGATGTCACGTGCGATCCAACCCTTTTCCATTGTGAAGTCAAACCGTTCAAACGATTGGCTTCATTATAGCACATGGATGTTTTCGGCAAGGAGATGACTTTCGTCACCCTATAAGGTGACTTCCTCTACCTTAAAAATCCGGCGATTCCAGATAGAATGTAATCAACAGATGGATACGAGGGAAATGGAGATGATGATTATGGCGGTCTTTCTGGAGATGAAGGATGTCGTAAAACGATATGGAAGCAAGCTGTCGGTGGATCATATGAACCTGGAAGTGCACGAAGGCGAGATTTTTGGATTATTGGGACCGAACGGAGCGGGCAAGAGCACGTCCATCAATATGATCTGTGGCCTTCTTCCCAAGGATCAGGGCGTCATCAAGGTAGACGGTATTTCCATCGAGGAGCAGCCGCTGGAAGTCAAGCGGAGAATCGGGCTGGTGCCACAGGATCTGGCTCTGTATGAAGAGATGACGGCTTGGGATAATGTCGCTTTTTTCGCGAAATTGTACGGGCTGCGCGGCCAGCTGCTGAAGGAACGGGTGGAGGAGGCGCTGGCGTTTGTCGGTTTGCAGGATCGGGCAAAAGAAAGGCCGTCCACCTTCTCCGGGGGGATGAAACGAAGACTGAATATTGCATGCTCGATTACGCATCGTCCGAAGCTGATCATTATGGATGAGCCGACGGTGGGGATTGACCCGCAGTCCCGGAATCATATCCTGGAATCGGTGAAGACGTTGAACCGCATGGGTTCTACCGTTATTTATACAAGTCATTACATGGAGGAAGTTGCCGCGATCAGCGACCGGGTGGCCATCATGGATCAAGGCCATGTTATCGCCTGCGGGACGCAGCAGGAGCTTCGGGCACGCGTGGCGCATGAGGAGAAAATCATTCTTACTGCTGATGGGATCACACCGGAGCTGGTGGAGGAACTGACCATTCACCCGCGCGTTAGGCGCGTTGCGCAGAATGATAACGAAGTCGAAGTCTACGTACCGTCAGCTCAGGATGAACTGCAGGATATTTTGTTCATCTGCAGTAAACACCATACGACGCTTCGCTCCCTGCAGTGCGAGGAGCCGGGGCTTGAAACGCTGTTTCTCAGCCTGACTGGGCGAACGCTTCGCGATTGATCATAACGGACACGAGCAGAGGAATCCATGAAGGAGGAATACCGAAGATGAATACGATGATTATCGCCTGGTTCGAGCTGAAGCGGATGGCCACCAGCCGATCGGTGCTGATCAACCAATTTGTGCTGCCGCTGATCCTTATTTTCATATTGGGTAACGCGCTGTCGGGCTGGTTTGGCAATGATCAGGAATTTAAACAGCCGTCGGTCCGAGTGGGAATGGTGTTAGATGCCGAGGCTGGAAGACAGCTGCCGGGGAGCATGCAGGCGCTGACCGGCTTGCCGGAGATTCAGGACCTACTGGAACCTGAGGTGGTATCCAGCCGGGAAGAGGCTGAAGAAAAGCTGCGCCGGGGCGAGGTCGATTACGCGGTGGTGATTCCGGCTTCCTTTGATGAACGAATGGGCCAGGGAGCGGACGTGAAGCTTGAGCTGCTGCCTGGAAGAGACCGTGATCTAAACCTCGTGGCAGACACTGTCTTCAAGACCTTTATCGCAGATGCGAATCACAAACAGGCGGAGGTAGTCGTTATAGGCGGAGACCAAGTTCTTGCGGCTCAAGCGGCAGCGCCTGTCGATGCGTCGGACGGACCTAACGTTACGATCGGGCAACTGAGCGAGAAAGGAGCGACGTACTCCGCAGCCCAATATTATGCAGCCTCCATGCTGATCATGTTCCTGTTGTATTCCGGTCTGATGGCCAGCAGCAGCCTGCTGGGCGAGCGGGAAAGCCGGACTTTATATCGCTTGCAAAGCGCGCCCGTTCACCCCGGAACCGTGTTTGCCGGAAAAATTATCGGATGCAGCCTGATCACGCTGGCACAGGCCGCCGCTATCGTCCTTGGATCCATGTGGCTGTACGGCGTCAAATGGGGGCCGCACCCCTTGCTGCTCATCATGGTCTGCGTATTGATCACGTTATCGTCCATGACCATAGCCACGTTCATAACCCTGGTCTCCTCCACGGCAGCAGGAGCCAGAGGGCTGATGCAGGCGATCATTATCGCCATGACGTTTGTCAGCGGAGGGTTTATGCCGCTGCCCGTGGAGTTCTTCCAGAAGCTCGGCGCCTTCACCGTCAACCATTGGGCGATGCAGAGCATGCTGCGGATGATGCTGGACAGCGACGTGCATTTGATTGTCACTTGCGTGTGCATGCTGGCGGCCATTACCGCGGCCCTGTCGGCTGCAGCCATGATTACGTACAGGAAGGTGGGATACCATGCATAGCTTAACCATTGCCTGGCATATGGTGAGACGCACGCTGGGACGGAAAAGAGGCTGGATCGTCTATCTGTTGGTTCCTTGCGTGGTCGTTACCTTGACGGTGTTTCTTCTGGGGCAGACCACGGCCGCGAGCATTCTGGTCTCTTACGTGAACGAGGATGAGGGACCTGCAGGGCGGTACTTGATGAATGAACTGGAGCGAAGCGGCCAATACGTGCTCAAGGAGTCCGGGTCCGAGAATATGCTGAGGGAAGACCTGGTGGAGAATAAAAGCACGGTGGGCGTTTATATTCCGCAGGGGTTCAGCGACGGATTAATAGAAGGCCAACGGCCGGCGGTTAAAATATACGAAGTCTCCACCTCGGAGGCCTCGGTAATGATCCGAATGACGGCGGACTCCGCGGTTACGAGACTAAGCGGTACAGCTGCCTTGATCCGGGAGACCTCGGAGCCGGACGCGGATCGTATGCTGGCGCTGCAAACGGTGCTCAAGCAATCCGCGCTGAATCGGGTGGACACCGAGGTCACGGATTTGAATCTGTATGCGAAGCCGGGGCTCTCGAACGTAACGGGATTTACCCTGATGTTCATGATGACCCTTATCTCCAGCGTGGTGTCGATGATGATTGATGACCGCAGGCAGCGAACGCTGTCCCGCATGTATACGGCGCCGGTGCGCGCCTATCAGATCGCTTTAGGTAATTTTCTGGGCAGCCTGGTGGTCGGCTCGTTGCAAGTGATCATCGTCCTCGTGCTCAGCCGGTATGTCCTTCGCTACGATTACGGAGTTCCGTTCGTGCTGCATTTCCTTATTCTGATGGCCTTTATGCTCGTATCGTTAGGCGTGGCAAGCACGGTCGCCGGGCTGATCCGGAACGGGCAAAATGCTGCCATGATCAATTCCATGATCGTCACGCCGACCTGCATGCTGGGCGGGTGCTTCTGGCCGCTTGCCATCATGCCGGAATTCATGCAGAAGATCGCTAATTTCATCCCGCAAAAATGGGCCATTGAGGCGGTGGAGACCGCGGCTACGGGCGGCACGTTATCCGATATCGCACTGCCGCTGGCCGTGCTGGGCCTGATGGCGGTCATTCTGCTGGCCGTCGGTTCCGCTGTCCTGCGGCCGAGCGAGAGCGGGGTTGGGCACGGCGCTTAAATTATTCGCTCCACTCCAGGGTTTCCTCCGGAGTAAAGCTCTTGGAGCTTCGACCGGAAGTTGTAAATCGAATTTGCCGTAAACCTTGCGACGCTCAGGAATGCCGTCAGTGATCGCCCCCTTTTTACACACAAAAGCGCCCGGTCAGATCTGAATCCATGCTGATTCAGTCTGCCGGGCGCTTATTCGGTTTATCCGGATGTGTTGCGGAATGCCTTCAACGCAAAGCATGGAAGTTCATGGGGTGGTCATTGCAGCAATTGCCTACTCCTTAAGCTGCCGTAACACCGTGATTTCAACCCGGCGGTTCTTCTGCTTGCCTTCGGCGGTCGCGTTATCCGCGGCCGGTCTCGTATCGGCATAGCCTGCATACTGGAAGCCTTCCGGGTCCAGCTTGCTGTGCTCGAGGAAGAATCGCAGCACCGACATCGCGCGGGCGCCGGAAAGCTCCCAGTTGTCCTTGTAGCTGGAGTAGCGGCCGATCGGCACGTTGTCCGTGTGCCCCTCGATGCTCACCGTGGTGTTTAAATCGCCGAACAGGCTGGCTAATTTGCCCAGAACCGGAGCGGCTCCAGGTTTAAGCTCGGCCTTGCCGACATCGAACAGGAAGCGGTCGCTTAACGTAATGGCAATCCCCTGCGGCTCGTCCGAGATGAAGATGTCCTCTTCGAGCTGGTTGTCCTTCACGTATTGCTGAATGAGCCCCATAAAGTTGGCCAGCTCTTCCTCCTGGGCCCGGAAAGCGAGCTCGCGCTCGGTTAGCGGTTCCTGCCCGTTATCCTTGTCCTCGCCTTCCTCGTCGGCAGCAGGCTTCGGCGGAGGATTTTTATGATTCTCGGTATCGGCAGTTCCGGTAATCCCCGAGCCCATCTCCAGGAAGCTGTCCCCGCTCTGGAAGGTAGCCTGCAGGGATTGGGTGACGAGCTTGTATTTTTCCGTGTCGAGCCGGCTCATGGCATACATCACAACAAAAAAGATCAGAAGCAGCGTAATCAGGTCGGCATAAGTGATCATCCAGCGGTCGCGCTGTTCGCCTTCGGCCTGTTTGCGCTGACGCCGCCGTCTATTCGGCTGTCTCATGCGCGATCCCCCTTGAGGACGGAATGTCCGTGGTGCCTGCTGAAGCGAAAGAGGCTAGCTTTTTGCGAACCAACAGCGGGTGCTCTCCGTTCTGAACGGCCATGATTCCTTCGAGCAGCAGCTCCATTTTTACAATTTCTTCTTCGGAACGTGCTTTAATCTTGGACGCAATGGGCAAAAAGATAATATTGGCACTAGCGACGCCGTATAAGGTGGCGGTAAACGCGACAGCGATGGACGGGCCGAGACCGGTCGGGTCCTGCAGGCTGCCCAGCACGTGGATCAATCCCATGACGGTACCGATGATCCCCATGGTAGGGGCATAGCCTCCGGCGGATTCGAAAATTTTGGCATAGCCTTCGTGCTTCTGCTCGGCGGCATTGATATCGAGCTCCAGGATTTGACGCACCATTTCCGGGTCGTTGCCGTCCACGACCATCTGCATGCCTTCCCGCAGGAACGGATCCTCGTGTTCGGCCGAGATGCGCTCGAGCGCCAGCACCCCGTCTCTTCGGGCCGTTACCGACATATCGACGATGGCATCAATCAGCTCGTCCGTCGAACGGTTGCTGCGGCCGAAGGCCAGCTTGAGCGCAGCGGGGATCGTACGGAGCCGGGTGGCGGGGAAACTGACGATGACGGCGGCGATGGTCCCGCCGAATACGATAAGCGCAGCCGCGCCTTGCAGCAGGCCGCTCAGATGCCCGCCTTCCCATAAAAACCCTCCGATCAACGCGGCCAGACCGGCGAGAATGCCAAGAATAATCGTAATATCCATAACGCTGTATCATCTCCTTAAGGAAGTATTTAAGATCATCGGTTCATATGCCGCAAGTTCGACATGAACGCTGAAGGCTCCCGATGTCGCGGAAGCCTGGGACTTAGACATTTGCCCTGGAACTTATTGATATTTTCATTAAACTGTTTGCATCAAAAAAACGTAAGGGGTATAATGAGACGGGAACAAATATTCTTATTCCTTACGCAGACACCACTAATTTCCCATAGTATATCATCGGGAAGTTTCGACATATCTTTTAGCATGAATTTCATTTTAGAGTATGAGGGTGATGAAGGGCAATGAGCGATTTAGTTGTCAGTACCAAATCCTTTGAGATCCAGTCTGAATTCCAGCCGCAGGGCGATCAGCCCACGGCTATTGATGCGTTGGTCGAAGGACTCCGCCAAGGGAAAAAACATCAGACGCTGTTAGGTGCAACAGGAACGGGTAAGACGTTTACGATCGCGCAGACAATCGCCAAGGTAAACCGTCCCACACTCGTCATCGCGCATAACAAGACGCTGGCGGCGCAGCTGGCCAGCGAGTTTAAGGAATTCTTCCCGAACAATTCGGTGGATTATTTCGTGAGTTATTACGATTACTATCAGCCGGAAGCCTACATTCCTTCCTCCGATACGTATATCGAGAAGGATTCCAGCATTAATGAAGAGATCGATAAGCTTCGCCACTCCGCCACGAGCTCGCTGTTCGAACGGCGCGACGTCATCATCGTGGCGAGCGTATCCTGCATATACGGTTTGGGTTCGCCGCACGAGTATGGGGAAATGCTGCTTTCGCTCCGGGTGGGCATGGAGAAGCCTCGCAACGAGATTCTGTCGCGGCTGGTCGATATCCAATACCAGCGGAACGATATCAACTTCGTTCGTGGCACGTTCCGCGTGCGCGGGGATGTCGTCGAGATTTTCCCGGCCTCGAAGGGAGAGCATGCCGTCCGCGTCGAGCTGTTCGGCGACGAGATCGAACGGATCACGGAGATCGACGTTTTGACGGGCGAGCTGGTCGGGGAACGCGAGCATATCGCCATCTTCCCGGCGTCTCACTTCGTCACCCGCGAAGAGACGATGCGGGTAGCGCTCGTGAATATCGAACGCGAACTGGAAGAGCGCCTTGAACTGCTGCGCTCGGAAGGCAAGCTGCTGGAGGCTCAGCGGCTGGAGCAGCGCACCCGTTACGACATCGAGATGATGAAGGAAGTCGGATTCTGCTCCGGGATCGAGAACTATTCGGGTCCCCTGACCTTCAGGGAGCCTGGGGCTACGCCCTATACGCTTCTCGACTACTTCCCGGACGATATGCTGTTCGTCATTGACGAGTCGCACGTTACGCTGCCGCAAATCCGCGCGATGTACAACGGTGACCGGGCGCGTAAAACGGTGCTGGTCGATCATGGCTTCCGCTTGCCGTCCGCGCTCGATAACCGGCCGCTGAAGTTCGAGGAATTCGAGGAGAAGGTGAACCAGATCATCTACGTATCGGCCACGCCGGGACCGTATGAGATGGAGCACTGCGATACGATGGTTGAACAGATCATCCGGCCGACAGGCCTGCTTGATCCGATCATCGACGTGCGCCCGACCGAAGGGCAGATTGATGACTTGATCGGCGAGATCCATGACCGCGTGGACCGGGACGAGCGCGTGCTCGTGACCACGCTCACGAAGAAAATGGCCGAGGATCTGACCGATTACCTGAAGGAAATCGGAATCAAGGTCCGTTACATGCACTCCGATATCAAGACGCTGGAGCGGATGCAGATCCTGCGCGATCTGCGGCTTGGTACATTCCACGTGCTGGTGGGTATTAACCTTCTACGGGAGGGTCTTGACCTGCCGGAGGTTTCCCTCGTAGCGATTCTGGATGCGGACAAGGAAGGGTTCCTGCGCTCCGACCGCTCGCTCATCCAGACGATCGGACGGGCGGCCCGGAACTCGGAAGGCAAGGTTATCATGTACGGCGACAAGATCACCGATTCGATGGATCGGGCGATCAAGGAAACCGAGCGCCGCCGCAGCATCCAGGTTGCTTACAACGAGGAGCACGGCATCACGCCGCAGACGATCCGCAAGAAGGTACGCGATGTCATCGAAGCGACGAAGGTCGCCGAGGGCAAGGCGGATTACCTGGTGGGCGAAGGACAGAAGATGTCGAAGAAAGAGCGTCAGAAGCTGATCCAGCGCCTCGAGGCCGAGATGAAGGAAGCGGCGAAGAATTTGCAATTCGAGCGTGCGGCCGAGCTTCGTGATGCGCTGCTGGAACTGCAAGCCGAGTAATATCGAGAGACGAATGACAAGGGGGACGGCCTATGCGGTCGTTCTCTTTGTGAAATATAAGCACCACATGCATGCCATATGGAGTAGGAGATGATATCGTTTGGCCAGTGAAAAAATTGTGATCAAAGGCGCCCGCGCACACAATCTGAAAAATATCGACGTCACGATACCGCGTGACAAGTTTGTCGTTCTGACGGGGCTTAGCGGCTCGGGCAAATCCTCCCTCGCATTCGATACGATTTATGCCGAGGGTCAGCGCCGTTACGTGGAATCCTTGTCTGCTTATGCGCGCCAATTCCTCGGACAGATGGAGAAGCCGGATGTCGATTCCATTGAAGGCCTGTCGCCGGCGATATCGATTGACCAGAAAACGACGAGCCGCAATCCGCGCTCGACGGTAGGCACCGTGACGGAAATTTACGATTATTTGCGTCTGCTGTTCGCCCGGGTCGGACACCCGCACTGTCCGGATCATGGGGTGGAAATTACCTCCCAGACGGTCGAGCAGATGGTAGACCGCATCATGCAGTATCCCGAGAAGACGAGGCTGCAAATTCTTGCGCCGGTCATTTCCGGCCGCAAGGGCGAGCACAAGAATCTGTTTGCCGACATTGCGAAGCAGGGCTTCGTTCGGGTGCGCGTCGATGGGGAGCTCCGCGATCTGTCGGAGAGCATCGAGCTTGAGAAGAATAAGAAGCATACGATCGAGGTGGTAGTGGACCGGATCGTGGTGAAGGAAGATATCGAAGCACGCCTCGCCGATTCGATCGAAACGGCATTGAACCTGTCAGGCGGCCAGCTTCTGGTCGATATCATGGGTCAGGAGGAGCTGCGGTTCAGCTCCAACTTTGCCTGTCCGATCTGCGGCTTCAGCATGGAAGAGCTGACGCCGAGAATGTTCTCCTTCAATACGCCATTCGGTGCTTGCCCGGATTGCGACGGCTTGGGCGTGGAGATGATCGTGGATCCAGAGCTGCTTGTGCCGGATATGAGCAAAAGCGTCGAGGAAGGCGCCTTTGCCGCATGGAGCGGGGGCACATCCACGTATTATCCTCAGTTTTTGAAATCGGTCTGCGCGCATTTCGGCATTCCGCTGGACAAGCCAGTCAGTACCTTTAGCCAGGAACAGATGAACAAGCTGTTGTACGGCACGGGCAAAGAGAAGGTTCACTTCCGTTATGAGAATGACTTCGGTCAGCGGAAGGAAGCGCACGTCACCTTCGAGGGCATCATTCCGAACCTGGAACGCCGCTACCGCGATACGAACTCCGAGGGCATACGCGAATACATCGAAGGCTATATGAGCAGCAAGCCGTGCGATGTGTGCAAAGGCCATCGTCTCCGCAAGGAAAGCCTGGCCGTTACGATCAATGATCGCAACATGGCCTATGTTACCAGCTTGTCGATCGGAGAATCCCTGAAATTCTTCGATCATCTGGAGCTTAGCGAGAAAGAAAAACAGATTGCCAATCTCATCTTGAAGGAGATTCACAGCCGTTTGGGTTTCCTCGTTAATGTCGGGCTGGATTACCTGACCCTTAGCCGCTCGGCGGGAACGCTGTCCGGCGGCGAAGCGCAGCGGATCCGGTTAGCCACGCAGATCGGGTCGAGCCTTATGGGCGTGCTGTACATTCTGGATGAGCCCAGCATCGGACTGCATCAGCGGGATAACGACCGCCTGATCTCGACGCTGGAGCATATGCGGAATTTGGGCAACACGCTGATTGTGGTCGAGCATGACGAAGATACGATGATGGCCGCGGACTATATCATCGACATCGGCCCGGGCGCGGGCATTCATGGCGGCCAGGTCATTGCGGAAGGAACGCCGAAGGAGATTATGAACGACCCCAACTCGCTGACGGGCCAATACCTGAGCGGCCGTAAGTTCATTCCGGTCAGCAGCAAGCGCCGCAAGACCGATGGACGCTGGCTGGAGATTAAGGGCGCGAAGGAAAACAATCTGAAAAATATTAACGTGAAAATTCCGATTGGCGTCTTCACGGCGGTAACGGGCGTATCCGGATCCGGCAAGTCGACGCTGGTCAACGAGATCCTGTACAAGACGCTCGCTCGGGATTTGAACAGGGCGAAGGTACGGCCTGGGCAATACCGTGAAATGAAAGGTCTGGAGCACATCGAGAAGGTCATCGACATCGACCAGTCTCCGATCGGGCGTACGCCTCGTTCCAACCCGGCAACCTATACAGGCGTCTTCGACGATATCCGGGATATCTATTCCCAGACGAATGAAGCGAAGATTCGCGGATACAAGAAGGGCCGCTTCAGCTTTAACGTGAAGGGCGGACGCTGCGAGGCCTGCCGCGGTGACGGCATTATCAAGATTGAGATGCACTTCCTGCCGGATATCTACGTGCCTTGCGAAGTGTGCAAGGGCAAGCGTTACAACCGCGAAACGCTGGAAGTCAAATATAAAGGCAAGAACATCGCCGAAGTCCTGGAGATGACGGTGGAGAATGCAACGGAGTTCTTCCAGAACATTCCGAAAATTCACCGCAAGATGCAGACGCTGATGGATGTGGGCCTGGGCTACATTACGCTGGGTCAGCCTGCCACCACGCTGTCCGGCGGCGAGGCGCAGCGCGTGAAGCTGGCTTCCGAGCTGTACCGCCGCAGCACAGGCAAAACGATGTATATCCTGGATGAGCCGACCACCGGCCTGCACGTGGACGATATCGATCGACTGCTCGTCGTGCTTCACCGCCTGGTGGAATCCGGGGAGTCCGTCCTCGTCATCGAGCATAACCTCGATGTCATTAAGACCGCGGACTATCTGATCGACCTGGGTCCGGAGGGCGGCAGCGGCGGCGGTACCATTATCGCTACGGGAACGCCTGAGGATCTGGTCAAGGTGCCTGAGTCTTACACAGGCAAGTATCTGAAGCCGATTCTGGAACGCGATACTAAGCGAACCGAGGAATTGAACAAGGTGGAAGCAACCCGCTAATAAGTGTTAGCGGACGTGAATCTGTTCCTTGTCGGCATGGGAATTGCCTAGCCATGGAATGGCGCGTTGCCATTTTCAATGCCGGCATCGGTAAGAAAATGAGAGGGAGTCCCTGGTGGAATTGCCAGGGGCTCCTTTTTGTGATGGTCGACAGCCATCGAAGCATGCCCCGGATCACGAACCCTGCGGACATGGAGCGGTGCCAAGCAATTTTAGAGAAACCTTCAAGGAATGCACCTATCCCCGGCGTTATTTTCATGCTATCCTCCAATATCTTCGCATTCCAGGATATGGTATGATCTTGGTGATTTCGTTAAAACGGAGGGATTGTATGAAGAGGATCACCTGTTCCATTCTGATCGTTTTGGCAGCAAGTGCTTTATACATAAACTCAACCGACGGCGTACAGGCAGAGGTAGGGGTACCCGTTTCGGATCGCGAGCAGGCAGAGATGGGGGTATCCGTTTCGGATGTGAAACACTTCGATGCACAGGAAGCCCTTACCCGATTAAATAAAGGGTTCCTTCCCCTAGACGGGCAGGGGGAGTCTAGCTCGACAGAGGCTATAAGCCGGCAGGATTTTGTCATATTTATCGTCGAAACGTTAAACCTGAATGCGGATAGTCCTCCGGAAGTCATTACCTTTAAGGATGTGCCTAAGGATCATTATGCCTTCACGGCGATCGAAACTGCGGTTCAGGAAGGGCTGGTAAAAGGGGTCGGCAGCGGGAGATTCGGGCTTGGATTGCCGCTGACGCGTCAGGATATGGCTATGCTGTATCAAAGAGCTCTGCAAGGGATTTCCGATAAGATCGGATCCGGCGCGGAACCTTCACAGCAGAACTTACAGGAGGGATCCTCCAGCAATGATGCCAAGGAAGCTATGGCACTGGCCTTGGAATTAGGACTGTTTCGGGAATCCAGCATTGACGGTTTGAACCCCAAGGGTATCGTCACTCGGGAAGAAGCTGTCGGGGCTACAGCCAAATGGCTGGAATCCGTGGAGTCAATCGATTTGAATGCTGCCGTGGGCGAAACGGAAACACCGCCGAAAAGCCCTCTTCCGGTCATTCATGGCGTCGTTGCTTCTTCATCGGGATCAACCTCGGCAACTCCTGTTCATTCCGGACCAACGCAAGCTCCGACAGAGACGGGACCTTCAGCTACCGTATCGGAGGCTTTGCCGACAACGGCACCATCAGCTCCGAATGATCTGAGGTTCCACCATGTGAAGGGGCAGGCTCAATTAACCTGGACGCATCAGCAGGGCGTGACCTACAATATCTATTCCAGCGGACAATCGGGAGCGGGGTATGCCTTATTGGCTGAGGGATCGAATGTGGACGCAGGTTCTTATGCCATTACGGATGTACATTTTCAAGAACCCTCTTACTATGTGATCGAGGCTGTGAACAGCTTCGGCAAGAGCGGTTATTCTAACGAAGTTTCGAGCCGCCCGAATAAAGTGTCGGGCCTTCAGGCCATCCTAAATGAGGAAGATGAATCCATTGCTTTAACCTGGTCAGATGCACAGGAAGGCGTAACCTATCATGTATACTACACAGGACCTGACGGAACGGGGGCACGTTTGAACGATGAACCGTTAGAGAGCCCGGCTTATCTCATTCCGAATCTCCATATGCTGGCAGGTCTGCCCGGCCGGTATACAATTCATGTGGTCGCCGTGAACGAATGGCATATCCGCAGCGAAACGTCCAACGAGGTAACTTTGGATGTCAGAAAGGACCCCGTGGATCGGATCACAATCATGGATCCTTCCGTGGCTTTGCCAAGCGAGGATCTGGCGGAGGAGACGGTAACCGAGCAGGAGTCGGCTCCAGAGGAACAAAAGGATCAGGAGGATCAGGAGGAGTATGAGGATCCCATTCTTGATCCAACCCGGGTACCTCTTGGAATAAACGGAACAACCTGTGTTAGGCTCCATTTCGTAGGCTTGATCTAGTCCCTGCCATGATGAAAGTCATGCTAATGTCTGACAATTTGGTTAAAAATGAGAAATTTCTATGACTTTTTTTCATTTTTAGGGGCGGAGGGCTTGCATCTGGACGGGCACATGGATAACATAGAAGAAGATATGTAAATTTGCCCGAGAAGAAACCCACGAGGAGGTACGTTTCATGATCCTTGCAGCAGCATCGGATGCGACCGCGACATTTAAGACATTTGATATTTTCATGATTTTGTTTACGATTCTGATCTTTGTTGGCGTGGTTCGCCTGTTGATGGCCCGTCAAAAAAATAAATTCGCAATCGCTTTCGGTCTCGTCAGCTTATTTGTGTTCTTGTATTCTGACTATGCCATGATTACAGGATGGTTTAACAATTAGGTTGGCGTGATGCACGCTATTAAAGCGGCTTCATGACGAATGGAATGAAATACATACAAACAAGACGCCCTTCTGCTACCTGCAGTGTGAAGGCGTCTTTTTGTTTCTTCGAGGGCAAGTTACACGATCCGCAGGAAAAACGTAAAAGAAATAGGTCTATAAGCAATGGTTACAAATGGAAAAACATGATAAATTGAGGAGTACAAGTTGGGTAGAGGATGGAACCGGGGGAGGAACATACCAATTGAAAAACGTACAATGGCAAAAAAGATCCGCGGCCATACTGCTGGGGACCGTCATTTTGGCAGGAAGCAGCGGCATGCTCACACAGGCAGAGGTTGCGGGTGCAGCAAGCGCGAAGCCTAAGAATACATATGAGCAAAACGAAGTGCCTCAAGTCATCAGCCGGATGTCGCCGTCGGTGGTCGGCATTATCGGGAAGGCCGCTCAAGGAAGCGGCGAAGTGGACGACAGATACAACCTGGCGCATGGCACAGGAGTCATCTGGAAGTCGGACGGCTGGATCGTGACGAACGCCCATGTGGTGGACGGGCTTACCGGAATCACGGTCGTGACCGCAGACGGCAAATCCTATAAAGCCAAGGGCGTATACAGCGATCCCAAGAGCGATATTGCATTGGTCAAAATCAATGCCAAGTCCCTGAAGCCGGCCAAATTTGCGGCAACAGCGCAGCATGCGCTTGTCGGGGAGACGGTTGTTGCCATTGGCACGCCGATCTCGTTCTCGCTGCGAAACTCGGCCTCGGTAGGCGTGGTAAGCGGGCTAAACCGGAGCGTAGACGGCTCTTATCGCCTGATTCAAACCGATACCGCCATTAACCCGGGCAACAGCGGGGGCCCGCTCGTCAACTTGAAGGGCGAGGTCATCGGAATCAACAGCAAGAAGTTCGCCGCCGTCGGCATTGAAAATATGGGCTTCTCCATACCTGCGGAAACGGTCCGCTATGTGGTGGGTCATTTATTGGAATACGGCGAGGTGATTAGAGCCGGACTCGGATTGGAGCTGGAGGAAAGCTGGTCCGCCATCGTGGGTCTCCCTTCGGACGATCCGTTGACCGTAACGAAGGTGTTGTCCGAGCAGGCCAAGCAGGCCGGCATTCAAGAGGATGACGTATTATATGCGATTAACGGCAAACGCATTTATTCCGTTGTTGATATCAACGAACGGTTAAAGCCCTATATGCCCGGTCAGCAGGTCCAGCTGCTGATGCAGCGGGATGGGGATATCGTGAACGTAAAACTGACGCTCAGCCAGGACGGTAACGGAGCTGCTTCGTCAAGCGTTGGGGAGGCCGAGTAATGGAAAAGAGAGAAAGAACGGAAACTAGTCGGCGCCTACGGCAGGTGACAGCCGGAACCTTATCGGCTCTGATGTTATTTACGACGTTGTCGCTTCCCGCATGGGGAGATGAAGCGGTTGTGCCGGAGAAGCGTATACTGACCGTGCAAAACGGCAGCAGCACAGCCTCGGTCAACGGCACTTCCTACACGATTGCCAAGCCGCAGCTGAAGCAGGGCGTATTGATGGTACCGCTGGGCGTATTCAAGAAAGCGTTTGGCAGCGAGATCAGGCTGGAGGGCGAGAACCGGATACGGCTGCTGCAAGGACCGCATACGGTCGTGCTCGTCATGGACAACAAGACGGCATGGATCGACGGGAAAAAGGTGCAGCTGCCGGTGGAACCGACCATGGTGTCCGGTACGCTGATGGTGCCGCTGCGCCCGGTTGCGGCGGGAATCGGCGCCAAGGTAAGCTCCTCCCAGGGCAAGCTGGCCATCAGCCTCATGGTCACGGATAAGGAAGAGAAGCAGGACGAGGGCGAAATCAACAACACGACCGGGAAGACCCGAATCGGGAACAGCTATTATGAATGGAGTTTGAATTATCCCTCCTGGATGATGGTTGGAAGAGGCACGGACGATGAGAGCGGTTCGGCTTTCAATGATGCTACGGGCCGCTATTACCTGGAGGTGCACGCATCCTCCCACAAGGTGAAGCTGAGTCCCGATGATCTGCTGGAACGGCTCCTGAAGGAAGTGGGCGACTCCGGAGACGTTGTGCTGCACCAAGAGAAGGTCACAAGCGCAGCGGTTCCGTATGCCAGAGTGATCTCCCGCGATGTCGACGGCGTCTTGTGGGAAGGTCGGCAGTACTATGCCAACGACCGCGTTTATGAACTGTATTTTGCCGATGCCGAAGCGGTTCACTATAAAGATATGGACCAACACGCAAGCTTTCTGGGCTCTTTCCGAACGGCCTATCGGGCAGGAGACAAATCGGTAAAAGACGTATCCTCCATCGTGGATGGGTTCCGCGAAGCAGGAAACGAAGAATACGGCATATGGTTCGGCATTCCGGCAGGCTGGGAAATCAACAACAAGGATATGTTATACGGCAGCGAAGGAGAGGGCTATCTGTCCGTCTCGGTGACATCCGCTCCGACGGGGGCCGATGGTACCCTCGCCGCTTGGGGGCAGCGCCTCAAAGACTGGCTGGCCGAATCCTTTGTCGAGGAATCGTACGAATACATCGGACTTACGCCTGTGGAGATTTCCGGCGTCAAAGGGCAGATTCAAGAGGTTCGCTACAACTTCGGGAATAAATGGATAACGGAATATGAGGTGATGGTCCAGAAGAACGGCTACCGCTATTATCTGGAGTATGCGATACCGGATGGGCAGGAACGGACGGCTTCCAACTGGAAAAAGGTTCTCGAATCAATCGAGATCGATTACGATGTGGTACCGGCGAATTTCGGCCGCATCGGCGAAGAGGGCTACCTGACCGATAAAACCAAGATGAGAAGCAAAAGCTCCGAGACGTACCGCTATCATATCGATATTCCGAGGTACTGGGAGCCGCTGAACGATCAGTTCGAGCAGGGAATCGTGGAATACGGCTTTGCCGGGGGCGGCTTTGAAATTACCGCCCAAAAGGATACAACAGCTGAAGTCATCGTCAGCAATCTGAAACGGTATTATAACGAAGCCAGCGCGGCTTCGTCGGTGAAATTGCTGGGCGTCGATAAGATCACGTTTGCCGGCGTGCCTGCCGTGTCGTTCAAGGTGCATCAGGTGAAGAACGGCGTTGGTTATACGACCGAGGAGATTGTCTTTGAAAGCGGGGATATCGCGTACACGATCATGACCACGCTGAATGACGCCAATGCAACGGAAGTGCAGCAAGCGGCGCTGGCGCGCACGCTCTCCTCGTTTGAGCTGGTGAAATAAATGGGATTATGAACTCATATCATATGGATTAAAGCGAACGTTTGATAACACCGATAGCTGTCCTTCTGCACTCATGGGGTGCGGATGGGCAGCTATTTTGGTTTAGGCAGCGGAATAACGGGCCCTCATCCGAATAATGTAGAACATATGTGCCGATCAGGTAGCCTGATATGTTAAAATTAAAAAGTGAGAGCAAATGGATCATTCATGAAACCGGCTTGCAGAAGAGGGATAAGCGGATGAAAAAAACGATAGGCATGTTCGCCCACGTGGATGCGGGCAAGACCACGCTGGCGGAGCAATTGCTATATACGACCCATACGATTCAGGAGCGCGGCCGGGTGGATCACCAGAGCGCATATCTTGATCGTCATGACATTGAAAAAGAACGGGGCATTACCGTATTTGCCGATCAGGCCACCATGCATTTTAACGGTTCCACGTATTATTTAATCGATACGCCGGGTCACGTCGACTTCTCGCCGGAAATGGAGCGGGCCATACAAGTCATGGATGCCGCCGTTGTCGTCATCAGTGCCGTGGAAGGTGTCGAGGGGCATACGGAGACGGTGTGGCAGTTACTGCGCAAGCATGGCGTACCGACGTTCCTGTTTATCAATAAAATCGACCGGGTAGGCGCAGACGTGCCGCGCGTGCTGGCGGAGATTCGCAGCGAGCTTGCCGAAGACGTCTGTTTGATCACCGAGGAGGATGTGCTGCAGGAAGGCCTGATGCAGTCTTCGCTCATTGAGTTTATTGCGGAGCGGAACGAGAAGCTGCTGGAGCTTTATATGGAAGAAGGGTATGAGGCTTCGCGGTGGCTGGATGCAATGATAGCAATGGTACGGAAGGGGGAGCTGTTTCCGTGCTTCAGCGGATCCGCCCTGCAGAACGTGGGCGTAACCCATTTCATGCATCAGCTGGATCTGCTGACGGTAACGGATTACGATCCCGAGGCAGCATTTGCCGGGAGGGCTTATAAGATTCGCCATGATGAACAGGGCGCCCGGCTGACCTATATCAAAGCCACTGGCGGCACGCTGCAGGTGCGGGATGAAATCACGTATGTCTCCGGAACGGAGACGATCACGGAGAAGGTGACGCATATCCGCTTGATCAATGGGGGGCGGGCAACCCCTGTCGACCGTGTGCATGCGGGCGACCTATTTGCGATTACCGGCATTTCCGCTGCTGCGGCAGGAGTCGGGATGGGGGCTCTTAGCGGCCGGACGGTGTACGAGCTGGTGCCGACGCTGAAGTCCAAGGTGCAATTCGAGTCCTCGATTCATCCCAAGGATATGCTGCGCTGCTTCCGGCTGCTGGATGCGGAGGATCCTTCCCTGTCCGTGCAGTGGGACGAGCCGGCACAGGCGATTCATATTCATGTGATGGGCATCATTCAGCTTGAAGTGCTGGAACGAATCGTGTTTGAGCGGTTCGGTTACCGCATTGCCTTCGGCGAGCCGGAGATTTTATATAAAGAGACCATAACGGAGGCTGTTGTGGGAAGCGGCCATTTTGAACCGCTGAAGCATTACGCGGAGGTGCACCTCCGGCTGGAGCCGGGAGAGCGGAACAGCGGCATCGTGTTTGCCAATGCGTGCCATCCGGATATGCTGCCGGTCAATTATCAGCATCTGGTTGCCCAGCATGTTGGCGAGAGGGATCATCACGGGCTGCTTACAGGTTCGCCTGTCACTGATCTCAAGATTACCCTGTTGAAGGGACGGGCGCACAACAAGCATACGCATGGCGGCGATTTCAGGGAAGCCACGTATCGCGCTTTGCGACAGGGGCTGGAGAAAACAACCAGTCTGCTGTTGGAGCCATACTATCATTTCAAGGTAAAGGTGGATGCCGAGTTTATCGGACGGTTAATGTCGGATTTGACCCAGGCCAAAGCAAGCTTCGATCCTCCGGAAACGGTGGGAGACAAGGTAACGGTCACGGGATCGGCACCCGTATCCACCATGATGAAATATGGAATGGAATTAGCGGCGTATACCAAAGGAAGAGGTACGATATCGCTGGTATACGGCGGATATGACCGGTGCCATAACGAGGCAGAGGTCATTGAACGCAAAGGATACGACAAGAACGCAGACCCGGAATACAGCTCCTCTTCGATATTCTGCGCCAAGGGAAGCGGTTATGCGGTGCCTTGGGATGAAGCGGATCGCCACATGCATGTGTGATGCGGTGGAAGAGACTAAGTAGAGGCAAGAGATTCGCGGTTGTAAGGGAGTTGGAGGATTCATTCAATAAGGTGTGATTGAGAATAGCTGTGGGATTCGTGTATGTACATGCTGGTTCATGAAGAGGATCTTCTCGAAAAGAACCGGGGAGAGGGTTTATTGATATCCGTAATGAGTAACGCACGCGTCATATCAAAACTTAACGCGTGCGCATACGGGAGGCGTTTATGAAGAGAGGGAGCCTTTTTCTACAGGCTGACCGCGCGATGGCCGCATCGTCCAATACGTAATGGCGGTCGTAATCAGCATCAAGACGCCTGTCATTAAGAATACCGAGTGAATGTTAAAGATGCCGCTGATCATGCCGCCCGCGAGCGGCCCGGCCATCCCGCCGATTTGGTTGGCGGTTTGGTTGAGGCTGAACGCGCGCCCGCGGAATTCGCTTGGCGTATGTTTGACCACAAGGCCGTTAAGTGCCGGGAACACGGCACAAAAGAACGCGCCATAAGCAAAGCGGATGGCCGAGAATGCCCAAATGTTGCTGAACAGGATCTGGGCGAGCGATCCGATTCCGCTGGCGAGCAGGCCGATCAGCAGCACCTTTTGGAACCCGATTTTATCGGCCAGGCGTCCCCAGCGGGCCGCAAACAGGATGCTGGCGATCCCGACGATGGAGAACACAAAGCCGGCAATCATCGAGGTATGCGATGAAGAGCCGCCGATCTGAGCGATATACAGCGGCAGTACGGGCTCGATCGTCATGACGGAGAACTGCGTCAGTACCGTAAGCATGAGCACGGTCATCAGCGCCTTGTTGTGCCCGGCGACCTTAAACGTGTTCATGACGGAGACGCGCTCTTTGCTGGGTACGAATTTCTCTTCTTTGACCCAGAATATGACGAGCAGCGTGGCTGCGAAGCACAGCATCCCTGCCAATCCGAATGCCATCCGGTTGCTGAACAGGGAGGCCAGGGTGCCTCCGATCATCGGGCCCATGATGCCGCCGGTTGCGGTGGCCGTGGACATCATGGAGAGGGCGTAGCCGACTTTTTTCTCGGGGGTATTGGTGCCTACGATCGCGATCGCGCCCGGAATAAAGCCGGAGAGCAGGCCTTGCAGCAGGCGGAGAATCAGCACTTGATACTCGTTCGTGACGAATGCCATCAGTACATAGATGACAAAGAGCACTAAGCCCGCGCGGATAATCATCGGTTTGCGTCCATATTTATCGCCGACGGCTCCCCAGAAGGGAGAGGACAAGGCGCCCGCAAAAAAAGCGGAACTGAACAGCAGTCCCGACCACAATTCCGTATGCTTGGTAACGCCGAGCTCAATCAGAAAAAGCGGGAGAAATGGTATGACCATCGAGAAGCTTGATGAAACGATAAATGAGCCGAACCATAGTATCCATAAATTCTTTTTCCAACTTTCCATGTCTTCTTCATCTCCTGATGTGCGATTTGTTGTACTCCTTCGAGCTTCGCCTCCTGTCTTGTTTAAATAAGTAATGGTGTATGTATTACATGTATCAGAAATAAAGAAAGTGTAAGCTTCATGGGCTTACCCACCTTATTTTTGGAAGAACCGCTTCCTTTACATGTGGATCTTTCATTGGGGTAAGTACGTCGATAAACGTATGACTTTGCGGTCTCGATTGGTGTTCAGTCCATCCGTGCATCGGTTGAGGTCCCAACAGGGCAATCCGGATGGGGATAAAGCAAAACGCCCCCCCAATTTGGTAAACTGGAATCAACCAGACTACCGCACTAAAGCGAAAGGCGTGCAACTTCATCCTACACCACATGTTTTGGATTGGGAAGAGGCGGGGAATGGGGTTAGAGCGGTCGGCGACTCATTTGGGGATGAGGCGGAACCGCCGGTTTATCGCATAAATAAAGGGCTTTCAGGATTCCATGAGACGTGGATGCAAGATAGTAAAAATTATTTTTTGGGGAGATCTGATATGAGAGAAACGCTGAAGGATCTATATTCGAATACATTGTTCCAACAAGTGACCGACCGGCTGAAGGAGGCTTATCCGGCATTCGATGCGGACCGGTTCATGACGCTGATTCATAATGAAGCCTGGGAGCAGGAGGAGTTCAAGCAGCGCATTCGGCATATTACGCTGGCCTTAACGGACACGCTGCCTGCTTCTTACCGGGAAGCCGTCGGGATCCTGAAGCAGGTGGCTCCGCATTTCAGAGGCGTGGAATACGTGTTTTTTCCCGACTATGTCGAGGTGAACGGCATGGATGATCTGGAGACGTCGATGGAAGCATTGGCGGTATTCACGCATTCTTCCACGGCGGAGTTTGCCGTCCGGCCTTTTATCATCCGGGACCAGGATCGGATGCTGGCCCAGATGATGGCATGGGCGCAGTCCGATGACGAGCATCTGCGCCGATTGGCGAGCGAAGGCTGCAGACCGCGCCTGCCTTGGGCGCCGCAGCTGCCGGCCCTGATTAAGGATCCGCGCCCGGCGCTGCCGATTCTGGAGCAGCTGAAAGAGGACTCCTCCTTGTATGTTAGAAAAAGCGTCGCCAATCACCTGAACGACATCTCCAAGGATCACCCGGAGCTTGTGTTGGAGATCGCCGCCAAATGGTACGGCAAGCATCCGCTAACGGATTGGATCGTACGTCATGCGCTGCGTTCGCTGCTGCGTAAAGGGGATATCCGGGCACTGGCCATTTTCGGATACGAGGAGCTTGAGAAGCTGGAAGGACTGGAGGTGCGCGAGCTGCGCATCAAACGTTCCGTGATTACGATGGGGGACAATTTGGAGTTCGCTTTTCAGGTAGTCAACGAAACCGGCTATCCGATGGCGCTCCGCATCGATTACGAGATCGATTATATGAAGGCAAGCGGCAAGCTTGCGCCGAAACGCTATAAATGCTCGGACAAGATTTATGCGCCGGGATGCTGGAAGGTCGAGAAGAAGCAATCGTTTAAGCCGATCTCCACCCGCCGTTTCTATTCCGGCGATCACCGCCTTCACATCGTCGTGAACGGCAAGCGGTTGGCGAGCATGGATTTTGTGCTGGAGGGCGCGGAGTAAGAGTAGGGGCGTGGTGCAGGACGATGTAGTGGCAAACCTGGGGGCAGGTCGTGCACAGACAAACCTGTAATGGAGGAATCCTGGAACCAGTTGAAGGATTGGGACGATTCCGTTTTAAAGTTTTGTACATCGTGTGCACTGCTCCCTGTGCGCACGGTGCGTGGTCGTTGGGGCGTTCCTGGATGGCTGTCGACCGCTGAGATGTTAAGGAGGTTCTGACCACAGGATTTTGAAATCCCAATGCGGTATCCCTGGCATAAAGGTAAGGGAAAGTAATCTCCTTAGGCAAAGAAAAGAGAGTTAAGAGCAATAGCCCCGCACGGTGATCATGCGCCAGTAACAGCCACAGAGGATAATGTGAGGCAAGTTTTCCGATGGGAGGGCTTGTTTTTGTTTTGCACAAAACCGAGTGCCATGCGGATTATGGCAACACTATCAAATGTGTGGAAATCAAGTTAGCAGGTAGAAGAGAAGCCGGACTTTTGGTACACTAGATAAGTTGAAAAGCTTTCAAATGGTTTACAAACAATTGATATAGATGTCGGATGCCCTGTTCTAGGAACATAGAGTATGGCTAGCAGGTTTCAATGGAAGAATAGTAGTACACAGCACGCCGGCTTGGACCGGTCTGGGAGGATATAGATGGACACGAAAGCACTACGAAGAGAAGACGTGGAGCTGCTGGCGCCGGCAGGGGATTGGGATTGCATGCGGGCCGCGGTGGCGAACGGGGCGGACGCGATCTTTTTTGGGGTCGAAAAATTTAATGCGCGCGCACGGGCGAACAATTTCCGGATGGACGAGCTGTCCGAAATTATGGCCTTCTTGCACAGTTACGGGGTTAAGGGGTTCCTGACCTTCAATATCCTGGTGTTCGAGAACGAGCTGGAGGATGCCAAGGAGCTGATCGATGCGTGCGTGGATGCCGGCGTGGATGCGGTGATCGTGCAGGATCTGGGTTTGGTGAAAATGATTCGCGAGATTTCCCCGGATTTCCCGATCCACGGCTCAACGCAGATGACGATTACGTCGCCGGAGGCCGTCGAGTTTACGAAGCCGTTCAACATGGAACGCGTCGTGCTGGGACGAGAGAACAATCTGAAGCAAATCCAGAAGATCGGGGAGCAGGCGAAGCTGCCGATGGAGGTATTCGTGCATGGTGCGCTATGCGTGTCCTACTCGGGCCAATGCCTGACTTCCGAAATGTGGGGCGGCCGGTCCGCCAACCGCGGAGAGTGCGCCCAGGCCTGCCGTCTGCCGTACGATCTGATCGTGGATGGCGAGCAGAAGCCGATGGGCGACGTTGCCTACCTGCTCTCGCCAAAAGACCTGGCAGCGATCGATCTCATGCCGGAGCTGATTGAAGCGGGCGTGACCTCGTTCAAGATCGAGGGCCGTTTGAAGAGCCCGGAATACGTGGCTAACGTCGTGAGCAAGTACCGGAAGGCGATCGACCGGTATTTTGACGGCGAGGATGCGAGACCGAGCAAGGAAGAGGTTCGTGAGCTGCAGCAGAGCTTCTCCCGCGGCTTTACCCATGGTTTCCTGGATGGAACGAACAATAAAAAGCTGGTTGAAGGCACGTTCCCGAAAAGCCGCGGCGTGTACCTCGGCCGGGTGGAGCAGATTCTGCGCGACGGGGTCGTCTGCAAGCTGGATGCGCCGCTGAAGCGCGGGGACGGCATCGTGTTTGATGCCGGGGACCCAACGAAAAAAGAAGAAGGCGGACGCGTCTACGACGTGCGCCGCAAAGGCGTCAAGCTGGAGGGCGAGGCGCAGGAAGGCTGGATCGTCGATATCGTTCCCGGCCGGAGCGACGTGGACCTGCGCAAGCTGCATGTCGGCGATCGGATCTGGAAGACGAATGATCCGGCGCTGGATAAGCGCCTTCGTCAGACGTACGAGACGGAGAAGCCGTACCGGGTATTCCCGGTACATGTGCGCGTCAGCGGCCGTCCTGGGCAGCCGCTGTCGACCTGGTGGACCGATGTGCAGAAGGGCACGACGGTCCAGGTGGATTCGGAGCTGGAACTGGAGATTGCCCAGAAGCGGCCGCTGAGCCAGGAAATCCTGGAGGAGCAGCTTGGCCGCCTGGGCGGAACGGTGTTCCAGCTTGAGGCACTTGACGTCGACCTGTACGGCGACGTCATCGTGCCGATTCGCGAGCTCAACAGCATCCGCCGCCGTGCGGTGGAGCTGCTCGCCGGCGAGCGGCCGAAGCCGCCCGTGTACGTGAAACGGGCGGTGTCGGTGTATGGCGATGCGGCTGCGCCCGCAGCGCCCGTGGCCCGCGGTGAGGCGAAGCTCACCGCGCTGTGCCGCAGCCTCCCGCAGGTTGAGGCTGCGCTTGAGGCCGGCGTCGAGATGATCTACGCCGACTTCGAGTTCATCAAGCAGTTCCCGGCAGCGGTGGAAGCCGTGCGTGCAGCCGGCAAACAGATTGCGCTGGCAACGCCGCGCATTCACATGCCGGGCGAGAACGGCTACCACAACAACATCCTGCGCCTCCAGCCGGACGCTGTGCTGGTGCGCAATACCGGTGCGCTGTATTTCTACCTGCGCCACCGGATGGAGAACCCGGGGGCGAAGCATCCCCGGCTGATCGGCGACTTCTCCCTGAACATTGCCAACCACAAGGCGGTTGATCTGTTCGTCGAAGCCGGATGCGACGCCGTCACGCCTTCCTATGACCTGAACATCCAGCAGATGGTGGATCTTCTCGGGAAGGCCGACACATCCAAGATGGAGATCGTCATCCATCAGCATCTGCCGATGTTCCATACGGAGCACTGCGTGTACTGTACGTTCCTCAGCGAAGGGACGGACTTCACGAACTGTGGACGTCCTTGTGAAGAGAGCCGTGTATCCCTGCAGGACCGGATCGGCATGTCCCACCCGGTACGGGTCGACGAAGGCTGCCGTAACACCGTGTACAATGCCATTGAGCAATCCGGCGCCGAGTACCTGGCCAACTTCATGGAGCTGGGCGTATCCAGCTACCGCGTGGAGTTCCTCGAGGAAACGCCGGAGCAAGTCCACGAGGTCATCGATCTCTACAACCGCGCCTTGCGCGGCGAGATCAGCGGCACCCAGGTGTGGAAGAAGCTGAAGGCGACCAACCAGCTTGGCGTTACGCGGGGGCAGTTGGTGAAGTAAGGAAGCAGCACGCGTATTGCGTTTATATCGAGATAATATGAAGGAGTGATGCCAAGTTAGGCATCACTCCTTTTTGCGTCGGAACGCTTCGTTTCGGCTCGTTCATGGCGGTGCTTGGATCGGTAATGGAATAGAAACCCGACGTTCGGCTCGACGACCCACCCGAAGCCGCGTTTGATCCAGGACGAGGATAGCAGCCAGGTTATGACTGCGCCGAGCAGAATCAGCAGCAGCTTGCCTCCCGTGGACCGGAACGCTTCGAACCAGCCCAGATGCTGCATTGTTTTGACGATGAACCCGTGAAGCAAAAAGACGTACATGGTATTCACCCCACGGTCCGTGAAGGGCGTATCCGATCTCGGAATGAGGGAGAGGACGCATAGTCCCATGATGACGGTGAACCCGTAAGTGATCATACGGTAGAGGCCTGCATACCACGAGTTCAGGCCAAACTCCAGGTAAGGCATCGCCCCGTAGAACCAGTTAGTTGGCAGGATCCGCGACACGACATACAGCAGGACAAATCCGGCGGAGAGCAGGATGATCGATAGCAGTTGAAATGGCCGGGCCTTGATGGCCTCCAGCCATTCCCTTTTGAAAACATATCCGATGAGAAAAAAGGGCAGGAAGTACAGCGTGCGCGAAATGCTTGCATAATAGTCGACATCGATCGAGTACCCGAGCATGATGGACATCGCGAAACAGACGACGAGTGGGTATTTGAGCATCAGCAGGTACGGCAGAAGCATTTTCCACAGCATCATGCTGAACAGGAACCACAGGATCCAATTGGGGTAAAAGTACGTGAAGTCGAGCCGATCCAAGCCTTGCATGTAGTAGTCGAACAGGGTATAGAGCGTCTCAAATATGAAATACGGCACGACCAGTCCCGACAGCAGGCCGACGTATTGTTTGGGGGATTGAATGCACTTGGCGAAATAACCGGCCGCAAAAATAAACAGCGGCATATGAAACGAGTAAATGAACTGATAGATCGCTCCCATCGCTGCTTCGCCGTTAAACGGCTCGATGAGATGCCCCACGACCACCAACAGGATCAGTATGAATTTGAGGTTATCGAAATAGGCGTCTCTCGCTTTCATCAGCAACCAGCTCCTTTGGCTTTTTGGTCCATCGAAGTTTCGTACTAGTATATCGGAGGGGTCTTGGTCATTTCCATGGATAAAACTGGATTTTGTTATCTGGGGTTATCGAATTTAACTTGTTTAAAGCTGTACTGACAACCGATAAAAGACGAGAGAGCCATTCCCGGTTTCCCGAATAACGACTCGAGATGGAAGAGGGATTTTGCAAGACACAAACGGCTGATGTCCGGCGTACCGCTGATTACTAGGGAGGTTATGGCCGATACTAATTCCAGATTCTCAATAGCGCCTTCTTCGCAGGCGTTTGGCATCTTCTGTTCCAATAACCAATTTACCGACTGTAGTAACGTCAAACTTGGCGAAGAGAGGGCAACGCGGCCAAAGCGGCAAAGTCACGAATCATAAGTCGTCTAATTTTGACAATAACCGATTTTAATCGAAGGTTGGTCGGACTCATGGTACAATGGCATCAATATATTGGGAGACTTATGGGAATGGAGAAGATAGGATGAACATTCGTAAAGCGATCATACCGGCTGCAGGGCTTGGTACGAGGTTCCTGCCGGCTACGAAAGCGATGCCCAAAGAAATGCTACCCATTGTGGATAAGCCGACCATACAATACATTATCGAAGAAGCGGTCGCTTCCGGTATAGAGGACATTATCATTGTAACGGGTAAGGGGAAGCGGGCGATTGAGGACCATTTTGATTCTTCCTTTGAGCTGGAACATAATTTAGCGGAGAAGGGTAAGTGGGGACTTCTCGAAGAGGTGCGTAAACCCTCCAACATGGCGGATATCCACTATATTCGGCAAAAAGAGCCCAAGGGGCTGGGCCATGCCATTTGGTGCGCACGCAAATTCATCGGGGACGAGCCGTTTGCGGTGCTGCTCGGCGACGACATCGTGGAGTCGGAAGTACCCTGCCTAAAACAGATGATGAAGGTCTACGACTCCTACCAATCTGCCATTGTGGGCGTTCAGCCCGTCGATTGGAATGAAGTCGATCGTTACGGGATCGTAGATGGACTTCAGAAATCAGACCGAATCTATGAAACATCGAGACTGGTAGAGAAGCCATCCCGTGCCGAGGCTCCTTCCAACCTAGCCATTATGGGCCGCTATATTTTGCCGCCGGATATCTTCGATTTGCTGGAGAATCAAGAGGTTGGGAAGAACGGAGAAATTCAGCTGACTGATGCGCTTTCCACCTTAGCTCATCGGAGTCCGATCTATGCATATCACTTTGACGGGATGCGCCATGATGTCGGCGAGAAGTTAGGTTTTATTGAGACCAGCATTCATTATGCATTGCAGCGAGAAGAGTTAAGAGATGATTTAATTGCTTATTTGAGTGGGGTTTTGGCGAAGGTGCAGTAGAGTAGAGTATCCTAATAAGACATAACATATGAAAAAAGGGACAGTTAGGTAGAGGTTTTCTACCACGAACTGTCCCTTTTTAATTAGAATTGAAGATCAGCAAGCTGTTGAACATTTTGCTTCGCATTCGGATCAACTTGAGTTAGTTTCCCCATAAGGGCATCATCGCTTAAGTTTTGCTTTTGCAATGCTGCCAGATACCAACGAACAATTTCTTGTTGGGTTGTTTGCGAGAGATCTTCTTGTATGCCAAGCTTAAGTGCTTCCGAAGCTTGTTCGGGCTGATTCATCATGAAGTACATTTTGCCTGCATGGAGAATCATATCGGGTGTGTTTTCAAAAGGATTACCTTGTAGTTGCCCTTCCGGTAGTGTGGTAAGGTGTTGAATGCCGGCTTGGACATCAGTGAATGCCTTAGTTGCTTGCGTGAAGTATTTGTCCTTCGCTTCTGTATCACCTGTACCGAGAGCTTTAGTTCCCAGATCGTATCCTTTATTGATAATCTGTTCGTACCAATTAATGTCCCATTTAAATTTATGAGCGTTGCTGATAAGTACTTCATAAGCCCGTTCCGGTTCCTGTTTCATTTCATAACTTTCGATTAGGCTCTTGAGCATCGATTTGTTATAAGGCTCATCTTTTAATGCTTTGTTAAGCAATGCAACCGATGCGTTATAAAAATTATCGTCTTGATTTTGCTTAAACACACTCTGATAGAGAGCTGCGGTTAACAGTACCGAGTCAGGATGGCTTGGGCGTATGCTCAGGTCTTTATCAAGGGGAGCTTTAATTTCCTTAAAGGAAGTGCTGACCTGAACGACTCTACGTGCTTCCATCCCCGAGTCTACAGCTTGTATATACCGGATGGATGTAATCATAACGAGAATAGCGCAAAGACCGACGATTGTACTGTAAGTACCTCTGGCCGTAGAATCTTTTACGCTCCATTTTTTCATTGGTTTATTATCCATTACCGCAGCCATTCCGCCAAGTCCCAGGAATACAAGAATTCCCATGAACACGTAACTCAAGTTAAAGTCCAAGATACTATGAATTAAAATTGAAAGGACGATTATGGGATACAGGAAGTGACTATTGCGTTCTTCCTCACTGCCTTTGATATAACCTCGGATATACTTATAGAAAGTATACAGAATAAACGACATGAATATCAAAAATCCGACAATTCCGACCTCGATCAAATACTGTAAAAAGAAGTTATGCGCTTGGAGGCTTGTATACGGGTTGTTCTGATACTGCTCATAGAGTGAAGCCCACGCTCCGCCACCAGCTCCGATGATTGGGTAATCTGCAAGCACCTTCATAGCATCTTTATAGAACGTAAAGCGCTCCAGAACGCTGTGCTGATTAAAGTTAATATTCTCTAATCGGACGCTAATGTTTTGTGGCAATATATTTTTCAAACCAGTACCAATGAATAGGAAGATCAGCAGTCCTCCAATTATAACGGAACCAAGCGGAATCCATAGGTTGGATGTCTTTTTAGAGGACCAACTGTCTAAAGCTTGTTCAAGTTTAGGAGCGATAAAACTTTGCATAACCCATCCGAGGAGTCCTACAATAGCGGACGCACCGAGCAAAATTCCCCAGCCCTTAAGGGCACTACTGCCGCTGAAGGCTTCATTTAAACTCAATCCTAGCTCAGTAACCGGTTTAGAGATAATCAGCGAAACCACGCCTGCTATACCGCAGTACAGGATCCATAATAATTGTTTAGCTGGCTTCAGAAATAGGAGTAACAAAACAAACACAACAGGTAACATCACCAGACCGCCTCGAGACAATGTCAAGAGTAGCGATACTATGATGGGTACCAACATGAAGCTATGAAAGGCTTGCCCGTACCATTTCCGTGACGTCGTAACAAAAAAGACTGCCGCGAAAAGGAATGCCATTAGAAATGCCGCATAAGTATTCGCGTACTGGAATACGGAAGTCAAACGAAGACCGTTAGAATCAGTCATGACCGCATGGGTGTATATGCCGTTTGATACGGTATTGGAAAACCATTTTGCAATGGTACCAGCAGTCTTGCCCTGCCCAAACCAATGGAGCAACCCGAATCCAACAATAAGATATGCTACAGTCATAATGGTATTTTGAATGATTCGGTTCCCTAACTTGTCACGGAGTACGTACAGTCCAATGATAAACATAATGGCGTAGATACAATTAATGATAACCATATTCATGGCAAGAACATGGGAGGCAGCGCTAATGAGCGAGAGTATGTAAGTTAAGGGAAGTAAAAGCACACCTATAGCGAACCAATCTCTTTGATCTTTTAATTGGATGCTTTTATAGGAATGAGCAATCCAGAGAAATATTATTAGACATGCTAAGATCGCAGCCAAGAAAATCGGTTTCTCATATTCTAACTTTTGTCCGTTGAATAGAGCCGTTTGGAAAGGGATCCAAGCTAGAAACAGAATAATTCCTGAGATCAATACCCAAAATAAAGCCGATGCTCTCGTCTCCCCTTGTCTCGACTCAACGGTCTTTTTACCGTATACTGGATTCGACAACGTAATTTGCTCCTTTTCGTGTTGATACGACAATATTTTAGCATAACTCTAGTAACAGAGACCACTTGTATTGAAAAAAGATGTCCCGCTTCATCTGCGTATGATACGTGAATTATTTTAGCATAAATCGATAGGACTAAACCATTTATCAACTAAGATATTCTGATGTTTTGAATTCCTATATGGAGGTAAGTATGCTGCTGACTATTTCGGATTATTTATTTGATTGAAAACTTAACTAATTATTTTCACAAAATAATTTAATTGGAAACACTAAGAAAATGAAGAAGTCGGTGATTATTTTGAATTTCATTTATAACTTTCTAAAATACTTTGAGCTGTTAAAGCAACTAGTCGTTCGTGATCTAAAAGTAAAATATAGACATTCTATATTGGGAATACTGTGGAGTATACTTAATCCTCTTCTTTCGATGGTTGTGATCTCCATTGTGTTTAGCAACTTGTTTAGATTCGACATAGATAATTTTGCTGTTTATTTTATGAGCGGTAGTTTGATGTTCTCATTTTTTAGCGAAGCGACAAGCGTGGCAATGACCTCAGTAATTGGCGGAGCAAGTTTAATTAGTAAGGTATACATTCCAAAATATTTATTCCCGCTTTCAAAATGTCTGTCCTCATTTGTGCATTTTGTTTTAAGTTTCGTGGCTTTATTTATCATCATGCTTATAACAGGTATTAATATTAACTATACGATTTTTGCAATTCCTCTAGTTTTCACATTAATTCTGGTCTTTTCTATTGGAATTTCTTTGATTCTTAGCTCTGTAGCAGTATTCTTCCGGGATATGACACATTTGTATTCTGTATTAACGATGATGATGATGTATATGACCCCTATTTTTTATCCAGCAAGTATTGTACCGGAGAAGTTTAAGTTTATACATGATTACAACCCTTTATACTACTACGTTTTGTCATTCCGTGAGATTGTTCTTGAGCAAAGACTTCCGTCGCTGGATTTAATAATGATATGTTCTGCTATGTCTGTAACTGCGTTACTTATTGGCTTGTTTATTTTTTATAAACGTCAAGATAAGTTCATTTTACACTTGTAAAAGCAAGGGGAAAAAGTATATGAAGACAGAAATGATTGAAGTAGAAAATGTATCGATGAAATTCAATTTATATAAAGAAAGGGTGAATTCTTTCAAAGAATACTTTGTTAAAAGGCTTCAAGGAAAGATGAGTTATGAGGAGTTTTGGGCCATAAACGAGGTGTCGGTTACTATTCATAAAGGAGAGATTTTTGGAATAATCGGATACAACGGGGCAGGAAAGAGTACGCTGCTGAAACTTGTATCAGGAATAATGAAACCCACAACAGGTGCAGTGAAAATTAACGGTTCAATTGCACCCTTAATTGAGTTAGGTGCTGGATTTGATCCGGAACTTTCAGCAAGAGAGAATATTTATCTAAATGGTGCGGTACTAGGGTATTCTAAAGACTTCATGGATCGGAAATTCCAGGACATAATTGATTTTTCTGAATTAGAAAGCTTTGTTGATATCGCCGTGAAGAATTATTCCTCAGGTATGTATGCACGACTGGGTTTTTCAATTGCAACGTCAATTCGGCCGGACATATTAATTGTGGATGAGATTTTATCTGTCGGTGATATCAAGTTTCAGGAAAAAAGTATGAGTAGGATTAAGCAGTTGATAGATCATGGTACTACAGTCATTTTGGTGTCTCATAATCTTGACCAGGTTAAAAGTTTGTGTAGTAGAGTTATGTGGCTTCAAAAAGGTTACGTTAGACGTATTGGTCCTTCTGAAGAGGTTGTTGACGAATTTATAAAGGAAGGGTGAGATTATGCTGAAGTATGATGTCGACTTAAATGAAAACTCTGATAATTCTTTGTCACTAATATTAAGGAATGTTAAGAGGAATTCGGTGATATTGGAGTTTGGACCTGCGACAGGAAGAATGACGAAATACTTAAAGGAAAAATTAAATTGTGATGTCTATATTGTAGAATTAGATCCGGAATCCGCAAAAACCGCTTCTCAATATTCAAAGGATTGCTTAATAGGGAACATAGAAGATTTCGGTTGGCTTGAATATTTTGATGGAGTTAAATTTGATTATATTATTTTTGCTGATGTGTTGGAACATTTATATTATCCCCAAAGGGTTCTGCTAGAATCGAAGAGACTTTTAAGGGACGACGGTTCAATATTTATATCAATTCCAAATGTTGCACATAATTCTATTATCATTGATTTGATTAATAATAGATTTAATTACCAAGAAATTGGTCTGCTTGATAATACTCATATCCGATTTTTTACTTACTATAGTTTAATGGAAATGTTTGAAAGGGCTTATTTGAAGCCGGTCAAAAGTTTGGCTACTTATAATCGTCCTCATGATACTGAATTAAATAACAATTACGATTTTTTGGATAATGAAATGCTGAAGTTTTTATTGAAGAATAAGCAATTTGGAGAGGTTTATCAATTTGTATTTGAACTGAAGAGATCCAGTAATGAGGAGTTGATTGAAAGAAATATACAAACAACTCCTAACTATTACTTCACCCAGTTATTTGTAAATGATGGAAACGGTTTTAATGAATCTCAATCAATCGTTCAGTATGTAAACTACACCGAAAAAAAATTGGATATGGCATTTGATCTATCAAATTTCAATAATATTGCTCAAATAAGAATTGACCCACTGAATTCCCCGTGTATTTTAAAATTGAAAACTATAGTTATAAATAACGAGATTGAAATAAATAATTGGGAAACAAATTCAGCAATTGAATGGGGACAAGTTTTTGTATTTGATACAAACGACTCGCAAATACTAATAGATACTTCCCAGATAGGTGAGGTGTTCAAAATAGAAATCGCTTTTGAACTATTTGCCTACAACCCGGATTTCACGAGTTTGATTTCTCATTTTGTTGAGTATTGTAGTAGTTTTTTTACGGAACAAGAACAAGTATTGATGGATAAGAATAATACTATCTCAGCATTATCTAATCAAGTAAGAGCACTAAATGATAGTATGGAACAAAGTAACATTAAATTAAGTGATCTTCGATTGGAGTTAGAACAAGTTAAACAATCGAAAGAAAATGTTGTGGCCAAATTAACTTCCAAGGAAGAGGAAGTGACTGTATTACAAGAAGAACTGCAAAGTGTAAAGCAACGGTATGATCAAATTAACAACCAATTAATTCAATTAATGAATAGTAGGAAAGGGATTATATCAAAAATTTTCGGGAAATAATATGTATTCCGCCTCCCTGCCCAAAGTTCTGTAAGTAGTGAAACAATATGTAGGAGGACTTACGTGCGTAAAATATTATCATTAATTACTCCACTCTACAATACTCCAATAAATTACCTGGAAGAACTTAAGGAGCAACTTATACCATATAGTGAACAAACTGAATGGGTTTTGGTAAACGACTCTCCTTTTAATGAGGAACTAGTAGGTTATGTGGAAAAGTTAAAGATTGATCAAAAATTTATTAAGGTCCATACAAACAAGAAAAACTTAGGTATATACAAAAGCTATGTTGCTGGCTATGAACTAGCGTCCGGAGTTTATTGCGGGATTTTAGATCATGATGATCACATGGATTTGAGAGCGGTTTTGGCCTGTTTGGAAAAAGAAGACGATTATGATCTTTTGTACTCGAATGAGTATAAATTTGATGAGCAGCGTAAATTTGATTTTTTTGATAAGCCTGAATTGGATATTTTAAGTGCAGCATTTTATTTTTACAGTCATCATATTACTCTGATGAAAACAGCGATTGTAAAACGTGTCATTAAAGAGAGAAGTTTAGGGAAATACAGTTCGATTTTTGATATTTGTCTCATGTTGGATTATATCAATGAGTTTAGGAATTCCGAAATGAAGGTCGCTCATATTGATTCGTTTTCATATGGTTGGAGAGTGCATCAGAATAGTACCGCTTTAAATATAGATCAGAAGCCTACAGCTCATATGGAAAGAATTAAAAAAACGGAGGAGTTTTTTAAGAGTTTCGGGGAAACTCCTATTGTATCAATTGATCAAAGCATTCAATATTTGGTTTGTTCGGAGTTTTTCTCCGGACATGACTTGTATAATATCCCCCTTACGAATAATCGAGAAGGTATTGAAAGATGGTTTGGATCGTTATCCAATGATAAGAACGTTTCATGGTTCGGAAATCAACCAGTTGCTTTTGAACGAATAATTGAAGTTTTGAATATAATACACAGACTTCCATTTAAATATTTAGAAGAATATACGACATTACCTACAATAATAGTGCCGAAATGCTGTTATAAACATCTTGAGTCGGATCCAAGCTATCAAAAGCATCTGTCCAACGTACCTTTTATTTTGAAACGAGATTTAAATTTTGCAATGAAGAACTTAAATGGATTGATAGTAAAAACAAATCCGGATATAAATGAAAGTCAAGTAAATATAATAGTTATAAAGTGAGGTTTTTTTGTTGAATAAGTGTTCTGTATTACTTCCGGTATTTAATGGAGAAGCTTTTCTGAGAGAGGCATTGGATTCAGTAATGGCTCAAGATTATCCGAATTTTGATTTGGTTATTATAGATGATTGCTCTTCAGATTCATCCCGAGATATTATTTTGGAGTATAAACAAAGATACGAGGGAAAAATTAATTTTATACAGAATGAGAAAAACGGGGGTGTAGGACTTGCATTATTAAAAGCGTTTAAGGAAACGAATTCGACTTATATTGCGCAAATTGGTCAAGATGATATATGGTCTATGGATTACTTGACTAGTCAAATTCAATATATTGAGAGCAGTGATTGCAACGTAGTTTTCTCCAGAGTGAGATACATAGATGAATATGGCCAAAGATTAAAAGATATAGCCATGTTTAGACATGAGAATATTGAGACACTAAATCGTAGTGAGTTTTTTGCTGAACTAATCGGGGGGAATTTTTTGTGTGCTCCTTCCTCTGTTTTTAAGATCGATAAAGAAATAGCGTCTGTCGTTTTACAATTCTGGGGATATAACAATGATAGATTGCAGGATTTTGAATTGTGGCTGAATTTAGCTTGCTATTATAAATTTGGCTTTAATAAGAAGGCTATCTGTAACTATAGAATTCATCAAAATAATTTTAGTAAAGAAGAAAAGCGTATAGTACAGGGTAAGTATGAATTCTATGCTACGTTGAAAAGAGTTTTGTTCTCCGATGGGTTTCTACGATTTTTGAAAAACGAGGAGAAGAAGGAAGAACTCCTCAAAGCAATTATTATAAAGATTCAGTTGAATATCGCCTATTCCAAGTTGCTCTTTATGCTATTGGTGGAGTGGTGTGAGTACTTATTAAATTTAGGGTTCGAAATCGAACTCCTTAGATTTGTTATGGCTGATTATTATAATAGGATGGGCCTTCTTAGTAAATGTATTTCAAATTACGGGGATTTATACCATAAAATTAACGCTTATGTTTTAAGACCTTTTCATAATCCGAGTTTACAATTTCTTATGAAAAGTGAGATGTTTGAGTGTCACTCTGATCTTTTTAATATTGATGTTAATACAATATGTTTTATCGAGGCATCATTGATAGATTATGCTATGAATAATGGGTTATTAATGCAGCAGTGGACAGAAGGTAAGGTTGTTGTTTTTTGCCAAGAAGAGGAAATAGAGGAGTTAAAGACAAAGCATCCAGAACTGCTAATTATCTCTGATGAAGAACCGAAAAAACAATTAGAACGGAAAATTATAAACTATATTGAAGATAAAACGAATATGTTCGCAACGGGTTTTTTCTTTGATTATGAAACACTTAACAGCAGTATCGATAGTCAATTATATAAAAAAATTAAAATAAGTCCAAGTAGCGGTGAACAAGTTCGGAAAGTACAAATTTTGGATTTGCCATCTAAACTAAACTGTACTTTCTCGACGTTCGATGAAGATATAGATATTCTATCTAATGATAATAATATTTATATCCTTGAATCCACCCCACAAGGTGATGTTTATATGTCAATTAAAGAGGGCATGGAACTTGGACAAAAGATCATTGTTAATAATCAATTGTATATTTTAGATAATATAGAATATAACCGCGAATTTATCCCTGTTTATGTACCATTTTCTTATTATTCATCAAATATATATAGCAACGTAGTTCCATATCAACATAATTCCTTTATGGAAATAGAATATCATGCTATCGTTAATTCGCGTTCATACCGCTATATGCTAAAACTTAAGAATTTTGTTCATAAATATAAATTGCTTAGGTTTGTTAACCTTATCGATAGTTCATTGAGAAGGATTATGAGATAAGAATTAGGAGGAATTATGAAATTTGTTGAAGTTATAGACCTTAATGTTTTCGGTGATCATAGAGGCTCATTAATCTCATTAGAGGAAAATAGTGCAGTCGTGCCGTTCGACGTAAAGAGAGTATATTATATTTTTGATACCAAAGAAGATGTGGTAAGAGGAAAACATGCTCATAAAAAATTAGAGCAACTTGTGATAGCTGTAAGTGGTGAGTGCAATTTTTATGTTGATAATGGATTTGAACAGCAAATGATAAAAATTGACCGTCCATCAAAAGCTATTTATATTAAAGGATTGGTATGGAGAGAAATGATGGATTTTTCAGATGATTGTGTATTAATGGTTCTAGCAAGCGAACATTACGATACTGCCGATTATATTTATGATTATGACGAGTTTGTGAGAGAAGTCAGAGGAATACCTTTAAGTAGTCTTAAAAAGGGGTGAAAATATTGAGAATATGTATTACTTCAATCGGATCTGCTACAGCGTTAAATTTAATAAAATTGCTAAGGAAGCAAACGAAGTATCATGTTGAAATCATTGGACTTGATTCCAATCATTTCGGATATACAAGCGGCAGCCTGTTAGTTGATCAATTTATCCAATCCCCATTAGCTTCTGAAGAAAGATATTTTCAATTCATGGAAAACGTAATTGCGAATGAGAAAGTAGATATGTTAATTCCTATTCATGATTATGAAATATATAGACTTTCCAAACAAAAATTAGATGTTAACATGGTTCTTCCAGATCAAGCGACTGTTGGGTTGTTTAGAGATAAACTTCTCTCAGCCAAGTCAATGCAGGAAATAGGAATTACCGTTCCGCCAATCATCAAATTAGATTCCCCATTAGCTGAAAATCATGAAAAAGTTATTATACGTGATCGTGTTGGCGTCGGAAGCACAGGAATACAGATATTAAGCGGAGCAGATTATCTACAAGTTTCGAATGGATTGGATGAAAACAAGAAATTTGTACAGCGGTTTATTACTGGAGATGAATATACAGTAGATGTTTTTTCGGATAGATCAGGCTCTCCTAAATTTATCATTCCTCGTTCCCGTATTGAGGTTAAGGCGGGAGTTGCGACAAAAGTAAGAATAGTCTATCAGCAAGAGCTTATATATTTGACGAAAAAAATATTGAACAAGTACCCTATACCCGGATTTTGTAATGTTCAATTTATAGTTAATGAAAAGGGGGCATTTTTTATTGAATTAAACCCTAGATATGGAGGCATGAGCATATCCAGTTCTCTGGCAAGTGTTAATGTAATGCAGCTCTTTGTGGATCATTTTGTTAAGCATGAATCATTATCCGATATGAGTGAGTATATGAAAATGGTTAAATGGAATTCTGTGGTGACAAGGTATTATGAGGAAATGATATTTTATGATGAAGACTAAAATATTTATGGATTATGACGGAACGATCGTATCCAATCAAAAGAGGTTATTTCGTTTTTTTATCGACCATTTACCAGAGGATTACAAAAATGTTCTAACCGAAGAAGAATTTTGGCATCTTAAAGTGTTAGGTGTTCACGAAATAGATTGGATAAACAGAAATTTTAATTTAAGTATAGATAAACGTGATTTTGATGAATGTAAAGCAAAGAATATAGAAGAAATGAAATATTTGAAACACAATGAGTTGTTCACGTACTCGATTCCAGTATTGGAGAAACTTACGTCAGAGTTTGATCTTTTTTTAGTAACTAGGAGGAGCAATCTGGGAAATTTGATCCAAGAAATTAATGATAATGGTATTTCCAGATACTTCAAAGAAATCATTGTAATTAAACACAAAGGTAATGAATGTAAATCAGTGAAGATCCTGGAGAAGTTCGAAGTTTCCTCGAAAGATATTTTTGTTGGGGATACGGAAGACGATATAAGGGCTGGATTAAAATTAGGTGCGAAAACTTTTTTTGTAAAATCCGGAATACGAAGAGAATGGATATTAAAGAAGTGTTTTTCAGAAGATGAGGCTATTTCAAAGATCCATGTGATTGATAACATAAGCCAGCTTATGAGATATGAATATGAATAAAAGGATGAGTAGGTTATGATACCAGTTCTAAATTTGGAACCTATGCACAAGGCGATTAGAAATGAAGTTTTAAGTGCTTTGGAAAAGGTCTACGATTCTAATTGGTTTATTATGGGCAGTGAGTTAGAACAGTTTGAAGCTGAGTTTGCTGAGTACTGCAGTAGTAAATTTGCGATTGGTGTAGGAAATGGACTAGATGCTTTATATTTAATACTTAAGGCTTATGGTATTGGAACGGGCCATGAAGTAATTATTCCATCCAATACATTTATTGCTACAGCATTAGCGGTAAATTACGCTGGAGCAACTCCTGTTCTAGTAGAGCCAATTGTGGGAACCTATAATATCAATAGCGAACTAATTGAACAAAGTATAACGAGTAATACAAAGGCAATTATAGCTGTGCATTTGTATGGTCAGCCGGCAGATATGGATGAAATTAATGAAATCGCCGAAAAGTACGGGCTTGTGGTTATCGAAGATGCTGCGCAAGCTCAGGGAGCCCATTATAAGCAAAGGAAGGTAGGCTCACTGGGTAATGCGGCTGGATTTAGTTTCTATCCCGGCAAGAATATTGGTGCTCTTGGTGATGGGGGGATGGTCACAACAAATGACGAGCAACTAGCCCATCGTATAAAAGAGTTAAGGAACTATGGTTCATCAATAAAATATACCCACACAAGTAAAGGCACAAATTCTCGGTTAGATGAAATACAAGCGGCAGTTTTAAGAATTAAATTGCAATATTTAAATGGTTGGAATAAAGAGCGGAATATGATTGCACAACGGTATAATAGCCAGCTTGCCGGTATTGGATTAATACTCCCTGAAGTACCTGTATGGGCATTGCCGGTATGGCATCAATATATAATCCGAGTTTCTAACCGAGAAAAAGTACAAGTTGATCTTAAAAATAGAGGTGTACAAACTTTAGTGCACTACCCTATTCCGATTCATTTGCAAGAAGCGTATAAAGAATACAGCTATTTAAAAGGTGAATTGAAGTTGACGGAAACCTTGTCAAACGAAGTGCTAAGTTTACCGATGTGGCCTGGTATGACAGAGGAGCAGGTTGACAAAGTCTGCCAAGCGTTAATCGAAGTTACTCCTTAGTAAGCAAGTTTGTTTTGAGGAATGAGGTATTCTATGTTTCGGAATAAGAAAGTTAAAATTGTTATATTATTCTCCTTTATATACTTTATTGCTTTAGTATGCATGTATTCTTACGAGTATCATTTTAAAAATATTTGGTTTGAAAATAAATTAGAGGCGCTTGAAATGAGCAAGTTGGATAAGGGTATATCATTTAGTCTCGATAACCTCTCAGTAACTGACGATGGTACTATGCAACTGACGGGCTGGGCATTTATAAATGAAGTGCCGGCCATTAAACAGAAAATGGTTATTTTAGCTCAGTCCGATGATGACACCCAATACCTGTTTGCGCGTTCGATTAAAAGAAAAGATGTGACGCAATCTTTTGATAACAAAGTCAATTACGATGATTCTGGATTTTTAGTTAAATTTAAACCCTCCAAGTTAAAGGATAGTATTTATAAGGTCGGTGTTTACTTGGAGAATGGAGATAGAACTGCATTTATCGATACAGGATCTATCATGTATAAAAATGGTGGTAGGGTTGAGTTGGAGCATTTATCCAGCAAAGTAGATTTAACATTGAATCTTGAGAAGCGCGATATGAAATATTCTATCGATGCTGCAGAGAAAAAAAAGTTCGGAATAGAACTGGTAGGTTGGTCATTTGCTGAGAATATTGATATGAAAAACTCTTCCATTTTCATTCTTCTGGACAATGGCAAGGATCAAAAATTAATTTTTGATACAATTAAAATCATTAGAGATGATGTAAAACAGAAATATAAACATGAAAATTTGGATCACACCGGTTTTGTCACAAGGATTCCTTACAATGAAATGAATGATGAAGATAAATATAAGGTTTCTATTGTCATTCGGAATGATAAGGATTCGGTTATTAAAACCGATTGTGTTATCCAAAAATGAACTGATGAAGAGAGACAATGAAGTCAGAGCCTGCTTAATCATTTTTACTTAGCTAGGATAGGAGAGAACTGCCTTGAAAGGAATTATATTAGCAGGAGGAAGCGGGACAAGGCTTTATCCGCTCACATTAGCCGTGTCCAAGCAATTGCTCCCAGTGTACGATAAACCAATGATATATTATCCCCTCTCTGTTCTGATGTTAGCAGGGATTCAGGATATATTAATTATCTCAACACCAGAAGATACTCCTCGTTTTAAGGATTTATTAGGTGACGGTACTAGCTTCGGAATCAAATTGCAATATGCAGTGCAATCCCATCCAGGAGGGTTAGCTCAAGCTTTTATAATCGGTGAGGAATTCATTGGAAACGATAAGGTTGCTCTGATTCTAGGGGATAATATCTTTTACGGTCAAAGCTTTACCAAACTATTGAAAAAAGCCCGGGAAAAAGAATCGGGAGCTACTGTCTTCGGGTATTACGTCAGTGATCCTGAACGATTTGGAGTGGTAGATTTCGGGAAGGATGGTACGGTTACTTCCATCGAGGAGAAGCCGCCAACCCCAAAATCTAATTATGCTGTAACAGGATTGTATTTTTATGATAACGATGTAGTTGGTATTGCTAAGGGAATTTCTCCATCAAGCCGGGGGGAGCTTGAAATCACCGATGTAAATAAAATTTATCTGGATATGGGCAAGTTGAGTGTAGAAGTGCTTGGAAGAGGATTTGCTTGGCTTGATTCAGGTACTCATGAGTCATTATTGGAAGCTTCTCAATTTATCGAGACTATAGAGAAACGTCAAAGTTTGAAGGTAGCCTGCTTGGAGGAAATTGCATATAACATGGGTTATATTTCAAAAGAGCAATTACTGAAATTAGCCGAGCCTTTAAAAAAGAACAATTATGGTCAGTATTTAATTCGCGTTGCTAATTCAAAATCAGTGAAATAATGATGAGGGGCATAGGAAAAGACCAGAGATTAAACCTAATCTAAGGCATATAATTTATCTATAAGTAGCGCATAAGCCGATTTACTGGGGATTAAAATTTAATCGCTCAGTAAAGATAAAAGGAGGGAACGTAAATGAATGTAACTCCTTTAAAACTAGAAGGGGCCTATCTGCTTGAACCGGTAGTACATGAAGATCATCGGGGCTTTTTTATGGAAAGTTACAATGAAAATGTTATGAAGAAGAACGGAATATCAATATCGTTTATTCAGGACAATCAAGCATTGTCAAAAGAAGCAGGGGTATTGCGAGGACTACATTATCAATTAAATCCTAGGGCCCAAACAAAACTTATCCGGGTACTAACTGGGGCTATATATGATGTAATTGTTGATTTACGCCGCTCTTCACCTACCTTTGGCCAATGGGTCGGTGTCATTATTTCCGAGAAAAATAAGCGACAATTATTGGTGCCTAAAGGATTTGCACACGGATACTGTACGTTGGTGCCAGACACTCAAGTGTTCTATAAAGTTGATGAGTATTATTCACCTGAACATGACAGAGGCATACTTTGGAATGATACTGACTTAAACATCGATTGGCCTGTGAGTGATCCTTTACTTTCGGTAAAAGACGAGAAACAACCTATTTTAGCGAAGGCAGAATTGAATTTTTAAATGGTTTGTGGAAACCATATGTCTTTAATCAGGAGGAAATATTTCATGAAATTGCTTGTTACCGGCGGTGCCGGATTTATAGGAAGTAACTTTGTACTTTATATGCTTAAGCAGCACCCTGAGTACCAGATTATTAATGTTGATGCTTTAACATACGCAGGAAATTTGGAGAATTTGAAATTGGTCGAAAATAATAAAAATCATACGTTCGTTAAAGCAGATATTACTGATGCCAAGGCAATGGAGGAGTTAATCGGTCAAGAAGTTGATATTGTAGTTAATTTTGCTGCTGAATCCCATGTGGACCGAAGCATTCTGGAACCGGATATATTTGTTAAGACGAACGTATTGGGTACCCAAGTGTTGCTGGATGCTGCCCGGAAGCATAACATTAAGAAGTTTGTACAGATTTCAACGGATGAAGTTTATGGGACACTTGGTGAAACAGGGTTATTCAGCGAAACAACACCTCTGGCCCCGAACAGTCCTTATTCTGCAAGCAAAGCGGGTGGAGATTTGCTGGTTCGCGCCTATCACGAGACTTTCGGACTACCAATCAATATTACGCGCTGCTCCAACAATTACGGACCGTTTCAATTCCCTGAGAAGTTAATACCCCTGATGATTTCTAAAACGTTGGCGGATGAACAGCTTCCTGTATACGGGGATGGATTAAATATCCGTGACTGGCTATATGTCGAAGATCACTGCAGTGCGATTGATCTTGTTATCCATGAAGGGCGTAATGGCGAAGTGTACAACATTGGCGGAAATAACGAGCGGACAAATTTGCAGATTGTGAAAACAATTTTGGTGCAGCTTGGCAAGCCTGAATCACTAATTACTCATGTCAAGGATCGCCCAGGTCATGATCGCCGTTATGGGATAGACCCGACTAAGACGATGACCGAACTTGGCTGGAAGCCAAAGCATTCTTTTGAGACCGGGATTGAGAAGACGATTCGCTGGTATTTAGATAATAAAGACTGGTGGACACGGATACAAACCGGGGCCTATCTAGATTACTTCGTGAAACAGTATGGAGAGCGATTGGGTGATCAAGAATGAAAGTGCTGGTAACCGGGGCGGCAGGACAACTTGGATCGGATGTGGTCTCGCTTTTTCGAAAAGTGGGGCATACTGTTATTGCCTGCGACCGGAATTTGCTGGATATCACAGATGAAGCCGCATGTTTAATGACATTGAATGAACATAAGCCAGAAGCTGTTATTCACTGTGCGGGATTTACCGCTGTTGATTTGGCAGAGCAAGAGGTGGATGCAGCCTACGCTGTAAATGCGACGGGAACACGAAACATGGTACTTGCCAGTGAACGGGTGGGGGCCAAATTTTGTTATATCAGCACTGATTATGTATTTGATGGAAATTCCGAAAGCCCATACCATGAATATGATAATACGAATCCTCAGACAATTTACGGTAAGTCTAAGCGAGCTGGCGAAATTCTGGTTCAGAGTTTGTCGTCGGCCTATTTTATCGTGAGAACCTCGTGGGTGTATGGTATGCACGGTAAAAACTTTGTGAAAACAATGTTGCAGTTAGCTGAAGAACGTCCTGTTATTAATGTGGTGAATGACCAAAAGGGATCGCCTACCTATACAGTGGATTTAGTAGGATTTTTGCTCGAGCTGATTCAGACGGAGAAATACGGGATTTATCACACATCCAATACGGAATCATGTACCTGGTATGAGTTTGCCAAGGCCATTTTTGTCGAGTTGGAGTCAACCTCCAAAAAGCGCTATTCTGTTAGAGTAAATCCATGTACAACTGAGGAATTTCCTTTGCCTGCTCGCCGCCCCCGGAATTCCATAATGGATCATTTATCAATTCGAACGAATGGGCTAACGGATTTGCGCCCCTGGCGTGAAGGGTTGCGTGACTTTTTGAGGGATTTTTCGTCTACCTCAAAAGGGTAGTCATTTAGAAGAGCTCTGTTGAAACAGAGCTCTTTTCATCTATAATATGTTATTGTTGAAAATATAAAAGATAAACCATATCTGAAAGGTGATTATCGAATGTCCCACAAGAATAAAAGGTTGTTCTATCTTGATTTTTTAAGAGCAATATCGATTTTCATGATTATTATTTATCATTTCAATCAACAATTGGGTTTCCATGCTATCAATTCATCAGGAGTTTTTATTCAAAATTTTAAGAATGATAATATTGGTTCACTAGGTATAACTTTATTCATTATCTTATCCGGTGCGTCACTGATGTATAGTTACAAAGAAAATTTTTCATTAAAAAAATTCCTTGTAAAGAGATTTTTATCGATTTTCCCATTGTTTTGGATAGGTTATATTGTTACTTTCTTTGTTTTGTTTGTTATTAATAAGGGGCTTCACCATAATGTGGAGCCATGGAAAATGATTTTTACGTTAATTGGTTTTGACGGTTTTTTATATTATAAGATTCCGAATTTTTATCTAGTAGGGGAATGGTTCTTAGGATTTATTATTATTATGTATTTAATATTCCCTGTCTTAAGGTACTTAGTTCTTAAATATCCTGTACTTACTACTATTGTAACCTTAGTAATCTATATTCTAACAGTGGAGAACTATAATACTCTTTTCAGAATTGATGTAGTACACAACCCCTTAACGCGATTACCAGAAATGTTGTTAGGTATGATGTATATTCAGTACTCTGAAAAATTAAAACGACTTTGGTATCTCATTCCTGCTATAATAGTTAGTTTATTATTATTTATCGTTAAGGTAGACATTCCTCATATCTACGTGACGTTTATATTGGGATCTTCGCTCTTTATTGTTCTTGCTTACCTTACACAGTTCATAAAGATGAATCAACTAAAAGAGTCATTTAGTTTTATAAGCAAGTACTCTTTTGCAGCATTTATCATTCATCATAATCTAATAGGACAGTTTTTGGTTAGATTTGATACGCTGTCCCTCTCGCAGATCGAGACGTATGCTTTGTTTACAATAGTTTCTATTCTTATTTTTTGGTTATCTATGTATTTGTACAGGGCATCTAGTAAACTTTCTCAAAGATTAAAGTTAGCTTAGTAGGGCAACATACAACCAAGGGCTCGTTATATGGAACTATTGCCTATGAGAACGGGTTAACTATAAAAGCACTGTTCATTACAGTGCTTTTTATTACATGCAAACTAAATTTTACCCGTGTAAATTATAAGCTTCAGTATATAATCATCGGCTGTTGTTTGTCTGAAAAAAGGCGTGTGTATTGCGTAGATAAGTCTTGCTAATCTATGTTTTGCATTCATTTGAATGAAATTTTGCAAATTAATGCGTTTGTCCTCATCCAGCTGATTATGAAAGTTGTAAAAAAATTCTTTGGCCTGATTGCTAATAATATAGTGATTTTGTCCTTGGAAATAGCGTCGGAATCTTTTTTTCCATTTTGTGATCCAGTTGTCGGTCTGACCGCCAAGCACGTTACTTAAATGCTGTCGATATAGGATAAACGGCTCCTCATCAAATATCACCTTTCCGAATGTAGAAACGCATAAGTAAGCCCACCAATCATGCATGATAACTTTATCTGTGTTGGAAGGAAGGGATGAGGCGATGAGATCGAAAGCCTTTTTGTTCAGAACGGTCGTGCAGCCGACGGCTACATTTTCAACAAGAGCATTGTACATGGTTAACTTTTTCCGGGGGGGCGATGGCCAGACCTTCAGAGGAGAGAGTTTAGCATCTACCATTTGGGTTGCTGAACAGTACATTAAGGGACTATTCGAATCTTCTTGGCTCAATAAAGTGACGGCTCTTTGTAACTTATTGGGCTTCCATACATCATCCTGATCACAAAAAGCAAAATACTCAAATTCGGAATACTCGTTGGAAGCGATTCTTAGCAACTCGAAAAAGCTGGTCTTTGCTCCTGAATTCTTTGCTTCAAGCATTTTTATGGGCACGGATACATGTTCTCTTATATTACTAATGGCATTAACCGTGGAATCCTGTGAGCCATCGTCCCGAATGAGGATATGAAACTCAACTCCTTCTTGTTTCAGCAAGCTATCCAATTGCTCTGCTATGTATTTTTCGCCGTTATAGGTGGATAAAAGTACGAGACATGTTGTTTTTTTCAAAGAATAAGCCCCCCGGGTTCTTTGTACAGTTCTCTCTGTATACTAATGGAAATAGACCGCTTTCGTCAGGACAGCGGTCTATTTCTGTGTATTGCTACCGCTTCATTCGCGGTGATTGCGCTCGGATCATCGCTGCCGGTCCCTAAGTACTGTTATCATACCATATGTAACTATTGTAACGAAACCGATTAATCCCGGCGGCGTCCCCCGAATCAGCCTCCATGGCCCCATATTTCTCGGTAATCCCCGGTTCCTGTCCTTGGATCCACTACAAGGCTTCCCAGAACAGTCCGTAATGAAAAACGACTTCGCCTTCGTATAAAAGCGGATCGTTTTCCAGATCATGTACTCCATAAAAATATTCGGATCCCTGAGGAATCCCGGCTCGGGAACTTCGGGTGCCGAAAGGTCTCGGTTAATTTGCCGTGGATAACTTGATAGAACGAATTTGGCGTGTCGGCGATATCCCTTACCCAACGATGACATAGTATTCTTTACAGTCGTTAGGATTAGTGCCTTGCTATGCAGCGTTCAGCGCGGGATGGTCCCTCATCGATATATATGCAGAAAAACTCCAAATCTTCCCGTTTTAACGGGGAGTTCAGTTCTCATCCTTTCCTTAGGATATGCACACATCTTTAAGAATGATATGTTATAATGTCGATAGATTACTATATTTGTCAGGAGACGTTATTCAATGGATTTAAGCATTTTAATCGTGAACTACAATACCTGTCAGCTGACGGTGGACTGTTTGCGATCCGTGTTTGCATCAGAGACGGAATATACATACGAAGTGATTCTGATAGATAACCACTCGAAGGACGAGTCCGTTCAGATAATCCGTGAGTTATTCCCGCAGGTCAAGCTGATCGAGAACACGGAGAATACCGGCTTTGCCAAAGCGAATAATCAAGGGATGGAAGTGGCGGAAGGCCGCTATATGCTGCTGCTAAATTCCGACACGATTATCCAGCAGGATACGATCCAGACGATGGTCGCTTTTATGGACTACAATCCGATCATAGGCGCTTCCGGCTGCAAAATCGTCCTTCCGGACGGCTCGCTGGATAAGGCCTGCAAAAGAGGGTTCCCAACGCCTTCGGCGTCCTTCTATTATGCTTTTGGGTTCAGCAAGCTGTTCCCGAACAAGCCGGAGTTTAACCAGTATCAGCTGGGGTATTTGAATCCGGAGGTAGAGTATCCGGTGGATTGTTTGGTCGGTGCGTTCATGCTGGTACGCCGCGAGACGATTGAGCAGGTGGGCGGGCTGGACGAGACGTTTTTTATGTACGGGGAGGATATCGACTGGTGCTATCGCATCAAGCAGGCGGGATGGGGCATTCACTATTATCCTCGGACGACGATTATCCATTATAAAGGCGGCAGCGCCCGGCGCCGGCCGTTCAAAATCATTTATGAGTTCCATCGGGCGATGATTCTTTTTCATCGGAAGCATTACCGGCAGAAATACAACATATTCGTTAATGGAGCCGTGTATGCGGGCGTTGGTCTGAAATTGCTCTTATCCCTGCTTACGAACCGGCTTAAGCCCATTCGTCCAGCAACGATAGCGCAATCTTCAGGTGGAGTGGAGGTGAAATCATGATCCGTAAGAATCAAGCCTTCCTGCCAAAACTATACATGATCACTGATTTTGCTTTTATTCAACTTTCTTTTTTGCTTGCGTGGTGGATTAAATTCGAGAGTGGATGGCTCATGTTCCATAACCCGCTTCCAATTGGTATTTATGCAATATGGAGTATTGTTTATGGTGCGATAGCAGTGGTAGTTGGTACCATGATTTCGATGTATTCACCCAAACGGAAAAAACGCTTTGCAGATGAGTTTCTGAAAATATTCCAGACACATTTCATTGGGATGTTTATATTGTTAAGTTTGATGTTCTATGTGAAGGAGATTAATATCTCCCGTTGGTATCTCGCCATCTACATGATTCTCAACGTAGCATTCATCATCCTATACCGTTATTTCCTCAAGAAATCCCTCAAGCATTTTCGGGAAAAAGGCTACAACCGCCAATTTGTGCTCATCGTGGGTGCAGGGTCGCTGGGCAAGCGCTTCTTCAAAAATCTGAAGCAATACCCGGAGCTGGGGTATGAAGTCATCGGTTTCCTGGATGATTACCAGAAGTGGGACGACATCGAGGCGAGACGGCTTAAACCCATTTTGGGCTCGGTCGGCGATCTACATAAGGTGCTAAACGAAAAGCTTGTCGATGAGGTCGTACTAGCACTTCCTCTGAATGCGCATCACAAGTATCCGGAGATCATTGCTGCTTGTGAAAAAGCCGGTGTCCGAACGCTAATCATCCCGGACTTTTTCGATTATCTCCCGGCACGGCCGGTGTTTGATAACTTTGCGGGCATGCCGATGATCAACGTGCGCGATATCCCGCTGGATCTAGCGGCAAACCGACTGTTCAAGCGGGCGTTTGATATCGTATTCTCGTTAGTGGCGATTATCCTCACCCTGCCGGTGATGATCGGGATTTACCTTGGTGTCCGATTGACCTCCCGGGGCCCTGTCATTTTCAAGCAGGAGCGGGTCGGGCTGAACCGCAGGAACTTTTATATGTATAAATTCCGTTCGATGAAGCCGCTGCCGGAAGGGGCCCCGGATACGGGCTGGACGGTGGAGAATGATCCGCGCCGCACCAAGTTCGGCTCGTTTCTCCGGAAGACCAGTCTGGATGAGCTGCCGCAGTTCTTTAATGTCCTGTTCGGACATATGAGCGTGGTGGGCCCAAGACCGGAACGACCTTATTACGTTGAACAGTTCAAAGAGGAGATTCCGAAGTACATGGTGAAACACCACGTACGCCCGGGCATCACGGGGTGGGCGCAGAGCAACGGCCTGCGCGGGGACACTTCGATAGAGGAGCGGATCAAGCACGATATTTTCTACATCGAGAATTGGTCCATTCTGTTTGATATCAAAATCATTCTGCGCACGATCCGCAACGGATTCAAAAACGCATACTGATAGTAATTTATGATGACGTCATCCGGCATGAGCCGGATGGCGTCTTTTATCTACCTGTCCTAGAAGCATATTTCGACTAAAGCTGCTTACCAAGTCCCCCTCGCCTCTTGTAGAGATACCGAATGTTGTCGCTTCCTGTAAGTCTGTGACATACCCGAGAAAAACTTCGGACATTCGATCCACTCCTCTCACTAAAGTATGCATGTACAACACAGCGGACAATAGTAGTCTGGAATGATTTACAAAATATAACTATAACACTATTATAATGAAATAATGGGCTCGTCAATGTGTTGCTAGAGTTTGTTCATTACTAGAGTCGCAGGTTGGTTATGATGGTCCAATCTCAGTGTTATGGAGATTTCTAATGTATTCAAAATAACCGTGTTTTTATCTTGCCGCTTCATTTGCCTAACGGAAGGATCACATCCAATACGCATTAGGGGAGGAATTGATATGGAAAACGCCAAGGTCCAGGATTTCATCGAAAGCAGCCAAGAGCAATGGGACGAAGAATACAGATCCCGCATGTGGGATTATTTATCGGATATCACGGAATATGCCAGATACTCGGTCGTGTACGGTTACATCCGAAAGTATCTTGGGGAAGAGGGCATTCTGGATATGGGATGCGGGGCCGGCCTGTTGTATGACATGCTCTTGGAAGATGAGAAATCGAATTATACCGGTGTAGACCTGTCCGAGGAAGCGATCAGAATCGCATCCGGCAAAACGTCAAGGGACTTATTTCAGCGCGCGGACATCAATCATTATGTTCCTCATAAAAGCTACGACGTCATCGTTTTTAATGAATCGCTGCAGTACGTGCCCAATACCGCTAGCAAGCTGTTGGAATATGCCCGTTATCTGACCCCGGATGGCGTCATCATCTCTTCCCTATATTCACATAAGAACATCCAGGATCCCGATTATCTCATGGTAGAGCATAAGATCGGCGAAATCGAGAGCTGTGATGGGTTTGACGTCGTAGATAAAGTCAGCGTGTTTAACCACAACGCGGGATTGAAATGGTATATTCACCTTTTGAAGGCCAAGAGCTAGTGATCCGTAGTATTTACAAAAATCGTTCCGTCATTTGGCAGCCGCCAAGTGGCGTTTTTTTGTTTGGCCCCTCCATTAACCGGGTATTTACCTAGCAACAGCAATGAACGAAACAAAGGGTGGGGATACCATGAAACGGATCGCAGCTGTCCTACTATTATTTTCCGCCATTATGATACTGCTTCTGACCCATCTGGAGATGGAAGAGGAAGCGCCGCAAGGATTCGCGGCCTATCGCTTGATTGCCCATGCCATGGGAAGCATCGGCGAACAGTCCTATACGAACGCTTATGAAGCCATGGTTGTTAACTATGAGAAAGGCACCAGGGTGTTCGAGATTGATTTGATGCTGACGGAGGATCGCAAAGTCGTAGCCAGGCATGAGTGGACGGAGAGCATGACGCAGCAGCTGGGTCAGAAGGAGAAGCTTCCGGACGATAAGCAGGCCGCCCGCTTAAGCCATGAGGAATTCATTAACACGCCGATTTTGGAACAATACCAGCCGATGGATATTGAGGGGATTATGGATATGATGGAGCGTCATCCCGATATCTACATCGTGACGGATACGAAGGAGCAGAAGGACCCGGATATACAGTACCTGTTCGCGGAGATTGTAAACGCTGCTAAAGAACGGGATCCGAAGCTCCTGGATCGGGTCGTCGTCCAAATTTACAATGAGCCGATGCTTGATATGGTTCAGGACATCTACCCGTTTCAATCGATTATATATACGCTGTATGCCACGCAGGACTCACCTGCTGAGATCACAGCCTTCGTCCGGGATAACCACATTGACGCGGTTACCATGCCGGAGTACAAGGTCAGCCCGAATTTTGTAGCCAAACTAAGGCAAGCGGGAGCCGTGACCTATGTCCACACCATCAATGACACGAACACCGTGAACAATTATGAAAAATGGGGCGTTTACGGAGTCTACTCGGATCTGCTGACGGAGCCGGAACTGGAGCGGAACAGCCTGAGATATACCATGACAAAGCGACTGGAGTAGACGTACCTTACATGGCACGCCTCATATCGCGTCTGTCTGCGGAAAAGTTTGTTTGCATCCATAATAATGCTGGGATGGAAGTCCGTGATCTCCATAAGAGATCGCGGGCTTTTTCAAGCTATCAGAAAGTATAAACTTCGAAGCTTGGCCTACTTGATATCACAGAAAGCCACCATTTATATGTCTGGGATAGTACGTCGGTAGACGCTTTTCTTAACGAGGCATCCGCCCGGATCCCTTTCCAGCGGCGCGGTACGTATATCGGCTGATCCGATAAACCGCAATTACCAAAAAAATGTTCGCATTTTATACGAACATAAATTGACTTGCTTACCGTGCTAGCATAGACTTATTTTAGTATGATAGTAACCCGTGAACGTGGAGGAATGACGCTTGAAAGAGATGATACAATCCTGGAGGCATGTGTTTAAGCTGGACCCCGACAAGGAGATCGATGACGAGACCCTTGATGCGGTATGCTTGTCAGGAACCGATGCCATTATGGTCGGAGGCTCAACCGGAGTCACTTATGAAAATACCGTGGATCTGCTGTCCCGAGTTCGGCGTTACGAGCTGCCGTGCGTGCAGGAAGTATCCGATCTGGAAGCCGTTGTACCCGGATTTGATCTATATATGGTCCCGATGGTTTTGAATACGCAGGATCCGACCTGGATCATGGGCCGGCATCGCGAGGGAATCGAACGCTACGGGTACATGATCCCGTGGGATCTGGTCGTGACCGAGGGGTATATCGTGTTGAACGAGAACGCTGCAGTGGCGAAATTGACCGGTGCAGAGACTTCGATTGAAGCGAGTGCGGCTGCCGCTTATGCCCAGATTGCAGACAAGCTGATGAATCTGCCGATCGTGTATCTGGAATACAGCGGCGCGTTCGGAGACATGGAAACGGTCCGTACGGTTCGAAGGTCGCTGGATAACGCCCGGTTGTTCTACGGTGGCGGAATAACCAATGCCGAGCAGGCGTTGGCGGCTGCAGCTATTTCGGACACGATCGTTGTGGGCAACGTGGTGTACGATCATCTGGAGCAGGCGCTCGAGACGGTCAAGGCCGTGAAGGGCTGATGGAACTATTAACTGATCTGCTGAAAAATATAGAGTCGCGTTAAGCCGGCCAGCTCAGGCTCTATAGTCGCTTTTTTAAGCATATATGGTTCATTGAATATCCATGCAGAACGTAACGTGCCATAGACAGGCAGCATTCAGTGCGATTCATCATCTTTAATCAAATCCATCTGCTAGACTATATCCCATTTTTTATTGGATTTTTACTTTTACTCAAGTTTCCCCTTATCAAATCTACACCTATTAGGAGGCAATGTTTATGCATTCCATTGACATACACGACGCCGTCAGACGTCTCAATCCGCAGCAGCGCCAGGCCGTTGAAGCAACCGACGGACCGCTGCTCATTATGGCCGGAGCCGGTTCCGGCAAGACACGGGTGCTAACGCACCGGATCGCCTACCTGATCGCCACGCGCAAAGCCGCACCATGGAGCATCCTAGCGATTACGTTTACGAATAAGGCAGCCCGCGAGATGCAGGAGCGTGTATCCAAGCTGGTCGGCCGGGAAGGCCAGGACATTTGGGTATCGACGTTCCACTCCATGTGCGTACGGATTTTGCGCAAAGACATTGAGCGGATCGGCTTTACTTCGAACTTCAGTATTTTGGATTCGACAGACCAGCTGTCCGTAATTCGGAACGTGATGAAGCAACACAACATCGATCCGAAGAAATTCGAGCCGAAGGCGATCCAAGCGGCCATGAGCGCGGCCAAGAATGAGCTGATTTCCCCGCAGCAGTATGAACAGAAAGCCGGGGACTATTTTGAAACCCTCGTAGCCAAAGTCTACACCGAATACCAGAAACGCTTGAAGAGCAACAATTCGCTCGATTTCGACGATCTGATCATGACCACGATCCAGCTGTTTAAGGAAGTGCCGGAGGTTCTAGACTTCTACCAGCGCAAATTCCAGTACATCCACGTGGATGAATACCAGGATACAAACCGAGCGCAGTACATGCTCTGTCGCATGCTGGCGGACAGCCATCACCGCATCTGCGTTGTCGGGGACAGCGACCAGTCGATCTACCGCTGGCGCGGCGCGGATATCACGAACATCCTGAATTTTGAGCAGGATTACCCGGAGGCGCGCACGATTCTGCTGGAGCAGAATTACCGTTCGACAGCGAACATTTTGAACGCTGCCAACAATGTTATTGGCCTGAACACGGGCCGCAAGCCGAAGAATCTGTGGACCGAGCAGGGCGAAGGACCGAAGATCAAGGTATTCCGTGGGGATACGGAGCATGATGAGGGGTATTTTGTCACCTCGGAAATTAGCAAGAATATCAAGGACGGCAAGAGCTATCAGGACCACGCGATTCTGTATCGGACCAATGCGCAGTCCCGGGTGATCGAGGAAATTCTGATCAAGTCGGATATTCCGTACCAGATCGTCGGCGGCATCAAGTTCTACGATCGCAAAGAGATCAAGGACCTGCTTGCTTATCTGCGCCTGATTTCCAACCCGGACGACGATATCAGCTTGACGCGGATCATTAACGTGCCAAAAAGAAGCATCGGCGACACAACCGTCGCGAAGCTGGCTGCAGCAGCCGGAGAGCGGGGCATCTCGATCTTCCGCGTGCTGGAAATCGTGGACGACCTTGGTTTTGCCGGACGGACGCGCAATGCGCTGGTGGGCTTCTACGACATGATCGCCGCGCTCAGCCGAATGGTCGAGTTTCTGTCGGTGACCGAGCTTACGGAAAAAATACTCGAGATGTCCGAGTACCGCCTCGAGCTCCAGAACGAGAATACGATCGAATCCAGATCCCGCCTCGAAAATATCGACGAGTTCCTGTCGGTGACGCAAGAGTTCGAGAAGAACAACGAAGATAAGTCGCTCGTCTCCTTCCTCACGGATCTTGCGCTGATCGCGGACATCGACTCGATGAACGATGACGAGGAAGACCGCGACGATGCTGTCGTGCTCATGACCATGCACAGCGCCAAAGGCCTGGAGTTCCCGGTGGTATTCATCATCGGCATGGAGGAAGGGGTATTCCCGCACAGCCGTGCCTTTATGGATAACGAGGAGCTGGAAGAGGAGCGCCGGCTTGCTTATGTAGGGATTACGCGTGCAGAGAAGCAGCTGTTCCTGTCCTGTGCGCGCATGCGTACCTTATTTGGCCGCACGACGGCGAATATGCCATCGCGATTCCTGGAGGAGATTCCGGAAGAGCTGAAGGAAGACACCCAGATGGCGCATGACCGCTACCGCCGAGGCGGCGGAAGCAATGTGGGCGGATCCTATGCGGGACGCGGCTTCGGCGGCGGTGGAGGCAGCAACTTTGGCGGCGGCCGCAGCGTGGACCTCTCCCTCAGCGGATCGACCGCTTCCGCGCAAGCCGCGCCGAAGAGCCGGGTGACGATGACAACCGGTGGGTCATCCCGTCCCGCTGCTGCCTCGGGCAGCGGCGTTTTTAAGGCCGGCGACAAAGTCGCCCATGGCAAATGGGGAACCGGTACGATCGTAGCGGTGAAGGGCAGCGGCAACGACATGGAATTGCAGATTGCATTCCCGGCGCCTGTGGGCGTGAAACGCCTGCTTGCCGGCTTTGCGCCGATTACGAAGGTGGAATAAGGGATAGAACTAGGAGAATATGCATAACGAAACACAACCCATGATGGCCTTATTATATTGAAGGAGGATTGCCCCTGCATGGATTTCAAGGAAAAGATGGAGAAGCTCATTGCGGAGCTGAACAATTACAATTACCATTACTACACGCTGGATCAGCCGCTTGTAAGCGACAAGGAGTATGACGCCCTGTACGACCAGCTGGTAGCGTTGGAGGCAGAGACCGGAGTGACGCTCCCGGATTCTCCGACCCAGCGGGTGGGCGGGGAGATTCTGAAGGGGTTTGCCCCGCACCGCCATTTGGCTCCGTTATGGAGTCTCGATAAAGCCCAGAACATCGAGCAGCTCCGTACCTGGCATGATCGCGTGGTCAGGCTGGTCAATGACTATAATACGAAGAATCCCGGCAATCCTCTCAAGGCGCCTTGTTATGCACTGGAGCTGAAGTTTGACGGGCTGACGCTGAATCTGACCTATCAGGACGGCAAGCTGGTTCAAGCATCGACACGGGGGAACGGAACGGTAGGCGAAGGCATTTTGGCTCAGGTGAAGACCATCAAGTCGGTGCCAATGACGATCCCATATACGGAAGGCACGATCGAAGTGCAGGGCGAGGGCATCATGAACCTGTCCGTGCTGGAACAATACAATCAAACCGCGGCCGAGCCGCTCAAGAACGCGCGCAATGCTGCTGCAGGAGCGCTTCGCAATCTGAATCCGAAGGTGACGGCCGAGCGTAAGCTGAACGCGTACTTCTACAATGTCGGCTACTCGGATGGAATCACTTTTGCCGACCACAAGGAAATGATGGATTTCCTGCGCGAGAACCGGCTCAAGGTCAACCCGTACATCTTCTATTTCGAGCAGTTTGATGATGTGATGGAGCAGCTGGCCGATATCGAAAAACGCCGCTCCGAGCTCGATTACCTCATTGACGGGGCGGTTGTGAAGGTGACCGATTTCCGCATCCGCGATGTGCTCGGATATACCGACAAGTTCCCGCGCTGGGCGGTCGCTTACAAATTTGAAGCGGAAGAAACCACGACTGTGCTGCAGTCGGTTACCTGGAATGTGGGACGGACCGGAAAAATCACGCCACTAGCCCGTGTAGAGCCTGTTGAGCTTGCCGGAGTTACGGTGCAGAATTGCACGCTGAACAATATCGGGGATATTGAGCGCAAAAATCTCAAGTTCGCGCTGGGCTCGCGGGTCTTCATTCGCCGTTCGAATGACGTCATTCCCGAGATCCTCGGCAAAGTGACGGAGGAGCAGGATGGCGAAGAGATCCTGTATCCGGAACAGTGTCCATCCTGCGGGTTTCCGCTGGAGCAGCGCGGCGCCCACCTCTTCTGCAACAACAAGACGGGGTGCAAGCCGCAAATCGTAGCCCGGATCACGCATTTTGCCTCCAGGGACGCCATGGACATTGAGACGTTCAGCGATAAAACCGCGATCCAGTTATATGATGAACTGGGCGTGAGAGAACCTGCTGATCTTTACACGCTATCTTTTGAAAGTTTGCTGAAGCTGGAGCGCTTCGGCGAGAAAAAAGCCCAGAATCTGCTGGATGCCATCGAGAAGAGCAAGGAGCGGGATCTTGCATCGTTCCTCTTTGCGCTGGGGATACCGAACACCGGCAAATCCACAACCAAAATGCTGGCCGATCACTACCGTGATCTGAACCGCGTGATGGCAGCGTCCGCGGAAGAATTGGTGGAGCTGCCGGACGTAGGCGGCATCGTGGCCGACAGCATCGCGGGATACTTCGCCGACCCGTTTGCCCAAGCGAGCATCCAGAAGATGCTCTCGCTGGGCGTCCAAGCAAAAGCGCCGGAAGCGCCGAAGCCGGTCAGCACGGATTCCTACTTCAGCGGCAAAACGGTCGTGCTGACAGGCACCCTCCATCTGCTGACCCGCGAAGAGGCAACCGAACGATTGGAAGCGCTCGGGGCCAAAGTCACCGGCAGCGTGTCCAAGAAAACCGACCTCCTCATAGCAGGCGAAAAAGCCGGCAGCAAGCTGGCCAAAGCCCAGCAGCTCGGCATCGACATCCTGGAGGATGAAGAAGAGTTCGTGCGGTTGCTGAACGAATAACAGCACACCCTGGATATATTTTCAATATTAGTTGCAACTCCCTAAGAACCGAGGCTATCGATAGCCTCGGTTCTTTCTTTTTCCTGAATTCCTTTCTCCTCCCTTACTTGCGATGTAAGCCATATTTTCCTTGAATCTATGACGTTTTCGATCATTCGTCAAAAGCTCCTAAACTTTCGACTGAATTTAACAAAAACATACAGAAAAGGATGAAGGAATCTAATTTTGCATTCTAGAATAATTTACCACGGGTCAGTCTTATGCGGAAAGGAGTGGATACCATCGTTAGGCAGCGCAGATATGCTGATGACATCCCGGACCCTGATTTGATTGGGAAATCTACCTTATGGGAGGGGCAAAGCCTTGAGTAAAAAGTTGTGGTCTGCACTACTAAGTTTTGTTTTAACGTTATCATTGGTTGCACCAGCGGCCGGGGCGGCTCCGTCTGAACGGCAGATCGAGCTGGACAATCCGCTCAGTGCCGAAGAAGCTAGGCAGTTAAAGGATATGCTGAAACAGCGAGCTAAGCTTGCGGAGTTTCCCACGCTTGATCAAAGCTTGCAAAAATCGGCCGGGGGTCCTACAAGGGTCATCGTAGAATTGTCGACCGAACCAGTGGCTTTGGCCAAAGGGCTTTCCTCTATACAGGGCCAATCCTTTAGTTCTTCCGCAGAGGCGAAGGTCGAGGCACAGGTAGAGTTGGAGCAGCAGACTTTTATACGCAGCCTGAACACGAAGAACATCACGCATGAAATCTCCGATCAATATAGCTACGCATTCAACGGGGTGTCCATGGAGATCGACGGCAGCAAGGTTGAAGCGCTGCTGGATATCCCTGGCGTTCTAGGCGTTTATCCCGATCTGGAGGTAACGGTTGGCCCGAAGGGCGAAGTGAATCCATACATGAAAGACACGGGGCCTTTCATCGGTGCTCCCGATGTCTGGGATCTCGGATATACGGGCAAAGGCATTAAAGTCGGCGTTATTGATACAGGTATTGATTACGCTCACCCGGTTTTGAAGGATGCTTATAAAGGCGGGTACGACTTTGTTGACAATGATAATGATCCCTATGAGACGACTCCGCTCGACTGGGAGAATGATCCTTCCAATCCCCCACAGGTCGATGACAGGGGGAGCACGTACTGGACCGATCATGGAACGCACGTAGCGGGTACCATCGGAGCACGCGATGCCGGCGAATATGGAGTCGTGGGCATTGCACCCGAAGCGGATATCTATGCTTACCGCGTTCTTGGGCCGTACGGAAGCGGCTATTCCAGCTGGGTGCTGGGAGGTATTGACCGTTCCGTTCAGGACGGAATGGATGTAATCAACCTCTCCCTGGGCAATTCCCGAAATGATCCGGACTATGTAACGTCCGTAGCACTTAACAATGCTGCGCTGGCTGGCGTCACGCCAGTCGTTGCAAGCGGCAATACAGGGCCAAACCGCTGGACGGTTGGATCGCCGGGGGCGGCGGCTTTTCCGATTACGGTAGGAAACTCCACGGGGCCAAGCGACGAAATGGCGGCAACATCGCACTTTTTCACGGACGCGGAATCGCCGGGCGAGCCCATTGAAAACAATGATGGCACGGTTGAGCTTGGAGCAGGGCCAACACCATCTGTCACGCCTAACGAGCAGGCAGAAGCACAGCTCGATGAAGCTGCCCAGGCGGCATCGACCGACGACGCGGCTGCTATGGATGAGACAGCACCTTCCGTCAATCCGGAGCAGGAGTCAGTTCAATTGAGTGACGGCGCAGCAGAAGAGCCAGCCACTGATGAAGTGCCTGTTGAATCTGCCAACAATGAAGCAGCCCCTCAGGCTGACGATGCCGCACCGGTTACCGTGGTAGATGCTACGTATAAGCTTGAATTAATGGCGTGGAATCTCGCCGAGGACCCGGAAGTCGTCCTGGATGGGGATTTCGGACTGATTTATGCGGATCTGGGAAAACCAGAGGATTTCGCTGGCAAAGACGTAGCGGGCAAAATCGCATTGATTAAACGCGGCGAACTCGCCTTCGTCGATAAAATTGCGAATGCTAAGGCAGCAGGCGCGACGGGTGCCATCGTATTCAACCAGAACCCTGGCCCGATCGGCGTCTTGCTCGGAGACAGCTTTGCCTTCATTCCAACCTTTAGTATGAGCAAAGAAGACGGCGATTATATCAAATCGCTGCTCGATGCCAACCCGGATCTGAAAGTGAATTTCACCGATTTTATTAAAAACCGAACCGCAGGCGATGAGATTAATGATTCCAGCTCCAGAGGCCCAGCCAAAAAGACGCTGGATATCAAGCCTGACGTGGTAGCGCCGGGAACGAGCATTTTGTCATCCGTTCCGGCATACGGGAAGGACATTGCAGATGCGGACTACAGTCAGTCCTATGACCGATTAACAGGCACCAGTATGGCGTCCCCGCATGTGGCAGGGCTTGCGGCTCTCATCCTGGAGAAGCACAACGACTGGACTCCGTTCGATGTCAAAGTCGCCTTGATGAATAACGCCAAAGTGCTGAATACCGAATCCTACGATGTGACTGATCAAGGGGCCGGACGCGTCCAGGCGCTCCAGACCATCCAGGCGGAGGCGCTGGTGAAGGTCTTGGACAAGACTTCGTATCAAGAGAACGGAACTTCCAACCAAAAGGAAAACATCACTGGAAGCATAAATTTCGGCAACTTTACCGGCAAGTCTGCCAAGACCGTTCAGAAAAAAATAAAGGTAGAGAGCATTGGAAACGCGGGCGGCACGTTTAATGTGCAAATCAATAACACGCAGGTCACGCCGGGAGTAAGTGTTACAACCGATAAAAGCACCTTCACCCTCAACGGTCAAGAGGAGATTATCGTAACGCTTCAAGTACCGGAAGGGATAGACGGGATATCGGAACAGCAAGGCTACATCACGTTTTCGAATGGAACCCATACCTATTCTGTTCCTTACGTTGCGTACTTTAATCTTGAAATCAAGGGCGTGAAATATACAAAAGCCTATAGTGACACCGAAACCTACTTGCCGCATGTTCCGTTAACCGAGACCGGTGAGCTGGGCAAGCTCAACCTGGCTTTTGAATTCTACAATCCGATGCAGATCGTCATCGTGGACTTGTATGACAGCCTTAATCCGGAAGCAGGTGTTGACGGTGACGGGATTATCGGTCAAATATTTGGGGGAGAAGCCTATTTTGATGCCAACACCTCGTTTACGATCGGTTGGAACGGGAAGTATGCCGACTATGCGACTGGGCAAGAGGTAGAGGTTCAGGATGGATTATATTCAATCGAGCTTCTTTCCTTGGATACGAATTTCGTGGTTCACTCGGATTATGCCACGATTCCTTTCTTTGTGAAGCGATCAGCACCTTCGATTCAAACGAATACAGATGTCAAAATCTCCGGCAAGAACAATCCAGCTCTTACCGGTACGATCGAAGATCTCTACGTAACGGCTGTTCCAGCATTGTGGGATGAATGGGCCATCGATTTTGACGTCAGCGAATGGCTGGATGCCACTTATGTGATTAAGAGAGCCAATAAAACAGTGGCGAAGGAAGGCAGCTTTGATGTCGGGCAGGATGGTGCATTTAACATTGCCTTAGACGGATTGTCTTCAGGCAACTATACCGTTGAGCTTTCCGTCAAAGACCGTCAAGGACTCCAAGGAACGGCTTCCGTATCCTTGCAGCTGACAGGCGCGCCTGGACCAGGGAACCCGGATCCAGGTAACCCAGGTAACCCAGGTAACCCAGGTGGCGGATCCGGCGGAGGAGGCGGTGGCGGCTCGTCCTCCGGCGGCGGCTCCACAGGAACTCCGTCCACTCCGGCTCCCGAAGTATCGGGAGATGCCAAAGTAACGACGAAGAAAAATGCGGATGGCACCGAGTCCGCAACGGCGGCTCTGTCGGAAGCAGTGGTTGCGTCTGGAATTGCTAGTGACAGCAAGGAAGTAAAACTGGACGTATCGAAGCTGGATTTCAGCAAATACAGCGACGTAGCTCTTACCCTTGGCAAGTCAGCTATCGATAAACTGAAAGCATCAGGCAAACCGCTTGTTATCACGGGTAACGGCTTTGCCTTGACGGTGCCTGCCGATGCCTTGGATGATTTCACGACAAGCAGCGGATTCAGTTTGACGGTTTCCGTAGCTGCAAGCAAAGCGGGATCCGGGAACACTTTGAACGCTGTATCCCCAATCGTTTCAGTCAAACATGGGGACAAGTTCAAACATCCGCTTTTACTGACATTGAACTACGATCCGGCCAAAGTGAAGGATGCCCGCAAGGTGGGTGCCTACGTGCAGTCGGACAAAGGCGATCTGCAATCCGCAGGATTGCTGCAATCGGCCGCACGCGGATCGATCACGTTCCGTATCAACGGACCGGGTTCTTATGCAGCCGCCGAGAATAACGTGACCTTTAACGACATCGTCAGCCACTGGGCTAAGGATGAGATCGAGGTTGCCGCCTCGCAGCATATCACGAATGGTACAGGTGCTGGCCGCTTCTCTCCAAACAATGCGGTGACCCGTGCTGAATTTGCTACATTGCTTGATCGCATTTTCGAGACAGGCATCGATTGGGAAACACGCAGCAAAGAAGCAGGGGCGAAGAATCCGCTGACACGTGAGGACATGGTAGTCATGATCGCGGATGCGTTGAAGATGGATTCCGACGCAGGCTCCTTGTCATTTAACGATACGAACCTGATTTCGGAGGATGCGCGTGCGGCTGTAGCCTTTGCCGTAAACGAAGGACTGGTGAAGGGAGTGAGTGGCAACCGCTTCGCACCGGGCGAGACTTCCACTCGGGCACAGGTATCCGTAATTGTGTACCGTTTGCTGGATTATCTGAATAAAATCTAATCAAGGATAGGCAGAGACAGAGCTTTAACTATAGAGGACTCGGCTGTTAGCAACCGAGTCCTTTTTTATTTTCTTGACAGCGTGCTGCGTGAACGTTTGTAATATAAAGGAAATGGATGAGCCAAACGGGGAGGCGAACCAAGATGAAAGCCCAAAAAGCCGTCATTTATTTTACCATAGCACTCGTACCTCTATTCATCATCTTCACCGTGTTGGGGGGATTGCCAAAGAGACGGAAGGCGGTGCGATCCAGCGAAGCGTCGAATGGTTAACGACCTATATTTTGCCGTGGATCTTCCTTTATTGGTTTATTAAGCTGGTTCGTAAAATAAAGTGAAAACAAACTCATATGAAATACCAAAAAAGACTCAGGTGATTACCCGAGTCTTTTTTTCATTTTTCGCCAAAGATCCCTCATACGGGGGATACATATCAACCCAGGCAAAAGCTACTATTTTATATAGGTATACATTCCTATTTCACTAAGTTTGTATGTTTAAAAAATGAAAAAAAGGAGGATAAGAGCCATTAAGCGCAGTGTAGCACAAACATTCATTGTGATGGCCATGATCGTACCGCTTCTATTAGGCAGCCTGGTCATTCCAGTGAAAGATCAGGCCTCCGCATTCAAGGTGCAGGCCGAGACGATTGGTACCATCGCTTATGATCCAAGAGGATTTGCCGGAGTCCATTCTATCTATAGCGATGGTACCACCGTCAGGGTTCTGGACGACTTTAATAAAGTCCCTTTTAACGCGCGCTGGGTCACGTTCATGCCGATCAATTTTGACGGGGTGGAGCTTTACTACAGCCGAGACGGGATTACAACCGAGAAGAAATTGATGAATCTTAGAGGGTTGAATGACCTGCCTGCCGATGTGAGGTGGCTGACGTTAAGTAACTTTGATGGAGCGGTCTTTGAGAATCAACCCATCGATAATCAGCAGTATACGTACAGTGTGGACGGCGTCAATATTTTAAGCGGTCCAGAGGTGCCGGCTAACGCGTTATGGGCTACAATAAGCTATTATACGACAACTTGGAGCGGCGAAAACAAGGCATTAAACTACAGCCTTTCCCGGGTGAGTTACAACCTGAATGCCGACCTCATCCGCAGCACTTCGATTCAGTCCCATGGGGCAGATCGGCGTTATGCAAGGGCAGGCGATACGGTTACGTTATCCTTTTCATCGCTTCGAGCGCTCCAATCCCCAAGTGTCACACTGGCTGGACAGCAAATGCAAGCAATCGCTATACCGAACGCGGTCGGAAACGAATGGAGGGCCTTTGTGACGCTGGATGCTAACCATCCGGAAGGGGAGATCCATTTCAGCATTGCATACCAAGACGAAGGGATTCCTATGACCGTATCGGCGACCACGGATGGAAGCTCCGTATTTTTCGACAATAGCCCGCCATCGGTATCTCTGTCGCAATCTACGTCAGATTGGACACAGGGCAACGTTATTGTTAACGGACGAGCATATGATACGGGTAGCGGGGTCCAGATTGAGAAATGGGCGGAAGGCCGCCAACCGGTGTCCCTTTTCCATAATAACGGCCATCTGCCGCAAGGCGGCAGCATGTTCACCGCGTTCAATAACGGATGGTATACCTGGTATGCAAAGGATCGTGCAGGGAATGAAATGGTGCAGTTCATTGAAATCGGGAACATTGATCGAGTATCACCTTCGCTTACCCTGACGTCATCGCCGACGGGGTGGACAGCTGGGTCTGTCCAAATTACCGCATCAACCGTAGATGATCTCAGCGGGGTTAAGCTCACGAAGTGGGCTGCCGGCAACCAGCCGCTTGCATTTTTCAAGAATGGCGGCGGAACTATGTTTAGCGATTCTTTTACAGTGACGGATAACGGGATCTACACCGTTTATGCAGAAGATCAAGCGGGGAATGCGGTAACAGAGCAGATCACGATTGACAATCTGGACGATATCCCCCCTGCGATTTCGTTGACGCCTTTCACGACAGAGCCGACGCAGACGGATATCGCTATTACTGTAGACGCCTCCGATCAGGAAAGCGGCACCGAGATCGTCAAATGGGCAGTGGGCAAGCAGCCGGCCTCATATTTTGCGGCAGAGGGGAACACCTTGCAAGGGACAGGCTTTACGGTTTCAGAGAATGGTATATACACAGTCTATGCCAAGGATAAGGCCGGGAACGAACAGATCGAGACTGTAGAAATCACCAATATTTATAAAAGCGGCCCAAACCTCCGGCTGTCACTCGACAACCCCGATTGGGCGAACAGCCCCGTTCGAATACAACTTGATGTAACGGACAACGGCAGCGGGATCGCGGTGCAGAAATGGGCTGCCGGACATCATGATCCCGATTATTTCAACAATGAAGGCACTCCGTTTACCGATAGCAGCTTTACCGTTGACAGCAATGGAATGTATACCGTTTATATCAAAGACAATGCTGGTTACGAGGCCGTGGCCGTCATTGAGGTTACCCGAATGGATAACGAAAGACCGATAATATCGGAGCCCAAGCTAACGCCCGGTACGTGGACGAGTCAGGATGTCGAAGTGTGGGTATCCGGCATGGACAACTCCGGCGTGATCTCACTTATGAAATGGAGCGCCGGTGTGCAGGACGAAGTTTACTTCGAGCAAGGAAGGGGCACCGTGTTCCAGGATGTATTTACGGTGGATGCGAACGGAGAATACACGGTATATGCAAAAGACGGTGCCGGTAACGGGAATGTTAGATCCTTCCATGTAAGCAACATCGATAGGGAAGAACCGATCATCCACCTGCAGCCTTCTATCAAGGATCCGACAAACCAGAATGTGGCCGTAACGGCTGATGTGTACGGTACGTTAAGTCCGATTATGTCTACGAAGTGGGCGCCGGGAATCCAGCCGTTGTCCTATTTTGACGCGGAAGGGAACGACTTTAACGGAACCTTCGAAGCGGAGTTGAATGGATGGTATACCGTATACGCCGAGAGTGCAGCGGGCAACAAAACAATTGAGACCATTGAAATCATGAACATTTTTAAAGAGGTGCCAGTCATTCAGGTTGCGGTGTCACCGTCTGTTCCGACGCAAACCGACGTCACGGTGACCGCCTCGGTCTATGCTCCGAATCCGTTGGTTGAGAGTAAGCTTGCCTTCGGGCAACAGGATGCTTCCTATTTCGCACACGGTGGCGGCGAGCCTTGGAGTGATAGGCTGGAGGTCCATGACAATGGCTGGATTACTTATTATGTCCGGGATCATGCAGGCAATGAGTCGGTGAAACTGGTGGAAATCACGAATATCGATCGTGAAAAGCCGGTAATTACCCTGCTTGGCGAATCTCGAATCTCATTGGTGCAAGGTTCTGACTATATGGATCCGGGGGCCATGGCCAATGACAATCTAGACGGAAATCTAACGGATCGTATCGAGGTTGAAGGTAAAGTCGATACTTCCAGACCGGGACAATACACGCTCCGTTATTCGGTAGCCGATCGTGCCGGCAATGAGGCGGAAGAGGTTGTTCGAACGGTTAACGTTACGCCTCGGCCAGGTGGTGGAGATACAGGATCGACTGATCCTACACCGGGAAGCGGCGGGAGCGAGCCGAATCCTGCTCCAGTAGATAAGGGGGATAAGAACGAAGGACTTCCAGGATCGATTTCAACCCCAACAACACCAGCTCCAGGAAATGACGGCGGTTCGTCTGCTGCACAGCCGCCCCCTAGCAAACAGACTCCTGCCCTTACCGACATTACCGGACACTGGGCCGAGTCTGACATCCAGGCGCTATATGATCTGAAGCTGGTAAAAGGTTATCCTGACGGAAGCTACAAACCAGACCGTCCGGTGACCCGGGCCGAATTTGTCGCGCTGCTGATACGGAGCCTGGGATTAAAGGGGCAATACAGCGCTGCATTCCAGGATATTAAAAATCACTGGGCTGGCGACGCGATTCGTACTGCTCTAGCCCATGGAATTATTGGTGGGTACAGCAGCCGAGCTTTTGGCCCCGATGATCCGATCACACGTGAGCAAATGGCTGTCATGCTGGCCAACTCGAGCCAGCTTGTGAGTCTTTCCTCCAGCGTTTCCGGTACAAACTTAACTTCCTTCAAAGACCAAGGCTCCATATCCGCCTGGGCAAAGCAACAGGTATCCGACGTGGTCGAGAACGAGCTGATGAACGGGTACCCCGGAGGAAGGTTCTTGCCTCGAGGATTGGCAACACGAGCAGAGGTAGCAGCGGTTATATACCGTTTTAAAAATGTAATTGAACAGAGCATATAAACGAAAAAGCTTACTTAAGGTCTCTTCCTTAAGTAAGCTTTTTAGATCTATTATAAGAGCATTCACATGCTGCCCAAGCATACTGATCGTGGAACAGAAGCGTAGAGGCGAAGAAATGCAGCTTATAGCTGGCGTTTAGTCCCTTCTGGATATAGGGGCTACTCAGGAAAGGGATGGTCCTCGTGAAGCAAACCGAGCGTATTAGCGATGGCTGCGGCTTTTCCTCTTCGGTCAACCTTCAGTTTTTCGAAGATTTTCTTGATGTGGGTCTTTACTGTCTCATTGGTAATGGTAAGTGCCGCGGCGATTTCTTTATTCGAGAGACCCTTCGAGATCAGGCGAAGCACTTCCTTCTCCCGTCCTGTTAAATCATGCACTCCTCCCGCACGCTTTTTTGCCGATTGGAGGCCATGTTCGGAAAGCGGCAGCTCGGTACGGGAGCGGACTTTCGCATGAACGGCAAATAGAGCTTGGGAGGCAATGGTGCTCAACACATGAAAACGATCGGGGGCAAACGCTTTTCTGCTCATCTCATTTTGCAGAAACAATACTCCTAGCAATTGATCCTGAATAACGATAGGAAAATAAAGCACGGAACCTTCTGTCGATTGAGCGGAAGAAGTTGAGTTCAACTCAACCATCCCTGGTGTGGCAGTCGGCCCGTGAAGGGCAGCTTGGGATTCCGCTGTCTGAATAAGCAAACGACGGCTGACTCCATGGGCATCCTCCAGGAGAGTTCGTTGAGAAGAAGCTGTCCATCGCCTGCCGTCCATCTTTGCCGCAGCTTCTACATACCATTTGCCGTCCTGCAACATTAGCATCAGACCGCGATGGGCGCCGGCGTTCATGACCAGGAGCTGCATGAAACGTTCAGCTACTCGCCCCGTTGCGATCTCCGAGTTAAAAATATGTGATGCCTGCATGATGGCGGCCAAATCCAACACTTGCGGATAGTTGACGATATGGCCCGAAAGCGACATGGAGGGAATGGTTTCCTGGAAGGACTTATCCCCCTCGTCCTTATCAGTGAGTGTTTCATGCTGCTGAAATGAATGGGAAGCGGAAGGATTTTGCCTGGTTTCATACCTGCAGCGCTTGGCATCCGGATCTGATTCAGCAGCTAATCGATGCCGAGTTATTTTCTCAGCAATGCTCCTCATGTCGAGGTAGCGGTCATCGGGGTCTTTTTCCAGCATGTTCAGGATAAGTTCTGAAATCCATTGAGGCAGCTGAATATCATGGAAGGGATCAGGCCTTATGGTAAGATGGGCGTGAGCCCAAGGAAGTGCACCGTTCGCGGTGAAGGGAAGTCTATGAGCGAATAGCTCGTAGAATGTCACGCCAAGCGAGTAGATATCGGCTCTGCCATCCAGGCGATGGCTCATTCTCCCGGTTTGTTCCGGAGACATATAGATAGGATTGGCTTCCAGACTGCCATGCCCCTGTAAATTCAATTGATCCCGGCGAACGGCGTATCCGAAGCCTGTTAAATAAATGTCCTGCGTGCTTTCCTGAACAAGAAGGGTATCTGGCCTGATGTTTAAATGCAGAACGTCGTGGGTATGCAGATCCTGCAGCCTGCGGGCAGCACGCTCAAGCATTGGGATTAATACCGAGGGCGAGGAGCCGTGGATTCGTACATATTCCCTTAAGGTTATAGCGTGAATGGGTTCAAACTCCAATACGATCATTGTCTTGAACGATAAGTAGGATGCAGGCTTGAACAGCCCGTCCACATTCAAATCATTGAGGAAATGATATTCGTGGATGAGCTTCGCATTCTCGATCGTTGTACGGCTACCTTCTTTTACAATTTTTAGGAGCATCGTTCTCCGGGTTCGCTCGGAACGGGCATACGCCACCGTTATATATGAATCCTCATAGACGATGCCGGTGATCGTATATCCTGGGATTTTCAACATATCGCACATTCCTTTGGTCTAGCCTGTTCGTATGCTCGTATCTGGCATGTCGTACTATGGCTTGTATTTTGTTTAGTATATCATGTCTATAGACTGGGATTATCAAAGGAATGAAAGGTTAGCGATACAGACGCAGATATCCGTTTTATGTAAATGTAAAAGACAGACGCCCAGTCGATCCGTACGGTGCGGGATGATTTGGGCGCCTGTCTTATGAGGACCAGAACTATGTTTAAAGCATACAAACAACCTGATCGATTACAGAGACCTGGCGGAGACAGTTAATCCCGTGCCCACTGATCCAGCTTGTCATCACCCGGAAGAAGCAGGGCAAGCAGACCTAGCAGCGGCAAGAAGCCGATGGCGATCATCACATTGCCGATTCCCCAAGCATCCCCGAGATTACCGAGCACAAGCGAACCGACCCCGCCCATGCCAAAAGCAAACCCGGTGATCAGCCCGGATACCGTACCGATATTGCCCGGATGCAGCATTTGAGCATACACAACGGTGACCGAGAAACTGGATAATAGGACAAATCCGCCGATGAGCAGCAATACAGCCGCCCAGAATGGCGAGGCGAACGGCAGAATCAACGCAATGGGTGCCGTACCGATCATGGAGAGCATGATCATATTGCGGCGGCCAAAGCGGTCGGCCAGCGGACCGCCGAAGAAGGTGCCCACAGCTCCGGAAGCGAGAAACAGAAAAATATAAATCTGAGCATTATCAATCGTGATCTTGTATGCATCCATGAGGTAGAAGGCATAATAGCTGCTAATGGCTGCGCCATACCAGGAGCGGATAAACACGAGAATGACGAGCACCAGCGTTGCATTGCGCACGCTCTTGCGGCGGGCGGGATCGAGCATGCGCCCGGCAGCTTTCTTTTTAAATGTGTAACCAGCCTTCAGCATGCCGTGATACCAATGCGCAACATAGGATTGCACGATGATACCAGCCGCAGCAACGAAGGTGAAACCGATCGCGCCAAACTGTCCGAACGGTACGAAAATGTATCTTGTTAGTAGCGGAGCAAGTGACTGTCCGGCATTGCCCCCTACTTGAAAGATCGATTGGGATAACCCTTTTCGCATACCTGCAGCCATATGAGCGACCCGCATTCCCTCAGGGTGGAAGGTCGCCGAGCCTAATCCGATCAGAACGACCGCGAATAGAACCAGGAGATATGTATGTGCATATGCAAGAATAAATACGCCTGCAAACGTGAAACACATACCGATCGGAAGCAAAATCGGTGTCGGCTTTCGATCCGCGGCATACCCGATAACCGGCTGAATGATAGATGATGTGAAGTTGATAGCAAAGGAGATCCAACCGATCTGAGTAAAGGTAAGCAGCAGATTATCCTTTAATATGGGAAAGATAGCAGGGATCACGGACTGAATCGAATCATTAAACAAATGCACGAAACTGATGGCGATTAGAATTTTGTATACTGTAGCCTGATTAGCCTCTCCATGTGCAGGACTTGGTGTGTCTTTGGGCTTTTGGAGAGCGATGCTTTTGTCTGCCATGCGGCGAACTCCTTTCTTAATAGATATAGTCGGTCTGCAAAAAGCGATGAACTAACCTTAAAACCTTTTGAATAGGAAATCAATTACATTTCGAGATGATAATTAAATCAAAATGAGCTCCATGATGAAGCAAATTTATACGGGTGAGGTAGACAGACTCGAATGAATATTGATCTACAACAGGCATTAATCATGTCATCAATGATGTTATGCGAAACTTTACATATTTTCTTTTAAAAATGCTTGCTATATCTTTTGGGTCGTGGTATATTACTAACTGTCGCTTTTGACGAAAGCTTTTGAAGCTTGTCGAACGGCGTCGAAAAAATGTGTTGACATCAAGTTAAATACTTGATAAGATATAAACCTGCGCTGCTGATTGAGATTTGATCGGCAAAGCAGCCAACAAGTTCCTTGAAAACTGAACAAATGGATCACGTCAATGTAATACAAGCAAACGTTAATACGTTAGCTTTGAAATGAGCAAGTCAAACTTTATTGGAGAGTTTGATCCTGGCTCAGGACGAACGCTGGCGGCGTGCCTAATACATGCAAGTCGAGCGGACTTGATGGAGTGCTTGCACTCCTGAAGGTTAGCGGCGGACGGGTGAGTAACACGTAGGCAACCTGCCCTCAAGACTGGGATAACTACCGGAAACGGTAGCTAATACCGGATAATTTATTTTGCAGCATTGTGAGATAATGAAAGGCGGAGCAATCTGTCACTTGAGGATGGGCCTGCGGCGCATTAGCTAGTTGGTGGGGTAACGGCTCACCAAG